>NZ_JBCLVL010000017.1:0-130791 GCF_048537895.1 Gordonia sp. CPCC 206044
CCATCACCCGAGGTCAGCCCCCGGAAATCCGGGGTTCCATACACACATTTTGGCCTTTAACCCACAGGTCGCGCCACGAGCGGGTCGCGGACGGGTGAGTGGCCGACCGGCCACGCGGTGCGATGAGGTCCGGATGAGACGATGAACCCCGTGGAGATCACCACCGAGGAACAGTTGCGTGCCATCGTCGGCCACCCGCACGAGCAGGTCGTCAAGAAAGTCCTGCCCGAACTGCGGCCGATTCATCTCGACTGGCTGGCCCAGACCCCCATGATCTTTCTGGCGACCTCCGACGTCAGCGGACGCCTCGACGTCTCACCGAAGGGCGATCCGGCCGGCAAGATCGTCCACGTCATCGACCGTAATCGCATCGCGATCCCCGAACGCCCCGGGAACCGTCGTGTCGACGGCCATCTGAACGTCCTCGAGAACCCGCATGCGGGCATCATCTCGATCATCCCCGGGCGAGGCGACACCCTGCGGATCAACGGGGCCGCCCGGATCGTCGACGACGGTGACTATTTCGACGAGCTCGCCGTCAAGGACCAGCGGCCGATCCTGGCGCTCGAGATCGACGTGCAGGAGGTCTTCTTCCACTGTTCGCGGGCGTTCCTGCGCTCCGACCTGTGGCGGCCCGAGACGTGGGCCCCAGACGCCCTGCCGTCGACAGCCAAGATCATCAAGGCGCTCGTCCCCGAGGTCGACGAGGACGAACTGGAGAAGGCATACGCGGACAAGGAGTTCCGCAAACACCTCTACTGAGGGCCGAGCGCCGTTTCCGCAGCAACAACCCGCGCATGGCACGGACTCTTGCTGCGAAACGGGATTCGGTGCGGCGGGCGGGGCTACCGTGGAGCGCATGGCCACCGACAAGTCGATCCATGACCACATCAGTGAACTGATCGCCGAAGAACACGAGCTGCGCAGCCAACTCGGGCGCGGCGAGATCTCTCGCGACGAAGAAAACAGCCGCCTGGCCGACGTCGAGGTGTCGCTGGACCGATGCTGGGATCTGCTACGCCAACGGCAGGCGAAACGAGACGCGGGCTCCGATCCCGACGATGCGGCCGTGCGGTCGGCGGACGTGGTGGAGAAATACCTCGACTGATGGTTGTCCGGTGACGTCGGCATGTCACCTCGGCCGCTGCCACGACCGACCTGGTGGCCGCGAGGAACCAACTCCACGGCAACGGTCACCTCGCTAATCTCGTAGCCGGACAAGGCGCACGGCCGGCGACTGAGAGGTAAGGCGATGGGGCGATACGACGAGGCGTTCACGCAGGCACGCGACGATCGCGAGACGTTCTGGCTCGAGGCCGCCCGAGGTGTCGACTGGACGACTCCGCCGACCCGCGCCCTCGACGACTCGGCCGCACCGTTCTATCGGTGGTTCCCCGACGCCGCCCTGAACACGGCGTACAACGCCCTGGATCGCCACGTCGAGGCAGGCAACGGTGACCGGGCAGCGCTGATCTGGGACTCGGCCATGGTCGGACAGACCCGCACGTTCACCTACACCGAACTGCGCGACGAGGTCGCCCGCTTCGCAGGCGTGTTGGCCGGTCGCGGCGTCGGCGTGGGCGACCGCGTGGTGATCTACATGCCGATGATCCCGGAGGCGGCGATCGCGATGCTCGCCTGCGCGCGGATCGGCGCGGTGCACTCGGTGGTCTTCGGCGGATTCGCGGCACCGGAACTGGCCACCCGTATCGACGACGCCGAACCGGTCGCCGTGGTCACCGCCTCCGGTGGTCTCGAACCCGGCCGCACCGTCGAGTACCTGCCCATGGTGGCCAGGGCGGTGGAGCTGGCGGCGAGTCCGCCGAACACCGTCATCGTCAAGAATCGGCCCGAGATCTCCGGTGCGGCAGCCGATCACGACGGTTGGCTCGATTGGGATGACGCCATTGCGGAGGCCGAGTCGGTGGCACCCGTGCCGGTGGCCGCCACCGATCCGCTCTACATCCTCTACACGTCCGGGACGACCGGAAAACCCAAGGGCGTCGTCCGCGACAACGGCGGTCACGCGGTCGCGCTGACCTGGTCGATGGGCAACATCTACGGCATCGAACCGGGTGACGTGTGGTGGACGGCATCGGATGTGGGCTGGGTCGTCGGCCACTCCTACATCGTGTACGGACCGCTGCTCGTCGGAGCGACGACGGTCATGTACGAGGGCAAGCCGGTCGGTACGCCCGATGCCGGGGCATTCTGGCGGGTCATCGCCGACCACAAGGCCAACGCCCTGTTCACCGCACCGACCGCCATCCGCGCGATCCGCAAGGCCGACCCGGACGCCAGGGAACTGGGGGAATACGACGTCTCATCGCTGCGCACCCTGTTCGCGGCGGGCGAGCGTTTGGATCCGGACACGTTCGAATGGGCGAGCCGTACCCTCGGGGTCCCGGTCGTCGACCACTGGTGGCAGACCGAGACCGGTTGGGCCATCGCCGCCAATCTGCGTGGCCTGGAGCCGATGCCGATCAAGGCGGGCTCCCCGACGGTGCCGGTTCCGGGCTACCGGGTGGGTGTCGTGGACGCCGAGGGACGACGTCTGTCCGCGGGGGAGGAGGGCAACATCGTCATCGAATTGCCCTTGCCGCCAGGAACTCTCGCCGGACTCTGGCGCGACGAGGAGCGATATCGCAAGTCGTATCTGGCCGCCTTCGACGGCTACTACCTGACCGGTGACTCGGGTTACCTCGACGACGACGGTTACGTCTTCGTCCTCGGTCGCTCCGACGACGTCATCAACGTTGCCGGACATCGCCTGTCGACGGGCAGCATCGAAGCCGTCGTCGCGTCCCATCCGGCGGTGGCCGAGTGTGCGGTCATCGGCATCCACGACGACCTGAAGGGCCAGCGGCCGAGCGGCTACGTGGTACTCAAGGCCGGCGTCGACATCGAGCCGGACACGCTGCGCGACGAACTCGTCGCCATGGTGCGCAACGAGATCGGTGCGGTCGCCACCTTTCGCGATGTGACCGTCGTGCCCGCGCTGCCCAAGACTCGTTCGGGCAAGATCCTGCGCAAGACGATGCGGCAGATCGCCGACCACGAGGACTACACGGTGCCGTCGACGATCGAAGACCCCGATGTGTTGAGCGACCTGGCACGACAGCTCGGGAGCTGACCCGTCAGCAGGCCGGGCACGCTGCCGCGAGTTCTGTCAGGCCGCCGGGTGGTGCGCAGCACGTTCTGCGGAATCGGGGGCGCCATCGCCGTCGGCCACGCGGAGATGACGAAACTCTGACAGATCGCGCGCAACACTGTCGGCGCCAGACTGCCTGGAGCACCATCGGTGCATGGTCGACTCCAGCGCACCCCTCGAGCCAGCGGTCGGAATCATCGGCGGCACCGGACTGTACCGCTTCTTCGGCGATCGCGACGACAGTGAAGAAGTCCGTGTGGACACACCGTTCGGCTCGCCGTCGGCGCCGCTGCGAATCGGGCAGGTCGGCGACCGGCGGGTGGTGTTCCTGCCGCGTCACGGCGTGCACCACGAGTACCTGCCGCACCAGGTCCCGTACCGTGCGAACTTGTGGGCCCTGCGATCGATGGGGGTCCGAAAGGTGTTCGCCGCCTGCGCAGTCGGCGGTCTGCGCCTCGACCACGGCCCGGGAACGATCGCGGTACCCGACCAACTGATCGATCGCACCACCCGGCGCGACCAGACGTTCTTCGATCGTCCCGACCGACTCGGCGCAGACCGATCACCCGAGGCGCCGGTCCACGCGCAGTTCGCCGATCCGTACTGTCCGGGATTGCGCCACGCCCTCACCGGAGGGGCCGGGGTGGTCGACGGTGGCACGTTGGTGGTGATCGAGGGACCACGCTTCTCGACCAGGGCGGAGAGCCGCAGCTTCGCGCGTGACGGCGGCACACTCGTCAACATGACCGGTCAGCCCGAGGCGGTGCTGGCCCGCGAGCTCGCGATGTGTTACGCCACAGTCTGTTTGGTGACCGACCTGGATGCGGGCGTGAGTCCCGGCGAAGGTGTGTGCGCCGACGACGTCTTCGCCGAGTTCGGCAGGAAACTTCCGGAACTCGTGACGGTACTCCGCGACGCCGTGACGCGCGTCGATCCTCTCGGTGATTGTCGATGTGCGCCCGACGGTCATCTGTCAGCCGAATTGTTCACCGCCGCGCACACGGCGGGTGTGCCCGCATGACGCGTGTGCTCGTGACCGGTGCCGCGGGGTTCGTGGGCTCGGCGATCACGACCGCGCTGCGCCGAGCGGGACACGACGTGGTCGGGGTGGACGCACTGATCGCCTCGGCGCATCCACCGGATGCGCAGGTCCCCACGGGCGTACACCGAGTGGATGTCGCCGACCAGTCGCGCATGCGCGAGATCCTGCGCGGCGTGGACGTGGTGTGTCACCAGGCTGCGATGGTCGGAGCGGGTGTGAACGCTGCCGACTCGCCACACTTTGCACGTGAGAACGACTGGGCCACAGCCTGTTTACTTGCGACGATGGCAGAGGTCGGGTGCCGGGACCTGGTGCTGGCGTCCTCGATGGTGGTGTACGGACACGGCTCGTACCGCACCACCGACGGCAGGGCGGTGGCGCAGGTGCCCGAGCGTCGACATGACGATCTCGTGGCCGGCCGGTTCGATCACACCGACGCCGACGGCCACACCCTGCGCTGGACCCTCACCACCGAAGACGCGCCGTTCGCCCCGAGCACCTCGTATGCCGCGAGCAAATGTGCGCAAGAGCATTTCGCGAGAGCATGGGCACAGCAGAACGACGGGTCGGTACTGGCGCTGCGCTACCACAACGTGTACGGCCCCTTGATGCCGCGCGACACCCCGTACGCGGGCGTCGCATCGATCTTCCGGTCGCGATTGGCGGCCGGGCTGGCGCCCGTCGTGTTCGAAGACGGGAACCAGATGCGCGACTTCGTACACGTCGACGATGTGGCGCAAGCGAATCGACACGCAGTCGAGAACCTGGTGGCACGGGAAACCCGCGGATTCGCGGCCCTCAACATCTGTTCCGGATGGCCGGTGTCGATCGGAGAGGTCGCCCGGATACTGTCGGCGGCGCTGGACGGGCCCGAACCGGTCGTCACCGGCGACCACCGGCGCGGCGATGTGCGGCACGTGGTGGCCGACCCGACCGCCGCCGCCGACCACATCGGTTTTCGCGCCGCGATCGACCCGCACGACGGAATCCGCCGATTCGCGTCCGACCCGCTGCGCGCCTCGACGTCCGGTCAGCCTGCCGCACCGACCAGCGGGAGCGTCACCTCGAAACGGCTGCCCGAATCGGTGTTGGACGCGACGATCGATCCGGCATGGGCATCCACCAGTCCTTGAGCGATGGCCAGCCCGAGTCCGGCGCCCGCCGGGACGGCATCGCCGCCGGCAGGCGTGCGAGCCCTGTTACCTCGATACGAGGTCTCGAAGATCCGTTCCAGATCCCCTTCGGGGATGCCGACGCCGGTGTCGTCGACACGAAACCACGCGTGACCGTCGTCGCTTCCCAGCGCGATCAGGATCGTGCCGCCGGGCGGGGTGTGGGCAACCGCGTTGACCAACAGGTTGGTGAGAATCCGCGACAGTGCGGAGGCGCTCCCGCGGACCGTGACGGGTTCGGGCGGACACGAGACGTCCAGTGCCACCTCGGCTCGTTCCGCGAGCGTGCTCGTGGCCGCCGCCACCTCGTCGATCACCTCGCGCACGTCGAGGTTCTCCATGTCGAGGGTCAGGGCGCCCGCATTGATGCGGGCCATCTCGAAGAGGTCATCGACCATCCGCGCCAACCGCACCGTGTGTCGGTCGATCTGCATGGCGAACGACGCCACGTCGGCCGGATCGGTCACGACCCGGTCGCCGAGTGCCTCGGCCATCGCCTTGATGTCAGCCAACGGGGTGCGGAGATCGTGGCTTACCCAGGCAATCAACTCCCGCCGCGACTGCTCGGCGGCACGTTCCTGGTCGCGCATGTGACGCTCCCACACGGTGCGGCGGGCCTGGAAACGACCGAGCCACAAGGCCGCCGGAATGGTCACCAGGGCAACAGCGGCGAGCACCGCCCCGGTGCGCCAGATGTCGCCGGTGAACATCATTCCGCTGACCCCGAACACCCCGACGAACGTGGCGGCCAACGGGATCAGCACCATCACCACCATGCTCAACAGCAGCGACGCCCGGCGCATCCAGATCAGGAGCAGCCCACCGGCGAGGACCACGGGCGCGGTCCACGCGAGGGCGAGCAGCAGGATTCGTAGGTTCTCCGAGTTCATCCCGATCCGTTCACGCCGACGGATCGTCCGTGTCGGGTCGGGTCGACCACCGATAGCCGCGGCCCCAGACCGTCTCGATCCGGGCGGCATCACCGAGCTTGGCTCGTAGCCGTTTGATGTGCACGGTCACCGTCGACAGATCTCCGAACTTCCAGCCCCAGACCCGTTCGAGCAACTCGTCGCGGGCGAACACGGTGTCGGGGTTGCGCAGGAAGAAGACGAGGAGATCGAACTCGCGCTTGGTGGTCGACACCGCATGCTCACACACGCGCACCTCGCGCGCGGCGAGGTCGGCGACGACGTCGCCATCGGTCAGTGTTCCGCGGACCGGTTCGGCAGCCGCAGCCGTCGACCGTCGCAGTACCGACTGCACCCGCAGACTCAACTCTCGGGGGCTGAACGGTTTCGCGACGTAATCATCGGCGCCGGACTCCAGGCCGAGGACACGGTCCTCGGCCTCACCGAGTGCGGTCAACATGATGACCGGCAGGTCCCCGTGGACACCCCTGCGGATGTTCCGGCACACGTCGATGCCGTTCCCACCGGGCATCATCACGTCGAGGATGGCCAGGTCCACGCGGCTGCGCTCGATCTCGTCGAGCGCAGCCGACCCCGAACCCACGACGACGACCTGCATCCCGTCGCGCTCGAGGTAGCGCCGCACCACGTCGGCGACGACGGGATCATCGTCGGCGACCAGGATGTTCATCACCTCAGCCCACTCCCATCTCACCAATACGTCAACACCAGATGATTCACGGCGAGTGCGAGTATGGCCTGGGCGCACAGCCAGACGCGCGCGCCCCGCGCCGGCAACAACGCGGTGCTCACCATCACCCAGACACCGAACGGCAGCCAGATGCGTTCGGTCTCGGCCTTGCTCAAGGCGCTGACGTCCGCGGCGAGAATGGCGAGCAGTCCGGCGATCGCCAGGAGCACGACGGGATCGCGCCACCGGCGGGCCGCGACGACGCGACCGATCCCTGCCGCGCCGGCAGGCCCGACGGCGAAGACGGTCGCAGCGAGGTTCGCCCACATCCAGTAGGTCGCGGGACGCAGCGAGGCGATGCCCTGGTAGTAACGTTCCACCACCAGCAGGTATCCCTCGAACCACCAGAACCCGAAGGCGCGGAACACGCCGACGACCGCCAACGCGGACGGGATCGCCCAGATCAATGGTCGGGCCGTGCGTGCCGCCAGCAGCACCGCCATCGCGACGACGCCGATCAGGACCAAGCCGTAGTTGCAGAAGATCGCCCAACCGAGGAGCAGTCCCCCGAGGATTGCGAACACCGCGGACCGGAGCCGCTGCTGTCGCGACGCGGAGGTCGCGATCGCGACACACGCGACACCCCATGCGGCGACACCCATGAAGTACCCGTCCGCCGACACGCCGACCCACACCAGACCGGGGAACAGGGCCAGGAACGGAGCACAGCGGCGTGCTGCGGCCTCGGCGTCCAGATGGCGCAGGGTGACGAGCACCGCGACCAGACCACTGCATCCGACGAGGACACACCATGCGCCTGCCCACGCGCCGCCGCCCAACCCGATCCGGTCCAGCCAGACGAACGTGAGGAGTGCGCCGGGCGGGTGGCCCGACACGTGGGTGGTCCAGGAGTCCGGTTGGTGATCGAGAATCCTGCCGGCGAACGTGTCGAGCATTCCCGGAACACTCTGCACCCCCGGGACTTCCGACAGATACTCATCCGGCCGGACGAGTCGTCCGGCGAACCCGCGCTGCCAGCCGTCGACCAGCGCCAGGCTCATCGTCCACGCGACCGAGGTGAGCCACAGGATCGCGAGCAACACCGACCATCGGAGGCGATGTGCCCAGCGCGGCAACCAGATGATCGCCGCGACCGCCACGGCGATCGCCGCGATCGTGCCCGGTCCGGTGTGCGGGTCCCATTGCGCGAACAACGGTGCGGCGCGGGCAAAGATCCGTCCACGCAGACCTTCTCCGGCCATGACCGGGACGGCGACGGCGAGCACGACGAGGGCGACGGCCCCGGACACCCAGGCGATGTCGGTGCGCGTCAGCGTTCGGCCCGACCGTGAGGGCGTATCGAGACCGTCTGTCTGCTGCGTCGTCGTCGGTGTTCCCACCTGATCGACGGTAGGGGCGGATCGGGCATGGCGACATGGGTCGGGACACGACGTCACACTTCCGTCACCGCCAGAAGTCTTCCGTCGTGTCCGCGCCACTCCTAGCGTGGTGGCCATGACCGGTCTCGACGTATCCGTCGTCATTCCCTGCCGTGACGAGTCAGGTGCGATAGCTGCTGTGGTGCAAGACATTCCTGATGGATACGAGGTGATCGTGGTCGACAACGGATCGACCGACGGCACCGGCGAGGTCGCCGCCGCGGCAGGTGCCCGGGTGATCGTCGAACCGCAACCCGGGTACGGCGCGGCGGTGCACGCCGGGGCGTCGGCGGCCGGCGGCACCGTCGTGTGCACCATCGACGGAGACGGCTCCATGTCTCCCGCGGATCTGCCGAGACTGGTCGAATGCGTCTCCGCCGGAGCCGATCTGGTGGTCGGTGCCCGTCGGCCGACCGACCGGAAGGCGTGGCCGGCCCACGCGCGGATCGGGTCGGTGTCGGTGGCGTGGTGGCTGCGCCGACAGCACGGTCTGCCGGTCACCGACATCGGACCCATGCGCGCCATCCGGCGTGATCAGCTGCTCGGACTGGGCATCCGCGATCGAGGATCGGGCTATCCGGTCGAGTTGTTGGTCCGTGCTGCCCGTGCCGGGCTGCGCGTCGACGAGCTCACCGTGGATCACGCGCCGCGACTGGCCGGTCGCTCCAAGGTCTCCGGTTCGGTCATCGGTTCCGTGCGTGCGGGGCGGGACTTCTTGCTGGCGCTGTCATGAGCGGGATGACCGACGGACGACGTGACGACGAGGTCGTCCTGGTCGTCGCGAAGGCACCGGTTGCAGGGCAGGCCAAGACCCGGCTCATCCCGAGATACGGTGCGCAGACCGCGGCGGCGCTCGCGGGAGCCGCCCTGATCGACACGGTCCGGACGGCTCGTGCCAGTGGTGCTCGGGTCGTCGTCGCGCTCCGCGGACGCATTGCCGATGCCGCCGATGCGCAGCGGCTCGACGACGTGCTGACCGAGTGCACGGTGATCCGACAGCGCGGCAACGATTTCGGGGAGCGCCTGACCAATGCGCACCTCGACGTCGCGGCAGATGGGGCGCGAAAGGTCATCCAGATCGGCATGGACACACCGCAGATATCGGTGGCGGATCTGCGGGCAGGGCTGCGGGCAACACGTCCGGGTACTGCGGTGCTGGGCCCGGCGTACGACGGTGGATGGTGGGCTGTGGGGTTGTACGGTGGCCGTGGCGCGGAATCGATTGCCGCGGTGCCCATGTCCCGAGAGGACACCGGTGAGCAGACCGCGGATTCGTTGCGGGCGGTCGGGCTCGACGTTCGTCGGATACGGGCGCTCGGCGACGTCGATCGGCCCGAGGACGTGGACGTCATTGCTCGGCAATGCGGTCGGCACAGTGAGTTCGCGGCCCTCGCACAGCGATGTTCACCAGGACGGAACTGCTGATGTCGGTCTCGGTGTGGTCGGGTTTCGGTGAACCGGGCGGGGCTGAACCCGACGGGGCTGAACCGGGCTGGGGCGAACCGGGCGGGGCTCAACCGGGTTGGGCTGAACCGGGCGGGGGGAGCATGCGGCGCTCGCACCACGACGTGGCCCTTCGCGGGGATGACTGTCGATTGCGTCTCGCCGACGGTACGGTCCGGGATCTGCCCGTGACGAGATGGCACGGGCGGTCCGGTGTGCGCTCGGACGCCTGGTTCGACGAGACGCTGGTCGGACGATGCGACGGGCCCACCATCGATCTCGGTTGTGGTCCAGGACGTTTCGTCGCCGCTTTGGCGGCACGCGACGAGGTGGTGTTGGGTATCGACCATTCCCGGCACGCCGTGGCCGCGGCACGACGGCAGGGCGCATCCGTGCTGTGCCGAAGCATCTTCGAGCGGTTACCCGGTGAAGGGCGCTGGCACCACGTCCTGCTGATCGACGGGAACATCGGTATCGGTGGTGAGCCCGACCGGGTCGTGAATCGTGCCGCGGCCCTGGCCGACCCGCTCGGAGTGGTGCATGTCGAGATCGATTCGGACATCGACGACGTGCTCTGCGAGTCGGTGCGGATCGAAACCGACCGGTACACCGGTCCGTGGTTTCCATGGGCCAGGGTCGGCCGCTCGGGCATCGAGGAGATCGGGCTGCGTCACGGGCTCGCGGTCCGGGCCGTGTGGTCGGTGGCCGAGCGTACGGTGGCGGAGTTGGTACGGACATGACGTCGATCGGCGCGGGGGCCCGAGCACAGATCACGCAGCGGCGTGGGCGTGCTACCCGCGTCGGTGCCGGCTTGGCGGTCTGCTTCGTCGTCTGTTTCGTCACCGGTCTGGTGAGTCACGCGATCCAGCACCCGCCACAGTGGTTCGCCTGGCCGTCGACGCCGGTCTGGTTGTACCGGGTGACCCAGGGCGTCCATGTCCTGACCGGGATCGCCGCGATCCCGCTGCTTCTGGTGAAGCTCGGCGTCGTCTACCCGAAGTTGTTCGAGCGCCCGCTCATCGGCGGCCCGGGCCGGTTGCTGGAACGACTGTCGATCGCCGTGCTGGTCTCGGCGAGCGTGTTCCAGCTCGCCACCGGACTGCTGAACATCGCACAGTGGTACCCGTGGCGGTTCTTCTTCACCACCACCCATCACGCCATGGCGTACATAGCGGTCGGCGCTCTGCTGGTGCACGTCGCGGTGAAACTACCGGTCATCCGTGAGGCGATCGGCGAGCAGCCGGCGGCGGCCGCCCCGCCCGCACGACCGGAAGACCGGGGCGTCGACCGGCGCACCCTGCTGGTGGGGGCCTGGGGAGCCGCCGGGCTTGCGGTCGTTGCGTTCGCCGGTCAGACCGTGCCCTGGTTGCGATCTGTGGCGATACTGGCGCCTCGCAGCGGTGACGGTCCCCAGGGGTTGCCGGTGAACCGCACCGCCGACCAAGCTGGCATTCGCTCGACCGCGACATCGGCGGACTACCGCCTGTCGGTTATTGGCGGCGAACGGGTGGTGACCATGGATCTCGACGTCCTGCGCGGCCTGTCCCAGCACGAAGTGTCCTTGCCGATCACCTGCGTCGAGGGATGGAGCGTCTCGGCGACCTGGACCGGGGTGCGTCTCCGTGACCTGATCATGGCTGCCGGTGCCACCACCGACACACCGGTTCGTGTGGTGTCCCTCGAACGCGGTCCGTACGCCGTCAGCACGGTGCCGGCAGCGCATGTCGCCGACCCGCGCACGCTCATCGCGTTGCGGTTGCACGGCGAGGATCTCGACCTCGACCACGGTTACCCGTGTCGGCTCATCGTCCCGAACCTCCCCGGCGTCATGCAGACCAAATGGGTGAGCAGAATCGAGGTGATGGGGTGACGGCCACCATGATTCGGATGATCCTCGTTGTCCTGGGATGCGCGGCCATCGTGCGTGGCGCGGCGTTGGTGTGGTCGTTCGCCGGGCGGGATCAGGCATCGATCGTCGTCTGGCTTGCCGCCGGACTCCTGCTCCACGACCTCGTCTTCGCGCCGCTGTGTGTGTTCGTCATCTGGGCAGCGCGCCGGGTGATCCCGGCGGATCTGCGCACACCTGTGTTGATCGCCTTGGCCTACACGAATCTGCTTCTGTTGCTGGCCCTTCCGGTCATATGGCCTCGCCCGGCAGCCGACCGACCCGACAATCCGACCGTTCTCGACCGCCCTTTCGGTTGGGGATTGACCGTTGCTGTCGTCGCGGTATGGGCGGTGACCGCACTCGTGATCGTGACGAGAAGGCGCCGGCGGGGCAGAGCGCAGGTGTGACCCGGACTGCCGCTCACCGAACCCGGAGGCGGACTTGTCCTGTTTCCCGGTATAGGGTGTCGGGTGGGTGATGGATCTCGCCCGGGCGCCGGCCGTCGCGGCCGCAGTCCGAACCGCCGAGGACGGCTGATGGTTCCTGTTCCTGGCTTTGTCGTGACTGCCGGAAGGGACTGGGAGTATGCCTGATCGATTCTCCGACCACGTGTCGCCCGACGACGCGCACACCGAACTCCCGCTGGACCCGGACACCCCATCCCGTGCCCCGCATCTGCGCCCGATGGCCCTGATCTGGGTGTTCGTGGGCGGGATCGTCGGAACCGGGCTGCGCTACTGGTTCGAAGAGCTGTGGCCGACCGGCAGTGCGCAGTGGCCGTGGGCGACATTCCTGATCAACCTCTCCGGAGCCTTTGTGCTCGGTGCCCTGCTGGAAGGGCTGGCACTCGCGGGCAGCGACGACGGATGGCGGCAGCGCATCCGATTGCTGTTCGGGACCGGGCTCTGCGGGGCCTTCACGACCTACAGCACCTTTGCGCTGGAGGTCAGCCTGCTCGGGCGCGATGGTGCCGTTCTGATGGCGATCGCGTATGCGTTGATCAGCGTGGTGCTCGGGATGGTCATGGCGTGGGCGGGAATCGCGGTCGCGGGCAGAGCGCTGCGACGGCTGGGGAAGGTCGCATGATCGCGCTGGCGGTGATGGTGGCGGGCGCGCTGGGAGCGGTGACGCGGTTCGTCGTCGACGGTGCGGTCAAGCGGCGATGGCCGACGACGTTTCCGTGGGCCACGTTGCTGATCAACGTGACCGGATCGTTTCTGATCGGGGTACTCGCGGGTGCCGTGATCTTCCATGCGGCACCCGAGGAGTGGAAAGCCGTCCTGGGGACGGGTTTCTGCGGTGGTTACACCACGTTCAGCACCGCGAGTTTCGAGACCGTGAGGTTGGCAGAGGGAAGACAGTCGGTCACCGCGGTGACCTACGCTGTGGCCTCGGTGCTGAGCAGTGTGCTCGGCGCCACGGCCGGACTCGCGGTGGCGTGGGCGTTGTGATCGTGGTGCCGATCGACGAGTGGGGCGACGAAAGGTGTTGACATGAACGGAGAGTCGTCACCGTCCACACCGAATGCGGATGGGCCGCTGCGGCGGACGGTCGCAGGCCCGGCGCCGTCACGGCGTCCGCTGGCCAGTCTGGTGGTCGGGTGGGACGGGAAACCCGACAGCACCGCGGCGATCAGGTTCGCGGTGGACCTGGCGCATCGGTTGACCGCGCATGTCCACGTGGTCCACATCGTCGATCTGGACGACATGCCCATCGACCCGGACGCACCCGACTGGGGCGAACAGATGCAGGCAACCATCCGCGGCGAGGCCGCCGCGGCGCGGGAACTCCTCGATGAACTCGCCGCTTCCTGGACCTATCACAGCGGTCACGGTGACCCGGCGCAGTTGCTGGCCACGGTCGCGGATCGGTATTCGGCGTTGATGGTCGTGATCGGCAGTCCCCGAGGCGGATTGCTCTCGTACCTGGACTCGATGTTGCGGCAGTCCGTCGCCCAGCAGATGATCGGCCACCGCAAGACACCGTTGCTCCTGGTGCCGGCCGATCACCCCGGAGACGTTTTCGGCACAGCCTGATCGGGTCGCCACGGCCGGCGTGGCGACCCGATCATTGCTTGCTGGTCTGCTCGCCCGGGCAGGTCAGTGAGCCGCGTGGCCCACGAGGCCGGCGCCGAACCGCTCGGCGGCGCCGATGGCCGAGTCGAGTTGCGGCTGCACCGATCTCGGAGCCTGCGCTGCTCGGCTACGGGCCATGTCGCCGATGTCGGACACCGATCGGCTGCCGGCCGTGCGCAGGGCCGATCCCACGGATCCGGCCACCTGCTCGACCGACGTCGTGACCTGTGCGGGCGTCGGCACAGCGGGCTGCGGAGCCGCGGCGCGGTGACGGCCGACGCGGGCCTTCTTGTCTGCCTGACGCACCTTTGCGTCGTGGATGTTGATCGCGGTGCCGATGCCGCCGATGGCGGTACCGACGACGGGCGGACCGATCATCAGCGGTACCGCGGCGACGATGGTGCCGAGCGCCCCGCCGATCGCGATGCCGATGAGCGCACCGCCGAATGCGGTGAGCGGACCACCGGCCAGCCCGATCCCGGCTCCGATCGCGCCGCCTGCCAATCCCGCCGCGACGCCGATGGCCAGAGAGGCGGCGCCACCGCCGACGACTCCGATCGCTGCCCCGACACCGTAGCCGGCGGCTGCGCCACCGGCGATCTGGGCCTGCTCCTGCGGGCTGAATGACCACGGATCGGCCGCACCCTTGGGTGACAGCGGCTTTCGTGGTGTGGCCACGACATGTGCGGGCGCGGCGCCGATGAGACGCACTGCCGCAGCACGATCGGCAGCCGAGAGGACGGTCACCGGCACGACACCACGTGTGGCCGATTGTGCCGCGACGACTGCGGCCGGTGCGGTGGTCGCTGCGCCTGCGGTCCCGGCGTCGCAGATGGTGGCGGCCGCGCTGATGGTCATGGCGGCCGCGAGGACCTTGACCGAATTCTTCCTGACGCCGACAGGATTGACACCCATGAGATTCCCCCGATTTCTGCGGATGGCCCGCCGGAGAGGTCGACGGGCTCGTTGTTGGCGCACAGAGCGTAACAGCGAAGACAGCGTCCGATACGGCAGCGATGAGCCGAAAAAGCCTGGGTACGAGATTCTTTGGTGATCAGTGCCGATGTTTGTCACACCGAGGTTCGTTCGGGGAAATGACATGTGGCCGGGTCACGTCCGTCGACGCGACCCGGCCACATTGTCGGCAGGATTAGATCAGACCGTCACTTCAACTCGGCACTGCTCTTGTTGAGCACGCGGCGAGCGATGATGAGGTTCTGGATCTGCTGGGTGCCCTCGAAGATGTCCAGGATCTTCGAGTCGCGAGCCCACTTCTCCACCAGCAGGCGTTCGGAATACCCGAGCGTGCCCGTCAGCTCCACCACCTTGTTGGTGATGTCGGTGCCGGTGCGGCCGGCCTTGGCCTTGGACATCGAGGCCTCGAGCGAGTTGGGCTGTTTGTTGTCGGCCATCCACGCCGCGCGCATCGTGTGCAGATAGGCGGCCTCGAAGTCCGACTCCATGCGGATGAATTCCGCTGCGGCGGCGTGCTGATCGGCGGCCGGGCGGTCGTAGTCGATCTCGACGCCGGCCTCTTCGAGGATGCGGCGCAGTTCCTCGAGCGCGGCACGGGCGACACCGACGGCCATACCCGCGACCATCGGTCGCGTGTTGTCGAAGGTCTGCATGACACCGCCGAAGCCCTTCTTGGTGTCCACTTCCGGCGAACCGAGCAGGTTGTCCTTGGGGATTCGGCAGTTCTCGAAGCGGATGACCGCGGTGTCCGAGACGCGGATACCGAGCTTGTGTTCGAGACGGACGACCTCGACGCCGGGATGCTCGCGTGGCACCACGAAGCTCTTGATCGCGGCGCGGCCCAGGCTCTTGTCCACGCTCGCCCACACCACGATGTGGGTGGCGCGCGATCCGGCGGTGACGAAGATCTTTTCACCGTTGAGGACATACTCGTCGCCGTCGAGAGTCGCCGTCGTGGAGACCGCCGCCGAGTCGGAGCCGAAGCTCGGCTCGGTGATCGCCATCGCCGCCCACACCTTGCCGAACCGTGCGAGCTGCTCGTCGGTGGCGACTGCGGCGATGGCCGCGTTGCCGAGACCCTGGTAGGGGATCGTCAGCATCAGGCCGACATCGCCCCAGGACGTCTCCATCGTGTTGATCACCGACTGCATGTTGCCGCCGTTGACCACGGCGCCCTCGGCCTGCGTCGACGTCTTCTTCTGGCTACGGCCGCCGTCGGCGCCTGCGCCGGCCTGGCCTGCCTCGGCCAACCCGTCGTAGAGGCTTGCGAGCGTGTCGAGTTCGACCGGGTAATCATGTTCGCGCAGATCGTATTTGCGCGAGATCGGACGGAAGATCTCCGCCGCGGCCTGATGCGCCTGATCGATCGTGACGTTCAGCTTCTTCGGGAGTTCGAGATTGATGCTCATGTCAGTGGTTCCTCAGTGTCCCGGTCGCCTAGAGGACGACGATGCCTTCGCCGATGCCGGCACCGCGCAGGTCTCGGTACCACCGCTCCACCGGATGCTCCTTGGTGAAGCCGTGGCCGCCGAGTAGCTGCACACCGTCGAGACCGATCTGCAGGCCCTTGTCGATGGTCAGCTTGCGGGCGAGTGCGGCCTCGCGGGCGAAGGACAGGCCTTGCTCGGCGCGTGCCGCGCCGCGCAGCGTCACCAGGCGGATGGAGTCGAGTTCGGTCGCGATGCCCGCGACCATGAAGGCGACGGCCTGACGGTTCGAGATCGGCTCGCCGAACGCCTCACGCTCGTTCACGTAGGGGATCACGTAGTCGAGAACGGCGCGTCCGGTACCGGCCGCGAGTGCCGACCAGCCCAGGCGCGAGAGTCGCACGACGTCGCGGTAGGCGGCCAGCGCGGCTTCGCCCTCGGCCTCACCCAACAGCGCCGACGACGGGACCGCGACGTCCTGGAGCAACAGGCGGCCCATGCCCGCGGCACGCACACCCATGCCCGGATCGGCCTCGACGATCAGGCCCTTGCTGTCGGACTCGACGATGAACAGCGCCGGATGACCGTCGAGCTGTGCGCCGACGATGAACAACTCCGACGAACCGGCAGCGGGCACAAAGGACTTCACGCCGTTGAGGCGGTAGCCGCTGGGCACCCGGGTTGCCTTCGTCGAGAGGTTGAAGGCGTCGAAGAGCGGCTTCGGTTCGGCGATGACCACCGCGGACTGCGGGACGTCTTCACCGGCGAAGTCCGGCAGATAGGTGCGCTGCTGCGCGTCGCTGCCGAAATTGGTCAACGTGGTCGCGACTCCGCTGGGGGCGAGCAGAGGCAGGGCCAGGCCCATGTCTCCGTAGGCCATCGCCTCGGCGACCAGGGCGTTGGTGACCACTCCGCGCTCGGATGCCGCCCCTTCGAAGTCCTCGGGGACGTTGATCATGGTGATGCCGAGCTCGGCCGAGCGCTTGAGGATCTCCTCCGGCGCGGCAGCGTCGTGATCGGCATCGTAGGCCGCGGGGCGCAGGATCTCGACGGCGAACTCCTTGACCGTCTCCGCGATCATCTGCTGCTCGTCGTCAGGGGTGAGGTTGAAGTAGTCCTTGGGCGACGTGGTGAGGCGCTTGGCCTGTCCGGACCCGCCCTGCGCGGCCTTGAATGCGCGGTTGGCCGCCCCGAGGGTCTGGAAACCGGTCTTGGTCGCCTGGTAGGCGATGCGGTTGATGGGCTCGCGGATCTGGTACTTCTCGGCGAACTCCGAGCCGGTCACGGTGGTCAGCACGCGCATGGCGGTGCCGATGAAGTTGCGGGGGTGCCGGGTCTTGCCGACTGCGGAGGTGTCGCGGGGGTCGGTGTGCCGCGATTCGGTTTGCGATGTCATGATCACCAGCTGTTTCTCGGGCGGTTGGGTCGCATCACGGCGTGATCGCCACCGTGATCTTACTCAGTAGTAAGTACTGACCTTACTATCCGGTAAGGAGCTTGTCACGCAGTTCTCTGAGGACTGTGTCACGACCGAGATCTACGCTGGTCGGGTGACCATCGGTGAGCCCTCGACGACGTCGGGGCCCGAGCCCTCCGGGGTACGGGCCGGCCGCGGTGGGCAGCGTGTCACCGCCGGTGTCGTCGCGGTGCTCGGCGTGGGTGCGTTGGGTGTCGCGGCCGCAGTGGGTCCGGAGACGATTGCCCACGGGCCCGACGTCTGCCCATTCCGGAGACTGACCGGTCTGCCCTGCCCCGGGTGCGGATTGACCCGCAGTTGGGTGGCGATGGCCCACGGCGATCCGGCGGCGGCCTTCGGGTTCAACGCCTTCGGTCCGTTGGTCATGGTGCTCGCCGTCGTCGTGACGATCGCGGCGGTCCATGCGGTCGTCACGGGGAAGGGAACGCTGCACCGGGTGCAGACTGCGGTGATCGGTCGGGTCGGGCTCGCGACATTGGTGATCTGGCTCGGCTACGGGATCGTGCGGGCCGTCGACGCGGGCATCGGGTGGGGACTGTTCCCCGGGGTTACGTGACGCGGACAGGTTCACGGAGCAGAGTGGACGCATGCAGATCACTCACTTCGGTCACTCATGCGTCCTGGTGGAGATCGACGACACCAGAATCCTCTTCGACCCCGGCAATTTCTCGCACGGATTCGAGGGTCTGACCGGGCTCGACGCGATCCTGATCACCCACCAGCACCCCGATCACTGCGACGTCGCACGGCTACCCGACCTGATCGCGGCGAATCCCGATGCGGTGCGCTACGCCGATCCGCAGACCACCGCACAACTCAACGACGACAATGTCGCCGGCCCGTGGACGGCCGCCAAACCCGGTTCACACGCCCAGATCGGTTCGGTGACGGCACGTTTCACCGGCGGTCGCCACGCGGTGATCCATCCGGAGATCCCGGTGATCGACAATGTCGCCTACGTCGTGGATTCGAAATCGATGACCGGTCGCTTCATGCATCCGGGCGATTCGTTCTACATCCCGTTCGAAAAGGTCGACGTCTTGGCGCTGCCGTCGGCGGCACCGTGGATGAAGCTGTCGGAATCGGTGGACTACCTGCGCGCGATGGCGCCGCGCGTCGCGGTGCCGATTCATCAGGCCATCCTGGCCGACGCCGGTACCGGCATCCACTACGGCCGGTTGTCGGAGATGAAGGATGCCGCAACCGAATTCGTGGTGCTCGACGAGGAGTCCGCCACGCGGTTGTGAGTCGGTGTCGCGGTTCGGCCGCGATGGCGGACTCGCCTACCGGACCGACGTGCCAGCAGGACTCGCCTGCTGGGCCGGCTCGCCTGCCGGTCGTGCCGGGGGCCGAGTGCGGCGAGCGCCCCGTCGGGACCTGCTCAGCCCAACGCGGCGAGCACCTGATCGTGGAGCAGTCCGTTGGTTGCCAGGGCGCTGCCACCGGCCGGGCCGTCGATCCCGTCCAGCGACGTGAATCGTCCGCCCGCTTCACGCACCAGGATGTCGAGGGCGGCCAGATCCCACAGGGAGACCTCCGGCTCGGCCGCGATGTCCACGGCTCCCTCGGCCACCAGGCAGTAGTTGAAGAAGTCGCCGTAGCCGCGGACGCGCCAGACCTCGTCGGTGAGGGTGATGAACCGATCGCGGACACCGCGGTCGGCCCAGCCGGCCAGACTGGAGAACGCGAGGCTCGCCGACTCCACCGCGCTCACGCCCGACACCGAGAGCCTGCGCGGGAACTCTGCACCGTCGAACACCGTGAACGCGCCGAGTCCCTCGGCGGCCCACCACCGGCGCCGCAGGGCTGGGGCCGACACGACACCGACCCGTGGCACACCGTCGACCAGCAGGGAGATGAGGGTGGCCCACACCGGTACCCCGCGGACGAAGTTCTTGGTGCCGTCGATCGGGTCCACCACCCACTGCCTTCCGCTGAGCGCGGCGTCACCGCCGAATTCCTCACCGAGGACGGCATCGTCGCCGCGCCGCGCCGAAAGGCGTTGCCGCATCATGGTTTCGCAGTCCAGGTCGGCATCGGAGACGGGCGTGAGGTCCGGTTTGTCGTCCACACGGAGGTCCACCGCGCCGAACCGGCTCATGGTCAGGGCATCGGCGGAGTCCGCGAGGGACAGCGCCAGTTCGAGGTCGTCGGAGGTGGTGTGGCCCTCGTCGATCGGCCCGGGAGAAACGGACATGACCGGTAGGGTAGCGGTCATGTGGCTCGCGGTGGCGTTCAGCGTGATTTTGGCAGCGCTCGTGGTGGCGCTCGTCGTCCAATGGCAGCGCGGCCGCAATCCGCGTCCGCTCGGTGCGGCCAAGGCTGCGCAGTTCGTCCAGGGCACCCTGACCATCACCGGGGTCAGTGAGCGTCCGGACACCGGTGACGCCAAGGGCGAACGTTTCTGCACGGTGTCGGGGACCATCGTCGGTCCGCAGACCAATCCCGCCGAGGTCTACGGGACGCTGGTGCTCGGGGAGACGGACCCGTGGCCGCAGATCGGTGCCGATCTGCCCGTCGTCTACAAACCGGGCAAGGCGACATCGACGTGGCGCTTCGGTGAGTTGCCGCCGATGGACACCCCACACCACCCCGACCAGAACCCGCCGGTCTGACCGCCGATCATCCGGGTGGGCGGGGACGCACACCCGGTGCGACGAACACGGCGGTAGTCTTGATGACCGTGCATCCCGACGTGACCGCAGACCTCGAATCCATCGGCACCACCTTGACCACCGTCGAGAAGGTGCTCGACCTCGACGAGCTGCGTCGTCGGATCGACGAGTTGGAGATGCAGGCTTCCGATCCCGATCTGTGGAACGACCAGGACCACGCGCAACGCGTCACCAGCGAGCTGTCGCACGCGCAGGCCGAGTTCCGCAGGGTCACCGAGCTGCGTCAGCGGCTCGACGATCTGCCCGTGCTCTACGAGCTCGCCGAGGCCGAGGAGGGCGACGATCGCACCGTAGCCCTCGCCGACGCCGACTCCGAGCGCACGGCGCTGCGGACCGACGTGGAGGCCATGGAGGTCAAGACCATGCTGGCGGGCGAGTACGACCCGCGTGACGCACTGATCAACATCCGCTCCGGGGCGGGCGGCGTCGACGCCGCCGACTGGGCGCAGATGCTCATGCGTATGTACGTCCGATGGGCGGAGAAGCACGGCTACGGCGTCGAGGTCTACGACACGTCCTACGCCGAGGAAGCCGGCATCAAGAGCGCCACCTTCACGGTCAAGGCGCCCTACATGTACGGCACGTTGTCGGTCGAGCAGGGCACCCACCGGCTCGTGCGGATCAGCCCGTTCGACAACCAGGGGCGCCGCCAGACCTCGTTCGCCGAGGTCGAGGTGTTGCCGGTGGTGGAGACCACCGACCACATCGACGTCGACGAGAACGATGTCAAGGTCGACGTCTACCGGTCGTCGGGGCCGGGCGGTCAGTCGGTGAACACCACCGACTCCGCGGTCCGACTCACCCACATCCCGACCGGAATCGTCGTGACCTGTCAGAACGAGAAGAGTCAGCTGCAGAACAAGGCGTCTGCCATGCGCGTCCTGCAGGCGAAGCTGCTCGAGCGTAAACGCCAGGAGGAGCGAGCCGAACTCGATGCGCTCAAGGGCGACGGCGGCAACAGCTGGGGAAATCAGATGCGTTCCTACGTGCTGCATCCATACCAGATGGTGAAGGACCTGCGCACCAACGTCGAGGACAACAACCCGGCGGCCGTGCTCGACGGCGACATCGACAAGTTCATCGAAGCCGGGATTCGCTGGCGCATGGCCGATGCCGGCGCCTGACGTCTGGGTCGCAGCGTTCCAGGACGGCGCCACCGACGCGGTCCTCGGTAGGTTCTATCGTTGGGCCGCGACCAGTGGACTGGAGATCCTCATCTGGATTCTCGGCGGCCTGCTGGTGATCCGGTGCATCCGATGGTTTGCCGAACGGTATGCGGCGCGTGCCGAGGCACAGTTCCACACGAGCGACCTGATCGTCCAGACCGAGGACACCAAGCATCGTCGGGCGCTGGTCGACGTGGTCGCATGGACCCTGATCGTGGCGGTCGGCATCATCGTCATCATCCGGATCCTGGTCATCTTCGGGATCCCGATCACCGGGCTGACCGGCCCGGGGGCGGTGATCGGTGCCGCACTCGGCTTCGGTGCGCAACGCGTCGTCCAGGACGTCCTCGCAGGCTTCTTCGTGGTGGCAGAGAAGCAATACGGCTACGGCGATGTGGTGAGCCTGACCGTCACCGGCAACGGTCTCGCCGAGGGCACCGTCGAGGACGTGACCCTGCGGATGACCAAGTTGCGCACCGCAGAGGGCGAGGTGATCACGGTGCCCAACGGTCAGATCGTGAAGGCCACCAACCTGTCCAAGGACTGGGCGCGTGCGGTGATCGACGTGCCGGTGCCGTCAGAGGCCGACATCGCGCTGGTCAACGAGACGCTCGGCCGGGTCGGCGAGGATTTCTACCACAACCCGCACTGGCACGACCTGCTGCTCGACGCACCTTCGCCGTTGGGTGTCACGAACCTCGAGCTCGACTCGGTGACTGTCCGCGTCGTGACGCGCACCCTGCCCGGCAAACAGTTCGACGTCAGCAGGGCGTTGCGCGTGAAGATCGTGCAGTCGCTGGCGCGTGAGGGCATCACCGTCGCGCCGGGACATCAGATCCGCTCCGGCGGTGGGCCGCCGGCGACCCACACCGACCAGGTCGCGCGAGGAGACGACGAGTGACCGCCGACGATCCGCAGCAGCCCGACGAGCACCGTGTCGAGGGGGAATCCGAACAACGAGGGCCGATCTCGCATCCGCGCGAATGGCGTCACATCTACAAGACCCGAATCCGCACGAGCACCGCACTGCTGGTCGCGGCTTTCCTCGGCTGCGTGATCCTCTACGGCTACACCTCGCAGCGCTACGGGGTCGTGGCAGCGCCCAGTGCGCCCACCCGGGTGTCCACCAGCACGACTCCGTCCACGACGACCCCGTTGCCGTCGAGCACCACGACAACCACGTCGACCTCGACGACGCCGTCGACCACGCAGACGAGTGAGAGCGGCACCGACGAGACCGGCGGGGCGGGCGAGCAGGGCGCAACCACCGGCGACGAGACCACGACCGCACCCAACACCATCCCCGGCCTGCCCGGCGTCACCCTGCCGAACTTCGGCGCGACCCCGCAGACCGGCGAGACCACGGCGCCGCCGAGGACGTCGGTCCCGCAACGTTGAGGCGCTCCGGCCCGACCTGAGCGAGCGTCTCAGGGCCCGTGGTTACACTGGCTTCTCGTGATCAAGCTGGAGAACGTCACGATGAAGTACAAGGCTTCCAGCAGGCCCGCCCTGGCGGACCTCAGCCTGGAGGTCGACAAGGGTGAGTTCGCCTTCCTGATCGGTCCGTCCGGCTCGGGGAAGTCCACCTTCTTTCGTCTGTTGCTGAAGGAAGACAAGCCGACGACCGGCGAGGTCTACGTCGGCGAGTTCCACGTGAACAGTCTGCGTGCGCGCACGGTGCCCAAACTGCGACAGTCGATCGGATGTGTGTTCCAGGACTTCCGGTTGCTGCAGCAGAAGTCGGTGGCCGACAACGTGGCCTTCGCTCTCGAGGTCATCGGCCGTCCGCCGTCGACGATCCGTCGGGTGGTCCCGGAGGTCCTCGACTACGTCGGACTCGGCGGCAAGGCCGACCGGATGCCGTACGAGCTCTCCGGCGGCGAGATGCAGCGCGTGGCGATCGCTCGGGCGATCGTGAACCGACCTCTGGTGCTGCTGGCCGACGAGCCGACCGGAAACCTGGACCCGGAGACCAGCGAGGAGATCGTCGACGTGCTCGACAGGGTGAACCGCCGCGGCACCACCGTCGTGATGGCCACCCACGACCGGCACATCGTCGACGCGATGCGCCGACGGGTGCTCGAGTTCGACAACGGCAGACTGGTCCGCAACGATGCGCAAGGCGTCTACGGCATCGGGTGATCCACCGATCACCCTGCGACGACTTTTCGCCGACCGACCGCCCCATCGACCTTCGTTAGGACGACCCAACCAGTATGCGAGCGAACTTCATCATCAGTGAGGTCCTCAACGGCTTTCGCCGCAACGTGACCATGACCATCGCGATGATCCTCACCACGGCGATCACGTTGGGTATCTTCGGCGGCGGTCTGCTGGTCATCCAGATGGCGGACAAGAGTCAGAAGATCTTCCTCGACCGCGTCGAGATGCAGTTCTTCGTCAACGACGCGGTCTCCGACGCCGACCCGAACTGTCAGCAGGCGCCGTGCTCGGTGTTGCGGACGCAGATCGAGAACGCTCCCGGTGTGGGATCGGTGACCTTCATCGATCGCCAGGAGGCCTTCGAGCAGGCCAAGCAGACCTTCAAGGACAACCCGGACATCGCCGAGAACATCCGTGAGGGCACCATCCCGGCGTCGCTCAAGGTGCGGATGTCGGACCCCGATCAGTTCGGCGCGGTGCTCGATGAGTTCAAGGACCGCAAGGATCTCGGTGTCGACGGTGCACTGGACCAACGAGAGTTGGTGAAACGGATCTTCAGCGTGCTCGACGGCACCCGCAACGCAGCATTCGCAGTCGCGTTGGTGTTGGCGATCGCGGCGGTCCTGCTGATCGCCAACACCGTTCAGGTGGCAGCGTTCACCCGGCGTACGGAGGTGTCCATCATGCGCCTGGTGGGTGCCACCCGGTGGTACACCCAATTACCGTTCCTCCTCGAGGCGGTGGTGGCCGCGACGATCGGCGCGGTGCTCGCGATCGGGGGACTTTTCCTGGCCAAGGTGTTGTTCTTCGACAATGCGCTCCGTGATCTCTACGGGGTCAACATCCTGGCACGAATAGGCGTTTCCGACGTTTTGTTCGTGTCCCCGTGGCTGATACTCGGTGGAATTCTGTTGTCAGGGATCACCGCGTATGTGACGCTGCGTGTCTACGTTCGTGAATGACCCGACCAGAGGAGGTGGATGATGGCGAAGGAGAAGGGTCGCGCGGTGATCGCGACCAACCGCAAGGCGCGGCACAACTACACCATCCTCGACACCTTCGAGGCAGGCATCCAGTTGGTCGGCACCGAGGTCAAGAGTCTGCGTGACGGCAAGGCGTCGCTGGTGGACGCCTTTGCGACGATCGACGACGGTGAGGTCTGGCTGCGGGCCGTGCACATCGCCGAATACGGCAGCGGTTCGTGGACCAACCACGCGCCGCGCCGCAATCGGAAGTTGTTGATGCACCGCCGCGAGATCGACAACCTGATCGGCAAGATCCGCGACGGCAATCTGACCCTGGTGCCGTTGTCGCTGTACTTCAGCGACGGCAAGGTGAAGGTCGAACTCGCGCTCGCGCGAGGCAAACAGGCACACGACAAGCGGCAGGACATCGCCCGCCGCACCGCACAACGGGAAGTCGCCCGGGAGTTCGGGCGGCGCGTCAAGGGGATGTGATCGGTGCGCGCAGCCGCCTCCCGACCTCCTCGACATGTGCTCGCAGCCGTTCTGGCTGCCGTGGCGCTGTTGGCGGCGTGTGCACCTGATCGGCCCGGACGCATCGGCGGCGATGATGCCGCGATCGAAGGGCTGGCGCCGACGCCACCGATGGGATGGAACAGCTGGAACACCTTCGGCTGCAACATCACCGAGCAGACCGTGCGGGCGCAGGCCGATGCGTTGGTGGCCTCGGGTCTGCGTGAGGCCGGCTACCGCTACGTCATCGTCGACGATTGCTGGTCGGCGGATCAACGAGCCGCCGACGGTACGCTGCAGGCCGATCCGCGCCGGTTCCCGTCCGGCATGGCGGCACTGGGTGAATACCTGCACGATCGAGGTCTGCGCTTCGGCCTGTACTCGGGGGCGAGTGACAAGACCTGTACGCAGTACCTGGGTGACCGGCCGGGTGCCACCGGCAGTCGAGGGCACGAACGGCGCGATGCTGCGACCTTCGCGTCGTGGCAGGTGGACTATCTCAAATACGATTGGTGCTCAAGCGATTCCGACCATGACGGTCAGGTCGAGGCGTTCACCGCGATGCGGGACGCGATCCGCGACACGGGCCGGCCGATCGTCTACAGCATCAACCCCAACAGCGGGATCGCCGGGTCGGTACCGGGGGCCGACTTCGACTGGGGCGGCGTGGCGACGATGACGAGGATCACCAACGACATCACGCCCGCATGGTCGACGAACGGCGACGATTCCGATGCCCAGGGCATCCTGGACATCGTCGACGCCGCGGCGCCGCTGGCGTCGCGGGTTCGTCCGTCGTCGTTCAACGATCCGGACATGCTCGTGGTCGGCGTGGACGGCAACCCCGGACTGACCACCGCCCAGCAACGCACCCAGATGTCGATGTGGGCGATGATGGCCGCGCCGCTGATCGCCGGCAACGATCTCACGCACATGTCGTCGGAGACTGTCGACCTGCTGCGCAATCGGGCGATCATCGCCATCGACCAGGATCAGCGGGTCAGTGCAGGCGCGCCCGTCGGCAACGACCCCGAGATCTGGTCGCGGGCGATCGGCGACAAGGGACTCGTGGTGTCGCTCACCAATCGCAGTGATCATCCGCGTCGCATGTCGGTGACGATGGCCAGCCTCGGGCTGGTCGGCGACAAGACGGTGAACGCGATCGACGCCTGGACCGGTCGTCGGTACCAGGCGTCGAAGGGCGAGATCACCGCCCCGGTGGGAGTCGGGGACACCGTCTTGTTGCAGATCGTCTGACGTCGTCTGCTGCCGGTCGGTTCAGGCCGCCGACGCCAGATCGCGGTGGTGATAGGTGCGCTCGTACCACTCCACCTCGGCGCGTTCGACCGCAGGCATCAGCGGGTCGCCGTGCACCAGCAGCGGGTCGTCGGACGTGGTGTCGCGACTCTCGCGGATCTGGAAGCGGAAGGCCGTCACGGCGAGCGCGTACGCCGCGACCATGGCGATGCCGGTTCCCCAGGCGCCGGCGGTGATGCCGAGGCCGAGAGCGGCCACGAACAGTCCCAGTAGGGCGAAGCCGGTGAGCAGCAGTAGGTAGCCGATGTACGAGAACGAGATCGAACGGATGAATGCACGCATCGTGCGGTACCTCCTTCACAGGTGGGTGGCGTCTATCCGGCGCCTCCCGATACATTCAGTGTATCGCTACAGTGACTGTATCGCAACAGTCGCTGTAGCGTTGGCTCGCCGCGTGGTATGCCTTTCTCGTGGCTTCAGGGACAGACAGTGGGGCGAAGATCGTCGTCTCGACGCTCGAACTGCTGCGTTCGCGAGGTCCCGGCGCGGTGACGATCGAGTCTGTCGCCGCTCATTCCGGGGTTGCGCGTACGACGATCTATCGGCGCCATCGCAACCGTGAGGAGATGTTGACCGACGCGTTGGTCACCGTCGGCGTGCCCGAACCACCGTCGGCGAACATGTCCGGTGAACAGCTCATGCGCTGGGTGATCGACCGCTCGGCGTCGATGGTCTTCGACGGTATCGGGTTCGGTGGCATGGCCGCGCTGCTCACCGATACCGATCCCGCCTTCACCGACCTGTTCCGGCGCGTCCTGCATCTTCACCGCGACGCGTTGGAGGACGCGCTCGACGACGGCAAGCGACGAGGAGTCGTGCGTGGCGACCTCGATCCCGACCTCTTGATCGACGGTGTGGTCGGCGCGCTGGTCGCCGAGCAGGCTCGGACGGGGACCGTCGCACCGGGCTGGGCCGAGCGAGTGTTCACGATGTTCCGGTCGACGGTCCTGGGCTGAAGGCGCCGCGCGGATATCGGGATGATTTCGTCGGCGGGGGTTGTTAGAGTTGGGTGCTCGCTGAAAATCAGTGGGTCCATCTCGGGGCTGATCGGATTCGACTACGTGCGTCGAGGTGGGGGAAGCGTGTCGGTGCAGGCCAGAGACCACCGTAAGCGTCGTGGCAACCAATTAAGCGCCGATTCCAATCAGCGCGACTACGCCCTCGCTGCCTGAGCAGCGCCGGCTAGTCTGTCGGCCCGGGTCTGCTCCCAGCCCGGTCGCCGGCATCATCTTCGGGAGCTCACCGTCCTCGCCGGTCGCGGGTGGGGACGGGACAACCAACAGCGACTGGGATCGTCATCTCGGCTTGTTCGCGTGACCGAGAGATCCGAGTAGAGGCATAGCGAACTGCACACGGAGAAGCCCTACCGAAGCGACGGAGGACCCGGGTTCAATTCCCGGCAGCTCCACGAAAGGTGCCCCGCCTGTTCCGACAGGCGGGGCACCTTTTTGCATGCGGTGCGATCGTATCGCCGGGCTCGGCTCGCGGTAGACGCGAACCCAACATGCACGCGCGGAAGTTGCTACACACTGTTTTTCGCGGAGGTTCCGCGTTTGCGTGGTGCCCCTCGCCGCGGATCGGTAGCGGTATGACCGGCGGCTCGGCACGACGATCCGGTATATCGCCTCTGACAACACCCGTCCTCCGATAGCCTGTCGAATGTTCTGTGTCGTCGAGCTGGGGAGGATCGAGATGTCGACAACTGTGGAGGGTGCCGGGGTGGCGCGGAATGTGTCGGGGGTCGACATTCTGCGTGGGCTGCGTGACCTGGCGAAGGACTGGCCGATCGTCGCGGGAGTGGTACCCAAGATGATTCCGCGCCCGACCACCCGCAAGGAATCCATCGGCAAGACCTTCCAGGAGACGGTCGCCAGGTACCCGGATCGTCCGTTCCTGCGCTTCCACGGTGAGTCTCGGACCTACCGCGACTGCAATGCCGAGGCGAATCGCATCGCCGCCGACCTGGCGGCGCGGGGGATCGGCCGAGGCGACGTGGTCGCCATCCTGGCCAAGAACTGTCCCGAAGTGGTGCTCTGCATGCTTGCGACGGTCAAGCTCGGGGCCATCGCCGGCATGATCAACCACCATCAGCGTGGGGCCGTCCTCGAACACAGTCTCGGCCTCATCGACGCCAAGATCCTGCTGCTGCAGCCGGGACTCGAGGAGGCGTTGGAGACGGTCGCCGACACGGCAGTTCCGCCTGCGGTCGTGGATTTCGACGAACTGTCCGAGTCGAGCGCGCTGTGTAGCACTGCCGACCCCGCAGTCACCGACGACATCGAGGCCGCAGAAACCGCCTATTACATCTTCACCTCGGGCACGACCGGTTACCCCAAGGCCAGCAAGATGAGCCACCACCGGTGGCACGCGGCCATGTACGGGATCGGCGGCATGGGAGTCCGGCTGCGGCCCGAGGACACCATGTATGCAGCGCTGCCCTTCTATCACAACAACGCGTTGACGATCGCCGTGTCGTCGGCGATCCGGGCCGGTGCCTGTCTCGCGATCGGCGAGCAGTTCTCCGCCTCGGGCTTCTTCGACGACATCATCCGCAACCGGGCGACCGCGTTCTGCTATATCGGGGAACTGTGTCGATACCTTCTTGCGCAGCCCGAAAAGCCCACGGACCGAGCACATTCCGTTCGGGTCATGGTCGGCAACGGTTTGCGTCCGGAGATCTGGGACGAGTTCACCAGTCGCTTCGGGATCGATCGCGTCGCCGAACTGTACGCGGCCAGCGAGGGCAACGTCGGGTTCATCAACCTGTTCGGTATCCCGAAGACCGCTGGTTTCACGCCGCTCAAATACATCCTCGTGGAGTACGACGAACAGACCGGTGAACCGCGTCGTGACGCCGACGGGCGTGTCATCAAGGTCGGCAAACACGGCACCGGACTCATGCTTGGCGAGATCAACAAGAGGGCCCAGTTCGACGGCTACACCGATCCTGCCGCATCGGAGAAGAAGATCGTCAGCAACGCGGTGAAGGACGGCGACCGGTGGTTCAACTCCGGAGACGTGGTGCGCGATCAAGGATTCGGGCACATCGCCTTCGTCGATCGCATCGGTGACACCTTCCGATGGAAGGGCGAGAACGTGGCGACCACCGAGGTGGAGGCCGCTCTGGACAGCCACGACCTGATCGCCCAGTCGGTGGTCTTCGGAGTGGAGGTGCCCGGCGCGGACGGCAAGGCGGGTATGGCGGCCATCGTGTTGGCCGACGGCGCCGAGTTCGATGCCGACGCCATCGCCGAGCACGTCCGGGAGAGCCTGCCGCGCTACGCGGTTCCCCTGTTCGTCCGCATCGTCGATCATCTCGAACACACGTCGACGTTCAAGAACATCCGGGTCGACCTGCGTAAGCAGGGCTACCGCGACACCGGAGACGATCCGCTGTTCGTCCTGCGTGGTGCGCCGGCCACCTATCAGGAGTTCGAGCTCGCACACCTCGACGACGTGGTGGCGTCCGCGGGGGCCAAGGTCGCGTCATAGCCGCGACGACCGGTACCGGCGGGCAGGAGACGCTCGACGAAGGTCAACGCTGAGCTCTGCCAGACCCGGATGTGGTCGAGCATCGCGTGCTCGCCACCGGGTATCGGCAGATAGGTGGCATCGAGGCCGCGGGTGACGAGTTCGCCGATGCCCTTCTCGGTGCGGCGGGCGAACGTGCGTTCGTCGGCCGTGCCGTGCATGGCGAGGACCCGCACACCGTCGTGGATCAGCCGCCAATCCGCGTACTGCCACCACGGTGCGAGGGCGAGCAGACCGTTCACACGGGGGTCTGCGGCGAGGTGCGCACCGACCCGACCGCCCATCGAATGCCCGATGAGCACGATCGGAACCCCGGGATGGGCGCGGGCGGCAGCCTCGAGTGCCGCCCGCGCGTAGGGGAGCGGACTGGCCTGGCCGCCGTTCCAGCCGCGGACGCGATAACGCACCTGCCGGACCTCGACGGCCCCACCGAACCGGGCGCGGATCGACCAGGTGAACGGGTACATGCGCAGCGCGGAGGCCTGGCGTGTGCTGAACGGCCGGTAGCTGCGGTCGGTGCCTCCCGGGAGGACCAGCACCACCGCCGCGACGTCGGTACCGGTACGTCGTGGTTTCACCAACCGCATGTCATCGCCCCTTTTCCGGTCGGCAACACGGTAACCGTTCGATTCGGGTGCCCGCTCGAAGGGTGCGGCGATGGCAGAATTGCCCCATGGCACACCCACGAGCAGGAACACCCGCGCTTCCCGAGGATCTGATCGATGTGGCCGCCGTCGAACGGGCCTATTACGACAAGAAGCCCGATCCCGACAATCCCCTGCAGCAGGTCGTGTTCGGCACGTCGGGGCACCGTGGTTCCAGTCTCGACACCGCATTCAACGAGGACCACATCCTCGCGACGACGCAGGCCATCGTCGAGTACCGGACGTCGGCCGGGATCACCGGGCCGCTGTTCATCGGGTTCGACACGCACGTGTTGTCGATTCCGGCGTGGCGTAGTGCCCTCGAGGTCCTCGTAGCCAACGAGGTCGACGTCTACATCGCGGAGAACGAGAAGTTCACCCCGACGCCCGCGGTGAGCTTTGCCATCTTGCGCTTCAATCGGGCGACGCCGGGCCTGCTCGCCGACGGCATCGTGGTGACCCCGTCGCACAACCCGCCGCGCGACGGCGGCTTCAAGTACAACCCGCCCAGCGGCGGACCAGCCGACACCTCGATCACCACGGTGGTCGCCGAGCGCGCGAACGAACTGTTGCGGAACAAGCTCGACGGGGTCAAGCGCATCCCCTTCGAACGTGCCCGGCACAGCGAGTTCATCCACGAATACCCGTTCACTGCCACGTATGTCGATCATCTGCACGAGGTCGTCGACATGACCGCGATCCGTGACGCGGGTATCCGGATCGGTGCCGATCCCCTCGGCGGGGCGTCGGTGGGCTATTGGGCAGAGATCGGATTCCGTTACAACCTGGCCAACCTCACCGTGGTGAATCCGACCGTCGATCCGACGTTCCGGTTCATGACACTCGACACCGACGGCAAGATCCGGATGGATTGCTCGTCGCCGAATGCGATGGCATCGCTCATCGCCTCGCGCGACAGCTACGACATCGCGACCGGGAACGACACCGATTCCGACCGGCACGGCATCGTGACCACCGACGCCGGCCTGATGAACCCGAACCACTACCTCGCGGTGGCCATCGACTACCTGTTCACCCATCGTCCCGGTTGGGCGGCCGACGCCGCGGTCGGCAAGACACTGGTGTCGTCGTCGCTGATCGATCGTGTGGTGGCCGGAATCGGGCGTCCGCTGGTCGAGGTGCCGGTGGGCTTCAAATGGTTCGTCGACGGATTACTCAACGGCACTGTCGCATTCGGCGGTGAGGAGAGTGCCGGTGCGTCGTTCCTGACCTTCGACGGTGCGCCGTGGTCGACCGACAAGGACGGCATCATCATGGCGTTGTTGGCGTCGGAGATCCTGGCCAAGACCGGCAAGACGCCGTCGCAGCGTTACCGCGAGCTGGCGGACGAATACGGTGAGAGCGCCTACGCGCGTATCGATGCGCCCGCCTCACGTGAGCAGAAGGCAGCGCTGGCGAAACTGTCCGCCGGGCAGGTCACCGCGACCGAGTTGGCCGGTGAACCGATCACGGCCATCCTCACCGAGGCGCCCGGCAACGGTGCGCCGATCGGCGGTCTCAAGGTCACCACCGACAACGCCTGGTTTGCGGCCCGCCCGTCGGGAACCGAGGATGTGTACAAGATCTACGCCGAATCATTCAGGGGCGCCGACCATCTGGCGACCGTGCAGCAGCAGGCGCAGGAACTCGTCGATTCGGTGCTGGCATGAGCGACAAGCGAACTCCGTCCGGTTCCTCGTCCTATCAGCCGCGGCCGACCTCGAGCCGCACCACGTATGTTCTCGTCGGTGCCGCGATCGTCATCGTCGCGGCCCTCGTGATCGGCGGTGTGGTCTGGAACAGCCAGCGGGACAAGGGATCAGCCGACGAGGCGGTGCTCAGCGAAAACGCGGCTCTGATCATCGGGGCACCGTCGGCGCCGCAGACGATCGACGTCTTCGAGGATTTCATGTGCCCGGTGTGCCAGACCTTCGAACAGCAATCCGGTACGTCGATCACCCGTGCGATCAACGAGGGCACGCTACGCGTCCGCTATCACATGCTCACCTTCCTCGACAAGCAGTCGTCGTCGGGGGATTACTCGTCGCGTGCGGCAGGCGCCGCTCAGTGCGTCGGCGAGTCGGAGAACAAAGACGTCTTCTTGAAGTTCCATTCGGCGTTGTTCACCGAGCAGCCCAAGGAGGGCGGCGACACCGACCTGAGCAACGCCGACCTGGCGCGGATCGCGGGGCAGCAGGGCGCATCTGCGGCCACCCAGAAATGCATCTCCGACGGTGCCCGGGTCACTCAGGCGCAGGAAGCGGCCAAACAATCCCAGGTCCAACTCGACAAGGCCGCGGGCCAGGTCGCGACGCCGAGCGTGCTGTCCGGCGGAGAGCCTGTCGACGCGATCATGGACGGCACGGCCTGGCTGGACCAACTGTTGGCACAGCAGGGGTGATCGACCCCGACGTGCGCCATGTGAGGTCCGACGCCGACCGGACGATGTTCGCCCGACGCTGAGCATCGTCGTCGGCCCCGGCCGCCGTCCCTTCTCGGCTACGGGACTCGACCCGTGTGGCCACTTGCCGTGCCCCGCCGTGGCTGACGCCCGCAGCGGCCGATCAACTGCTCGGTGGGTGTCGCGTCGGTCGGTGGGGTCACGGCTGGGCCGAAGACACCCGGTTGCCGGATGACCTCCGCGGGCAGCGTGTCGAACAAGCGGTTCATGAAAGTGGTTGCCTGCTCGGGAAAGGAGACCGTACGGCCCGCCGTGGTGGCCAGGTCCCAGCCGTGCAGGAACAGGTCGGCGGCCGGGAAGCTCAAGCCCTCGGCCACTGTCCGTGTACCCAGCGGAGACTCCACGATGCGGTCGAGATCGTCGACTGAAGCGGCTGCGGCCCGGGCAGCCTCGGCGAGTTGATGCCAATGCTCTGCGGGTTCACCGCGCACCGCCGTCGATGGAGGATCGTGAGCAACGAACTCGAACGTCTCGCCCCGAAGGATGCGAGCCCCCGCGCTTGTCGCATCGCACAGATGGCCGAGCACATCCAGGCCCGTCCACCCCGCGCAGGGCGACGCCGCGGCCCAGGCGGAAGTCGGAGTGCGGTCGACGATCTCGGTGAAGAAATCCAGACCTTCGTCGTACAGATCGAGTGCGGTGTAGGTCATGTGTGCTCCCGATTGGGTGGTGAGACCGGACTTCCGTTGTTTCACGATAAGCCCGGCCGCTGACATCGCGGTCCACTGCTGCTCGGGTACCTCACCAGAAACGCCGCGATCACGATGCCTGTCATCGTCGCGGCGTAGGGTCGCGTCATCTCGTTCGCACCGGAGGAGGACTGATGGCGCAGCAGGCGAACAAGACAGTGGCCACAACGGCGAGCGTCCAGGACTTCGTCGCCGATCTCGACTGTGAACAGCAACGTGACGACTGCGGCACACTCATCACGCTGATGGCCCGGGTGACAGGACAGCCGCCGGCGATGTGGGGATCGGCGATCATCGGCTTCGGTTCACATCACTACGTGTACGACAGCGGCAGGGAGGGCGATATGCCCGCACTGGCCTTCTCACCGCGGAAAGGCAAGTTCGCGCTCTACATCACCGATGACGCCGGACGCTACCCAGACCTGCGGGCGCGCCTTGGAAAGCACAAGACAGCCAAGTCGTGCATCTACATCAAGAGGCTCTCCGACGTCGACGGCAGTGTTCTCGAGGAACTCCTGGAGGCGGCATTTCGCGACGTCCCCAGCGCCACATGAGGAAGGGGAGTCACGCCACCACCCGAGTGCGTCGTCGCACTTCACTCCGGTAGATGACGCATCCGAGACGGGCCGGGCGCCGGCGTGCCCGTCATCCGGTGGCGGCCCGGCTGTGGCCTCGACAACGACGAAGCCCGTTCCGAACGATGTTCGAAACGGGCTTCGTATTCGGTGGAGCTAAGGGGACTCGAACCCCTGACCCCCACACTGCCAGTGTGGTGCGCTACCAGCTGCGCCATAGCCCCGTATGTGGTTGTCACCCTGTTTCAAGGGCAAAGGGAAAACTACACCATCGTAGGGAGTCGAACCAAATCCGCAGGACGGGTGCGGTGTCCTACTGTGACGTGCATGGCCGAGGCCAAGATCGACTTCAAGAAGACTCTCGATTCGTACCGGGCCACTCGGGGTGCGTTCCGGATCCTGGACGTGCCGGACATGCGGTACCTCATGCTCGACGGGCACGGTGACCCCAATGTTTCGCCGTTGTTCGCGGCGTCGATCGAGACGCTGTATCCGGTGGCCTACACGCTGAAATTCGCCGCCAGACGTGAACTGGGCCGCGACCACGTGGTCCCTCCGCTGGAGGGGTTGTGGTGGTCGGACGAGATGGACTCGTTCACGGTGAATCGCGACAAGTCGCGGTGGCAGTGGACGCTGATGATCATGGTCCCGGACTGGATCGACGACGCCGCGATGGCCGCGGCCGTGGCGGCGGTCCGGGCGAAAGGGGCGCCGCCTCGTCTCGACGATGTCCGCGTCGAACTCCTCGCCGAGGGCCGGTGTGTGCAGACCCTGCACGTGGGTTCTTTCGACGACGAGGCCGACGTTCTCGCGCGACTGCACGACGAGTTCATCCCGGGGGAAGGGCTGACCATGGTCGGGCGCCATCACGAGATCTATCTCAGCGACTTCCGCAGGACGGCCGCGCATCGGCTGAGGACCATCCTGCGTCAGCCGGTCGCCGCAGTCGGCCCACTCACCCCTGTCGTGCCTTGAATCGCGGGTCCTTCTTGTTGATCACGAAGATCCGTCCACGTCTGCGGACCACCTGGGCGCCGGGCTTGTTCTTGAGGGATCGAACCGAGTTGCGTACCTTCATGCCGCCATCGTAAACGACAATGATTGTCAATAGGAGCCCGGTGGGGTCGGGTTGCATATGACGGGGCCCGGCACCGCGATGCGGTGCCGGGCCCGGAGTCTTCTCGACGTGGCGTCAGTGAGCGGCTTCGAAGGCCTCGATCACGGTCAGCGGGATGCGCCCGCGATCGCTGACCTCGTATCCGTTCTTCGTCGCCCAATCCCGAATGGCCTTGGTCTGTTCCTTGCTGCGCGTCATCGAGGCGGCTGCCGCACGCTTGACACCACGCGCCGAGGTCACCCGTGACACCGACTGATACTTCGCGAGCGAATCGCGGAACTGGGCCGCATGCTTTGCCGAGGTGTCGAACTCGTAGGTCTTCCCGTCCAGCGACCAGCGAACCGTCTCGTACTCGTCGAGAACCTTGCCGTCGATGTCGTCAATGACTTGAACGATTTCCTTCTTCGCCATCCTGAACTCCCTGTCCGTGGGTGGAATGTGTTCCGGTGTGAATTGGCGCGCGGCGGCGGGCCATGGCGTGCACACTCGTGGTCGGGTTCTTCTCTGCCCTTTTCTCCGGTCTTTGTTGGTCGGATACATGATAGACGTCAAATAATAAGTTGACGCTGAGAAGCACGTCTTTCCACAGGGCGTGGCGGGAATTGATCGATTCGTATTCTCGTATCGATCACGAAGTCGGTACGGCAGGTGTGGTCGTTTCGATTTCCGGCGAGGTCGGGAGCGCCGAGGCCTCGGACCCGGTCGAGTCGGTCATTCCGAGGAGTTCGGCCGGTGCTCGATCGGATGCTTCGATCGGGCTGTAACCCGTTGAGGTGACAGAGAATCCGGATTTCGAGCGGGATTCCAGACAGAACAATCCGGCCGCCTCGACAAGGCACGAGAAGCGGGACACCGAAATGGTGTTGCCGTAGCCGACGATTGTGCTGCGGTACAGCACCGGATAACGATTCTCGCATGCACCGTGGTGTGGCCCGTCGGTGCTCAGCGTCACAAGATTTCGCGTCCAGCGACACGCCGACGATGTGCCGGACGGTGGGGAACCGCGCGTTTCCGAGTTGAGGCGGCACGCCAGCGTGGTCTCGCCATTTGGTGCCGTCGAACAGTTCACCGCACGGTCGGGAGTGGAGAAGTGGAAACCCGAGGTGTCCATCAGCGGTGATTCCGGGCTCGTCGATCCCTGGTGATAACGGGAATTCTCGACACGGGGTGCGAGTGCGACGATTCGTCCAATCGTCCAGTTGGGCAACGCGGTGACCGGGGTGTCGGCATCGTCGATCTCAGAGGTCGTCGACGAGATCGACTCTGTTTCCGATTGTGTGGACAACACGTCGGTCGGTGGCAGAACGATCTGCGACGGCTTTGTATCGGTGTCGAGTGAACAGGCGGTGACCGCTGCGGCGAGAAGTGTGACGATCGCCGCGGCAGCCCAGAGGTGCGCCGGTCGTCGTGGTGGGTATCCGTACCCTGGCACTGTGTCGACCCCCAAGATTGTTCTGTTCTACGTGTTCACGCCGTTGGCGGATCCCGAGGCCATTCGGCTGTGGCAGCAGTCCGTCTGCGAACAGCACGGCCTGCGGGGCAGGATCATCGTGTCACCCCATGGGATCAACAGCACCGTCGGCGGTGACATTGTCGATGTGAAACGGTACGTCAAGGCGACTCGGTCGTATCCGGCGTTCAAGAATGCCGACATCAAATGGTCCGACGGCGTCGGCGACGATTTCCCGCGCCTCAGTGTTCGGGTTCGACCGGAAATAGTGACGTTCGGCGTGCCCGACGAAGTCCGGGTGGACGCCGACGGAGTGGTCGGGGGCGGGGCGCGGCTGAGCCCGAAAGCGGTGCACGATCTGGTCGCCGCTCGTGGCGAGGATGTCGTCTTCTTCGACGGGCGTAATCGGATCGAATCGGAGGTCGGGCGATTCTCCGGTGCCGTGACGACCGACGCGCAGACGACTCGTGACTTCGTGCCGATGCTCGACAGTGGCGCCTACGACCACCTCAAGAACCGACCGATCGTCACCTACTGCACCGGCGGCGTGCGGTGTGAGGTCCTCAGTGCCCTCATGCGCGACCGTGGTTTCGAGGAGGTGTACCAGCTCGACGGCGGGATCGTCCGGTACGGCGAGGAGTACGGCGACGACGGGCTCTGGGCGGGCTCTCTCTACGTTTTCGACCGCCGCATGACCGTCGACTTCTCCGACCACGCCAGCGTGGTGGGCACGTGCGTCGGATGTGGTGCACCCACCCGTGAGGTGTCGAACCATCCCGACGAACTCGGCCGCGAACTCGCCGTCATCTGTTCGGACTGCCGGGACTCGAACGCGGCGGTCGCGCCCGTGGAGGCGCTGTCGCGGTGAGTCGTGCGGCGATCCCGGTCATCGTGGTGGCCGGTTTCTTGGGATCCGGCAAGACGACGCTGCTCAATCATCTGCTGCGTACCGCGTCCGGGACACGAATCGGCGTGCTGGTCAACGACTTCGGGTCCATCAACATCGACGCGATGTTGATCGCCGGCCAGGCCGACGGAACCGTGAGCCTGTCCAACGGATGTATGTGCTGCTCCGTGGACGCCGACGGACTCGAGGGTGCGCTCGATCGGTTGGTCCGTCCGTCGGCGGGTATCGACGTCATCGTCGTCGAAGCGAGTGGCATCGCCGAACCGCGTGCGCTGATCCGGATGATCACCGGGCTCTCCGACCCACGCCTGGCCTACGGCGGATTGGTCTACGTCGTGGACGCGGCCACGATCGAGGAGCTGCGCGAACGGCACCCGGAGGTCGATCGCCACATCGAGATCGCCGATCTGGTGGTACTCAACAAGGCCGATCTGATCACCGACACGATGCTGTCGTCGCTGCGTACCGCGTTGGGTGCGATCAACGACACCGCACCGACGGTCGCCACGGTGGATGCGGTGATCGAACCGGAGCTGCTGTTCGACGCGTCCGAGCGTCCCGAATCGGGGCCGCGCAGCGGACAACTGACCTTCGACGAACTGCTCGCGGAATGTGCCGCGGACGATCACGCCTCCCATGACCATGCGCATCTGCACGACGCGTATCAGTCGGTCGAGTTCTCTACCGACCGTCCGATGAACCCGCGCCGGCTCGCGGCCTTCCTCGAACGACCGCCGTCGGGCAGCTACCGGGTGAAGGGCGTGGTCGGATTCGACGTCCCCGGGCATCGGCAGTGCTACGTCGTGCACGCGGTCGGCGGTTTCGTGCGGGTCCAGCGACAACCGTGGGGGCCGGGTCCGCGCACGACCAGCATCGTCGTCATCGGATCGGGTGTGGACTCCGCGGTGGTGCATGGCCGGCTACAGGCCGCGATCGACGACGGCGAACGCGACGAACACGGCATCTTGAGCATCACCCGCTACGTCACAGCTCCCTAACGGTTTTCATCGCCCCAGGTCGCGAATTTTCCAAAGCGTCGTCGGCCTGTTTCACTTGTTACGAATGTGACTAGTGTGGCCGGTGTTGCATGTAGGAAGGGAGGGCGGCGTCCCGACGACCACGTGGGTCGGGGGAGGCCGACGCGATGATGACCCAGACTTCGATGACCTCGAGTTCGGCCGTGCGGACGGTCGGTCGTCGCACACGGATGAGTGTCGCGGTGATGTCGGTGTTCGCGATGGTCGCCGGCTCGGCGACCGCGGCGGCGATCGGCGCACCGACGGCATCGGCGGCGCCGGCGCCGGCAGCGCCCGTCGCGCCGACGCCGGTGGCCAAGATCTTGGCAGGCAAGACGATCTTCCTCGATCCCGGGCACCAGGCGAGTTCCGCCGGACACAACTTGAACGCCCAGGTCCCGGACGGGCGAGGCGGGAAGAAGGACTGCCAGACGACCGGCGCGACGTCGGTCAACGGCGTACCTGAACACACCATCACCTGGCAGATCACGCAATTGGTCAAGGCGGGTCTGGAAAGCCAGGGCGCCCGGATCGTGCTCAGTCGGCCCGACGACAAGGGGTGGGGTGGGTGCGTCGACCAGCGTGCTGCCGCGGCGAGCAAGTCGGGTGCCGCGGTCGCGGTGAGCCTGCACGCCGACTCCACGTCGGCGAACGCGGACGCCTCCAAGAAGGGCTTCCACATGATCGTGCCGTCGCTGCCCATCCCGGATGCCACCGTCAACCGCGTCCAGGGTGGCGAGGGGCGCAAGGCCTCCACCACGATGCGCGACGCCTTCGCGAAGGCGGGGTTCCCGGAAGCCAATTACGCGGGCGTGGTCAAGGGCATCCAGACCCGAGCCGACATCGCCGGGGTGAACCTGACCAAGGTGCCCGCGGTCTTCGTGGAGATGGGCAACCTGTCCAATCCTGCCGAGGCTGGTGCACTGTCGGGTAAGGACGGCCAGCTCAAGTACGCGATGGCGGTCACCGACGGCATCCTCAACTACGTGCGCGGTTCCGCGGCGGCACCTGCACCGGCGCCGAACAGCCCGGCACCGGAGTCCGGGGCCCCGGCCAAGCCGGCGCCCGACGCCGCGGCGCCGCCGACCACCGCGCCCCCGTCGGGACCCAGCGATCCCGACGCGGGACTGGCATCGGTCATCCCGTTCGTGCAGCAACTGTTGGGCACCGAGGATCCGTCGGCCATCGCCGCACTGCTCCTCGGCCAAGGGCAGGACGTGTCCGCCGAGGTGCTGCGTGCGATGCTCCCGATCGTCTACGGACTCTTCGGCGGGAAGCTGCCCGTCGGCTGAGCGGGCACCTAGGCTGAGGTCATGGCGCTCAAGGACCTGATCGTGATGAAGACCCCGGTGCCCCGCTTGGCGGGCCGGACCGTATTGATCACCGGCGCGGCAAGCGGGATCGGTCGGGCCACCGCGCAGGCCGCGGCGGCCGATGGTGCCGAACTGGTGCTCACCGATCTGCACTCGGCCGACCTCGACGATGTCGTCGCCGAGATCACCGGCGCCGGAGGCACGGTGCTCTACCATCTCGCCGGCGACGTCTCCGACTACGACTGGGTGCGTTCGTTCGCCCATCAGGTCGACTCCGAGGTCGGCGTGATGGACGTGGTGATGAACATCGCCGGGATCTCGGCGTGGGGGACGGTGGACAACCTCACCCACAAGCATTGGCGCAGCCTGGTCGACGTCAATCTGATGGGTCCGATCCACATCATCGAATGCTTTGTCCCGCAGATGATCCGACGTGGACAGGGCGGGCACCTGGTGAACGTGTCGTCGGCGGCGGGGTTGTTGGCGCTGCCGTGGCACGCCGCCTACAGCGCCAGCAAGTTCGGCATTCGCGGGGTGTCGGAGGTCTTGCGATTCGACCTGCGCCGCCACGGGATCGGCGTCAGCCTGGTCTGCCCGGGCGGAGTCGACACCCCGTTGGTGGACACGGTCGACATCGTCGGCGTCGACCGTGACGATCCGCGCGTCAAAGCCCAGATCGCCCGATTCCACAAGGTCGCCGTCAGCCCGGAGAAGGCGGCCGAGGCGATCCTGAAGGGCGTGCGCCGCAACCGGTTCCTCGTCTACACGTCGTTCGACATCCGCTTCGGGTACTGGTGGGCACGTAAGTTCGCCCTCCCGTACGAGATCGTCATGCGTGTGGCCAACGACCAGTTCGATCGGCTCGCACGTACCAGCGCGGCATCTCTGGAACGAAAAGCTCAGGAGCACAACGGTTCCGATCTTCCGTCCGATGACCGCCCCCTTTCGTAAACGACGGCCCGGGGGCGACGCCGACTTCTTTCGCGCCGAGGCCGCCGGACTCCGCTGGCTGGCCGCCGGAGGCGGACCCGTCGTGGAGGTGCTCGCGGTGGGTGACGACGTCATCGAACTCGCGCACCTGGACTCCGTGCGCCCGTCGACGGCGGCGGCGCGGGAGTTCGGCACCCGTCTGGCGCGCATGCACGATGCAGGTGCGCCGCGTTTCGGCAGCGCCCCGGACGGTTACCACGGTCGACAGTTCATCGGTGAACGTTCGCTGAGCTCGACCACCCACGACCGGTGGGGAGAGTTCTACGCCGCCGAGCGCGTGCTGCCGTATCTGGCGCCGGCCCTGCGGGCGGGGTATCTGGAGCCCGACGACGCCGAGGCCACGCGCGCGGCATGCACGGTGATCTCCGCGGGGACCTTCGACGACGGCGACGGTCCGGCTCGACTGCACGGGGATCTGTGGAACGGAAACGTGTTGTGGACGTCGGATGGCGTGGTGTTGATCGATCCCGCAGCGCACGGTGGCCATCGGGAGACCGATCTGGCGATGCTCGCGCTGTTCGGCTGCCCGATGCTCGACGAGATCGTCGAGGCCTACCACGCGGAGCATCCGCTGCGGGTCGGCCGGGCCGAGCGCGTCCCGTTGCACCAGTTGCATCCGCTGGCGGTGCATGCGGCCGGGCACGGACCGTCGTACGGTGCGGCGTTGGGGCGTGCGGCGAGGGCGACGCTCGCCGTGGCCGGGCAGACGCCATAATCAGAGTCCGTGACCATCGACTCTGCGACCCTCATCGTTGCGGCGACCCGTTCCGAGGCGCGTTATGCACCGGCCGGTTCCCGCGTGCTCATCACCGGGATCGGCAAGGTCAGGGCTGCCACGACGCTGACCCGGGTGTTGGCGGGCAGCGGTGACGCACCCATCCGGCAGGTGCTCAACATCGGTACCGCGGGTGCGTTGCACGACCACCATGCCGGACTGTTCCTGCCGTCGGTCGTCGTCGAACACGACATCAGCAGCGCCGAACTGCGTTTGATGGGCTATCCGGTCGTCGACCGGTGGGAGATGCCCGACGGCGACGGTTCGGTGCTCGCGTCCGGAGACACCTTCGTTGCCGATCCGGTGCGCCGTGCCGCGCTTGCCGCAGACGCCGATCTGGTGGACATGGAGGGATGCGCGATCGCGCATGTCTGTGCCGAGTTCGGGGTGCCCTGTCGACTCGTGAAGGTGGTCAGCGACGGGGCCGACGAGAACTCACTGGACTGGCCTGTCCTCGTGGACGCGGCGGCACGCCAGCTCGGTGACTGGCTCGGCCGGCACTGACGGTTCTCGCGGACGGAACCCTGCCGCCGGTTCAGCCGCGGTAGCGGCCCCGGGTCGACGGATAGGCCGCCGCCGACGCCGAGCGCACGGCAGGCTCCGGGCCTCCCGCGGTCGGTGCCGGTCGCTGCCTCACCGCCGCTGCGGCACGGCGCTCGCCTGTTTCGACACGCTCGTCGGGCGCGATCCGTTCGATCGGTTCGATCAGTTCGCCCGCTTCCGCACGATGCACCGCACCGGCGGTCGCACGACGCTTCGCCGTGGCCTGGGCACCCGCCGACTTCGGTGGGGTTGCACGTCGACCAGAGGCCTTGGAGCCGGAGGTGCGAGCCTCGCCGTCCGCCTTGGCCGCGGCGTTCTGGCCCCGGGCCGGTCGCTTCTTGGCGGGTGGCGCTGCGGTGGCATTGGGGCTGGCATCGCGGGTGGCATCGCGCGCAGTGCCCGTACGTGCACGGCGTCCGTCGCCACCAGTCGCCGCGGCCTTCTTGGCCGTGGCACGGTCGGGATCGCCTTGGCGGGTTCTAGGCTTCGCGGGTCGTGGCGGTCGCTTGGCGCCTGCCTTGGCAGCGGACGCCTTGGTGGGCGTCGCCGTCCGGGACGTACCGGTGCCACGGGTACCGCCGGTACGGGCCGGCGGCGTGAAGCCCTTGCCGAAGATCCGGCCACCGGTGAGGAACCACCGGGCGGCCACCAGCAGCAGGGTCACCACGAATGTGAGCGCCATCCACGGGAAGTCGTTGGCGATCGGCAACAGCACCTTGAAGATGAGGCTCTTGAGCCCCGACGACGCCTGATCGGCGTTGAGCCCGTAGAGCGTGATGACTCCAACGAGGAAGGCGATCAGTGGGGGTTGCGCCGCCGCGGTGAACAGAGCGCGGCGGCGCACTACCAGGGCCGCGGCCACACACCCGACCAGATAGCAGAATTTGAAGACGGCCCCGAGGGCATCGGTGTTGCTGGCATCGATCGTCGCGCCGATCGCGGTGATGACGGTTGCCACCAGCACGGCGCCCCACCAGGGGACGCCGCGGACCGTGGGCAGTACCGATTGCTGGGCCAGCGGTACCGCCGAACGCTGTTGCTGGGCAGAAGACACATCTAGACGGTACCGGTTGGCCCCTGAAAAACTCTTAACCGCCGGGTGATGTTGCGCATTGTCCGTGCGCACCGCGGACGGCGACGTCGATCGGCGAAACCGGGGTGTGTTCCGGCTCACCGTGCAACGCATCGAGTTCGGCCAACTTCCGGGCGGTGACACCGACTCGCGAGTCCACGGCACCGACCGTCGCGTTGAAGGATTCGACGGCGCGGCGTAGCGAGGTGCCGAGCCGATCGAAGTGTCCCAGCACGCTGCCGAGTCGGTGATGCAATTCGACGCCGAGCTGATGGATGACTGCGGCGTCCTGCGCCATCGCGTCGTGCCGCCAGCCGAGCGCGACCGTGCGCAGCAGGGCGACGAGAGTCGACGGCGTGGTGAGTACCACGTTCTTGGCGAACCCGTACTCGATGAGATCCGCATCGGAGCGCAGCGCGGCCTCGAGGACCGGATCGCTCGGCACGAACAGCACCACCATCTCCGGGGTGTTGTCGAAGGCCGACCAATAGGCCTTCGACGACAGGTGGGTGATGTGTGCACGCAGCGCGCGAGCATGGTCGCCGAGATGCTGCGCCGACTCGGCAGGATCTTCGGCTGACTCGACCGCCGCGAGGTAGGACTGCAGTGGCACCTTGGCGTCGACCACGATGTCGCGGCCGCCCGCGAGGTGCACCACCATGTCCGGACGGACCGTGCCCGTCGCCGACTGCGCGGACACCTGCGTCGAGAAGTCGCAGTGTCGCGACATCCCGGCGAGCTCGACCACGCGCTCGAGTTGCAGTTCTCCCCAGCGGCCACGTACCTGCGGGGTGTGCAGTGCATTGGTCAGCTGCCGGGTCTGATTGGTCAGTTCGGTCGACATGGCGTGCATACCGCGGACCTGTTCGGTGAGTCCGGCGTAGGCGCTGATCCGATGATTCTCGGTGCGTCGCAACTCCTCGGACAGCTGAGTCAACACACCGCGCAGCGGATCCACGATGTGCGCGACCTGGGAGCCGATCGCCGTCGATTGACGTCGCGCGGCATCTTCGCTGGCCGTGGACAACGAGCGGGCGGCGATGTCCTGGGCGGCACGAACCGAGTCGAGCTCGGCTTGTGCCGCGGCGAGGCTCGCGGCCGATCGCGATGCCTGGGCCAACCATCCGATCACGAGCCCGGCGGCGAGGCCGGCGATGACGGCGACAACCACTGACGTGTTCATGGTGGCCATCGTGCTCGACGGGTCCGACAAGCTCGGGCGACCCCGCGTTCAGCTGGGACGATGTTCCTCGCGGTCGAGCAGCGACCTCTTGATGGGCAGCCCGTAGCGGAACCCGCCCAGCGAGCCGTCGGTCCGCAACACGCGATGGCACGGCACGAACAGAGCGGCGGCATTGCGGGCGCAGGCCGCTGCCGCGGCACGGATCGCGGCGGGCTTGCCGGCCAATTCGGCGAACTCCGTGTAGGACACGGGTTCTCCGGGAGTGACCGTCCGCAGCACCGACCATGCGCTCTGTAGGAATGGGCCGGAGCGCTGTCGGACCTCGATCTTGTCGATCGCGGTGAGTTCGCCGTCGTAGTACGACTCGACGGCCCCGCGGACGTCGTCGAGACGATCCGTCTGCTGCAGCGACTCGGGCCGCAGTGTGGGGTGGATCAACTGGGCGAGGTACGCGGGGTCGTCGATCCAGCCGGATGCCAACACCACGTCGGTGTCGTCGGCGACCACGGAGAACGGGCCGTCGGGGGTGGACAGGGTGAACCACTGGGCCGTCGTGGATGTGGCGGTCGGCGACTCGGTGGCGGGTGCGATGGTCATCGGTTTCCTCCTGCGGAGACGGTCGGGTGAAGGGACGGAGCGTGCGACATCGTGGTTGCCGGCGACATCGGTTCTGGAAGCGGGGGCTGCGCCTGTCCGGACACGGGGAGCTCGGACGCAGGGAGTTCGGACGCAGTTCGTCGGGACACAGCGTGCTGAGACATCGTGGATTCGGTCAGGGCGGGCACGGTCAGCATCGGTTCGGTCGCCGACAAGCGGTGACGCCACAGGTGCATGGATGCGTACGACCGCCACGGTGACCACGTCCGGGCTGCCGAGCGCAGGTCGAGGCCGAGGTCGTCTGCGGCGCGGCGCACCACGAGATCGTGATCGAGCATCGTGTCTGGATCACCCGTGACCCGCATCGTCACGTAGTCGGCCGTCCAGGTTCCGACACCGGGCAGGGTGAGTAATTCGTCTCGTAGATCAGACGCAGCACACCCCGCATGCGGTTCCACGCGTTTCTCGGCGAGCGCCCCGGCGGTTGCGACGATGGCGTCGATGCGTCGTCGAGGGCCGGTCAGTACCTCGTGGCCGCGCGCCGCGATGGTCGCCGGGTCGGGGAACAGCATCCACGGCTGCGGGCCGGTATCAGTGGTGGTGTCAGCAGCAGTCGCGGCGGTGATGGCCGCGTCGTCGGGCCAGGGGAGAGGTGTGCCCAGTTCGGCGACTAGTCGGCGGACGTGGTGTCGAGCGGCCTTGACGCTGATCTGCTGCCCGATCATGGTGCGGACGAGTGTTTCGGCAGCGTCCACCGAGCCCGGGACGCGCAGCCCGGGGGCCTCGGCGATCAGTGGCGCCAACGACGGGTCCGCGCGCAACGCGGCGTCGGCGCTGATCGCGTCGGCGTCGAGATCCAGCAGTCGACGCAGTCGGTTGACGGCGACGCCGAGATCACGCATGTCCAGATGTGCGACACCCGCGACGATGTGCGTGTCGGCCGGTTCGATGGTCACCAGCGCCGGTCCATGAGGCAGTCGGATCACCCGCCGGTATCGCCAGTTGGCGCCGGAGTCCGGCGGACCGTCGTCGAGCGCTTCGACGCCTGGTGCGGCGTGCGCAGACAGGAACCAGCGCAGCCAACGGGTGTCCAGCGGTTGGCGGTGGGCCAGTCGGAGCGACACGCCTCCCAGCGCTGCAGCGTTGTGCACCGCGGACGGTGAGGGCAGGGCGCGCAACCGCGTCGGCGTGAGGCCGAAGACGTCGCGGATCGTGTCGTTGAACTGCCGCACACTGTGGAAACCGGCGGCGAAGGCGATGTCGGACATGGACATCGGCGTGCACTGGATGAGGACGCGTGCGGTGCCGGCGCGGTGCGCACGGGCCAGTGCGAGTGGTCCCGCGCCGAGTTCGGTGCGCAGGACCCGGTTGAGGTGCCGGGTGGTGTAACCGAGTCGGGCGGCCAGTCCGTCGACCCCTTCGCGTTCGACCGTGCCGTCGGCGATCAGCCGCATGGCCCGTGACGACAGGTCGGCGCCGGCGTTCCATCGGGGCGATCCGGGAACGGCGTCGGGTGCGCACCGACGGCATGCCCGATAGCCCTGTTGTTGGGCGGCGGCGGCCGTGACCACGAAATGCACGTTCTGCGGCTTCGGCGTCTGCGCCGGACACGACGGCCGACAGTAGATCCCGGTGGTGTGGACGGTGACGAAGAACTGTCCGTCGAAGCGTGCGTCACGCGACTGCACCGCCCGATAGCAGCGGTCGAAGTCGAGGCTCGCGGTGGTCGCGGATGTCGTGGTCACCACCCCACTGTGACACCGAACCCGAAAACCTTCTGGCGGTAATCGGACATGGCGATGAACCGCCTGAACGTTGGGCAAAATCGTGACGTAGGTAACATTTCCTGGCAGCATGAGCGCCATGAACACACCGTTCGGTGGTCACCGACAACGAGGTCGGAACCGCGAGCTCCCGCTCTCCGAATTCCCGGCGTGGGGGCTGGAAGTGATGATGGGCCTCTACGGTCCGGAGACCGTTCAGAAGGCATGCGCGGACGAGCGGGTCGGTGCCCTCTCGGGCAGCCCGGCCGTCGGTGCACTCGCTCCGCCGGCGCACAGCTCACCACCCGCGGATCGTATCGACGACACGCGGACCACCGATTCCGATGCCACACAGGTGGCGCCGATCGGCCTACAACTCGAGGCCGTCAACGAACTGGTGCGCTACATCGAGCGCAGGCTTCGGCACCACCACTGAGCAGATGCCGACCGCGCCGGTCACGACGCGCCGACACCACGACTCGCGCGCAACGCGCCATCGGGCTCGCCGTGTGTGACCATCGTTGCCGTGACTGACGAATCGGGCGTACCCGACGACGCCGTCGGAGCGGACGGAGCCGGAGACGACGAGGCCGCGACCGACACCGCGAGTTATCCGAGCCGCGCCCAGGTGGTGCTGGCCGGACTGCGGTCGAGCGCGATCGTCGGGATACAGATCGTCGCGGTCGTCGCGGCGCTGTGGATCGTCCTCTGGGTCGTCGGCAAGTTGTGGGTTGTCCTGCTGCCCGTGCTGTTCGCGATCATCGTGTGCACGGTGTTGTGGCCGCCGGTCCGGTGGATGCGCAATCGCGGAGTGCCCGGGGCCGCCGCATCGCTGGTGATGATGCTCGTCGGCGTCGGTGTCCTCGCCGGGGTCATCGGATTGATCGTGCCGTCGATCGTCAGCCAGGCGCCCGAGCTCGCATCGCGCGCCACCGACGGTGTGCGGAAGCTGCAGGACTGGATTCAGGGTCCGCCACTCAACGTGCAGGACGATCAGCTCGACAACATCGTCAACACCGTCACCAACAAGCTGCAGTCGAGTGCGTCGACGATCGCCTCGGGCGTGTTCAGCGGTGTGGGCACGGCGACGTCGATCGTGGTCACGCTGTTCACCGCACTGATCCTGGTGTTCTTCTTCCTCAAGGACGGGCCTCGGTTCGTGCCATGGCTCGACCGCACGTTGGGCAAGCCGTCGGGGACCCACGTCGGCGAAGTGCTGCTGCGCATGTGGAACACGCTCGGCGGATTCATCCGTACCCAGGCGATCGTGAGTTTCGTCGACGCCGCACTCATCGGTGCCGGGTTGTTCATCCTCCAGGTTCCGCTGGCCGGGGTGCTGGTGGTGGTGACCTTTCTCGGTGGGTTCATCCCCATCGTCGGTGCATTCGTCGCCGGTGCGTTGGCCGTGCTCATCGCCCTGGTGTCCAACGGGCTGACCACCGCGTTGATCGTGCTGGCGATCATCTTGGGTGTGCAGCAGCTCGAGGGCAACGTGCTCCAGCCGTGGTTGCAGTCGAAGTCGATGGACCTGCACGCGGTGATCGTGTTGCTCTCGGTGACCTTGGGCGGCAGCATGTTCGGCATCACCGGTGCATTCCTCGCGGTGCCGGCGGCGGCATCGCTCGCGGTGGTGTTGCGCTACCTCAACGAGCAGGTCGCGACTCGCGCCGGTGAGACGTTGCCACCGGCAGGGGAGCCCGTCGGCACCCAGCTCGGGGTGCCCGACGATGCGCCTGACGAAACGGGATCGTCGAGACGACGGGACGGCTCCCACCGCCTGACGGCGCGGCCGATAGACTGGTCGTCCGTGAGTCTCACCCTCGGAATCGTCGGCCTGCCCAACGTCGGAAAGTCGACCCTGTTCAATGCGTTGACCCGCAACGACGTGCTCGCGGCGAACTACCCGTTCGCCACCATCGAGCCGAACATCGGCGTGGTCGAGCTGCCCGACAGTCGGCTCGATCGGCTCGCCGAGATCTTCTCGAGTGAACGCATCCTGCCGGCCACCGTGTCGTTCGTCGACATCGCCGGCATCGTCAAGGGCGCGTCCGAGGGTGAGGGAATGGGCAACCAGTTCCTCGCCAACATCCGCGAGGCCGACGCCATCTGTCAGGTGGTTCGGGTGTTCTCCGACGACGACGTGGTGCACGTCGACGGCCGCGTCGACCCGGTGTCGGACATCGGTGTCATCGAGACCGAGCTCATCCTCGCCGACCTGCAGACGCTTGAGAAGGCGCTGCCGCGCCTGGAGAAGGACTCCCGCAAGAACAAGGACCTCGCGGAGACCGTGAAGGCCGCGCAGCAGGCGCTGGACATCCTCAACTCCGGCAAGACGCTGTTCTCGCAGCATGATTCGTTCGACCTGTCGTCGGTCCGCGAGCTACACCTGATGACCGCCAAGCCGTTCCTCTACGTGTTCAACGCCGACGAGTCGGTGCTCACCGACGATGCGCGCAAGCAGCAGCTCCGCGACAGCATCGCACCGGCCGACGCGGTGTTCCTCGATGCGAAGGTGGAAAGCGAGCTCCTCGAACTCGACGACGAGGACGCCCAGGAACTCCTCGACTCGATCGGGCAGGACGAGCCCGGCCTGCGCTCCCTGGCCCGCGCCGGATTCCACACGCTGGGCCTGCAGACCTATCTGACCGCGGGTCCGAAAGAGGCCCGGGCCTGGACGATCCACCAGGGCGACACCGCGCCCAAGGCCGCCGGCGTCATCCACACCGATTTCGAGAAGGGCTTCATCAAGGCCGAGATCGTCTCCTTCGACGACCTCGACGCCGCCGGCTCGATGGCCGCCGCGAAGGCCGCGGGCAAGGTGCGCATGGAAGGCAAGGATTACGTGATGCACGACGGGGACGTCGTGGAGTTTCGGCACTCATAGAACATCTGAATTACGGGTGGAAGCCCGCAAGCGGATCATGTGATGTCTGTCGTCTTCAGGATGATCGAGTCGGATGCGCAAGCTTGCCATTGGTGGAAGCAGAGCGCTCTGCCGTACGTCGCTTGATTCAAAGAAGTGGGAGGCCATGACCGTGCGCAATGTGACAGTCGTGGCTCCGATCTCGTCTCTTGGCGGGCGCAGGTTCGAACCCCAGGCCGAGCTGATCTTGCACGACCTCGCTGAACCTGCCGCAGCTTCGCTCCCTGGCACCGCTGGCGAGGTGTTGCTCATCCCCGAGATGCCCAGTCCCTTGGGCCTGCCCGACTTCATCGCTCTGGCCGGGGGTCGGGACTGGCTTCAAGCGCGCGGCGCTGTGGGCATCCAGCCGCTTCTCGCCGAGGCCGACTGCTCGGTGCTGGCGGTGCTGCATCCGGGACAGGCGCTGTCGTCGGCGACGATCGCTCGGCGAGTTGGATGGTCGCCCGCGGCTCTCGAGCCGGTGCTGAACCGTCTTCAGAGCGCGGGTGCAATAGAGAAGACCCCAGGCGGCGCGCACAGGGTGAATCCCGTGCTGGTTCCGCGAGGATCAGTGTTCGCCCTGGAAGCGAAGGTGAAGGACTGGCAGAAGGCGGTCCTCCAGGGCCGCGCGTATCGCTCGTGGGCCGATAACTACGTTGTGCTCCTGGGGGATGTCGGTCCGGTGGCAGTGCGTCGCGCCGCGGAGCGCGTCGCTCACGACGGAGCGGGGCTGTATTCGTCCTCAGGATGGGTCGTCAGGCCGCGCGCGAGGCGTCCCGCACCGGCGAAGCGCCTCTGGGGCTTCGAGCACCTGTACGCCGCAACGGCGTCCTCAGCTCCAGCCCTCTGACGCGGCGAAGAGGTCGAGTCCGTCAAGGAATGGCTTGATCCAGCGGTCGGGGCCGATCGGCGCGCCGGTGATCCGTTTCACGTCCTGCCATTCGGGACGAGCCTCCGTGTAGCGGCGTCGCAAGGCGGCGATTCGGTCGCGGCCGGTCAATCCGTTCAGCTCGTCGACGATCGTCGTAAGGATCGAGGCGTGGTGCTGGAACGCCTGCTCTGGCTTGGGGCCGATGGTGCCGGGTGTAAGCCGCGCGGCCAGAGGTTGTTTCTCCGAGGACAACACGGAGTACTCGCGGTTGGAGAGCCCGCCCATGAGCCCGCCGAGGGTCGGGCGCTGGTACCAGCCGCCCCCGTTCTGATCGCCTTCGCGCTCCTCGAAGTCCTGGTAGGCGCAGATGCGCTGACGGATGTCCCACCCGGTCCCGACCGCCTCCGCTCCGGCGGCCACCGCGGGCAGCGCCGCAATGTCGCCGAAGGCGACGCGCACAGGACGGTCCTGGCTGAGCGCGAAGGTCGTGCGCATCATGCCGTAAACCTCTTCGGCGGTCGCGCCCGGCGGCATCGCGTTGTCCGACCGCGTCACGACGAGCAGCCAGCCGGCTGGCTCGAGCTGGTCGAGGGCCCCGACGTGGGCGTCGAGCTCCGCGCCGGCACCCCAGAACTGCTGGTCCCCAGCAAGGGTGAGCCATGCGGCGGGCTCTGCGTCGATGGCCTCCTGGCTGAACTCGAGCGCGCGCTGGCTCGCGGGCGTGTCGGGGTAGGACACCAGCAAGGAGGGGGCGAGGAGCGGGCTGGAGAGCTCTCTCTGAATGGCGTAGACCCGGTCGATGTGGTCACGCATGGCAGGGCGCGACGACATGTCGCCTCGTGCGCCGCCCCAGAGGTCCCACGTGTCGTAGTGCCGGAAGTCGCCAGCGCGGGGCATGCCCAGCGCATAGGTCATCGGGTCGAACCAGAACTCACCACCGGCCGCTCGGATCTGTTCGGACGTGTCCTGCGCCGAGCGCTTGAAACCATTCGCTAGACGCGGGGAGGTGAAGGGCGACAGGTATGCGCCGGTCGCGTACCCGCCTCGTACGGCGCTCGTGGCCCATTTGACCAGCGTGTTGCGGGCCGTGTCGCCGAGGAAGACTCCCATCACGCCGCCTCGAACGCGCGCTGCAGCGCGTCACCGTTGCGGTACCGGCGTGCAGGCTGGGGGTGGAGGCCCCGCTCCACGACCGCGACCAGACCGTCGGGCAGATCCGGGCGCGCGTCTTGCAGAGGTATGTGCTGCGCGGTCCGCAGGCGCTGGAGGTACTCGTAGTCGTCACCCTTGTAGGGGACGGGCGGGTGGCCGGTGGCCGCCAGGTAGACCAGGGCGCAGCACCCGAAGACGTCGGACGCGGCCGTGGGAGAGCCAGAGTACGCCTGGAGGTGCTCCGGCGTCATGAAACCGCGGGTGCCGGGCTGGCCGCCGACGGTCAGCCCGCTCCGGAGAGTGTGCTTGGCGAAGCCGGGGTCCATCACCACGAACTTCCCAGACGCGAGCCGTTGGACGTTCCCAGGGCTGAGGTCGCGGTGGATGACCTTCTTCTTGTGCAGCGCGCCAAGTCCGGCCGCCACGTCCCGTCCCAGCGCGAGCAGGTGCTCCGAAGGCCACCCCGATCCGCCGTAGCGCAGGTCTGTGCCGTCGAGGAGCTCCTCGAGCCAGAAAACCGCGACGGGCGGGTCGCCGAGCAGTTGCAGGTCCGAGCTGACGGCGACCACGTTGGGGTGGTTGACGCTCTTGAGCAGGTCGACCTCGCGCCGAGCGCGCTCGAACGCCGCCGGGTCCGCAGCCAGACCGAGGTCGATGAGCTTGAGCACGCTCTCGGTGCCGTCGGGGTGCGTCACGACATGCACCTGCTTCTGCCCGCCCTGCACGAGGGCGCGCGCGGGGGTGACGTCCAGTCGAGAGCAGGCTTCGTGCAGCAGGTCGGTCATCTCATGATCCTGGCATGTCTGCGCCGGGTGAACGGGGTTGGCGCAATCGTGTCGCGGACCCGAGCATCGGTGTCGCCGAGTTCGGGAGCCACCGACGCCGCTTCCGGTGCGAGGTCAGGTTCGGTGGTCGTGGGTTCGGCCGTCGGCTCGACCGTCGCTGCACCATCGGCAGGGGGGAATCAGGTGCGGGCGTGTCGACGACCGGCGAGCTGCACCCTGAGCTGGACCGGTCGGTCCGCATGTGTCGACGAGAGACAGGGCCCGACGATCGTGACGACAAGGTGCCCTCCGACCGCAGGATCCGGAGGTCCGGTACTCATAGAGCGACTAGTGACTGACCCCTGGTTGACGACGATCTGCTGCACGGAGAGCCGGTCCCGTTTTCAGCTCTACTGCTCGAACGTTGGGATTTCGTCGTGCCCTCTTGGCGACCCGCAAAGAAGCCGTTACTCCTCTGGAAAGAACGCGGCTTTGAACAGATCAGCAGCGTCCACCAGATCGGCTGTGGTGACCTGGAGCTCGCCCCGGGTGACCGCATCGCTGCCGTCCTCGGTCAGCACCCACGTCACGGAGATCGACGCCGCCTGCGGGTCCTTCGCAAGGATGACGTAATCGTCCTGGTCGCTCGTCCACGGAGCGTTCGGCCGGAACGACTCGGGCGTGAGCACGACTTCGGCATCGCCGTCGCGGTTGCTCCACGAAACGGGGTACTCGCGTGGCGTGATTCGGAGGGCGTCGTGGGCGAAGCCGATGCCGAAGGGCTCCTGCCGTCGCACGATGCGTTCGACCAGCTTCTCGTAGTCCGCGTCGTCAGGCTCGAGGTACTCCACGGCCTCGCAATCATGGAAGGTCAGGATGAGGTGGGGTTTCGCGACGAACCGGTCGCGACTGACGACCCTGATTCCCACGCCAGGCAGACCGACGCCGATGAGGTGTTCCCGCCCCTGCTCGATGTTGACGGACCTCTCGCTCCGCCACGACTGCAGGCGCTCCGCTCGTTCCTCCGGGGTCGGTGGTCGTCCTCCGGCCAGGATGCTTGACGCCAGGAGCGCCGATGTCGATGCGAAAGCGCTCTGTCCTGGTTCCTCGCGCTCGGCGAACTCTTCCTCCGCGAAGTCGTACAGGCGCTCCAGCACCTCGTCGACGCGATCGACGCGCCCGATCGAGCCAAGGATGTCCACTCCAAGTTCGATCGGCGGCTTTCCACCGCCCCGGGCCCGCTCCACGAGCGCCAGTACCTCGCCGGCCCGGGCCGGGCGCGTGTTGCTGGTGCCTCGAACATAGATCGCGCCGTCCTCGAGGCTGTCGCGGCGGTCGTCGCCCTGATAGCTCTTGTGGCAAGGGTAGATCGACTGCCCGTCCTCCGGCGGCTGGGCGATGACGAAAAGAACCTCTTGGTCGGAACTGACTCCGATCCGGCCGAACTCGACGGCAGGGAACTGCGGCCCGAGGTAGGGGCGGAGGCGGTCCTCGAGCTCGTGGGCCTCGGTGCCGCGCGGCACTCCGGGAGCACTCGCCTTCTGCGCGCCGATCACTAGAACCGCGTAACCGTGGAAGTGCCGCGCCGCTTCATGCGGGCGACGGTTGGCAGCCCCCAGGAGGAACTTTGCGATTTTGGCGGCGGTCGCCTTGCTGCTCAAGTCGAGTGGGCTCTTGACTTCGAGGTAGGTCGCCTCTGCCTCGTCCCCGACGGCGATCACGTGGTCGAGGATCCCTCGCAGCGCACGCTCGCCGAGCGGAAGGACGGTCGTGTCGAGCGCGGGCGCCCTGGCGTCCGAGTCATCTGGAGGCGAGAGATCCGGCATGGAACGATTCTCCCATTCAGATCGAGGGGCCCCGGGGCGGAAGAGGAATCGCGACTAGGCTTTGACGATGCTCGGCACTGGGCGTCCATGCTCCCAGATCTCCCAGCTGATCTTCTTGCCCAGTTCGCCGAAGCACCCTTGGACACCGAGTCGGTGAACGCAGAACCACCAGGCGTCCAACTCATCTGCGACGAAGCCGCGGAGCCTCTTCTCGTAGTCGTCGAGTGCGACGTTGTCGCCGAACGGGACCTCGTGGAACTCCTGCCGTTCTCCCTGACGTGCAGCTCGACCCGCTCCCAGTATTCGGACGGCTGGTCGAGTTCGCCGGGCTGATCGGTCGCCAGAATGTCCAGGTGTTGGAAGCGTCCCAACTTCCCGTACCGGGCGAACGTGGCGAAGACGAGCGGGATGACGGTGCTCGGCTTGAGGTGCGCCGCAAGTTGAGCGGAGTATCCACTGGCCGTCGTGCGCTCGAGCCCGTCGTCGATCGCCTCCAGAAGGCGTGCGTTCAATTTCTCGATGTTGTGGCCCCATCCGATGAGTTCCGACTTCGTGGGCCAAGCGCCAGCATCGTCGACCGCCTTGCATCCAAGCACGACCTTCATCGCCTTCTCGACCCCAATGCTGCCTTGAGTGAAGACCGAGTCGCCGTCGATGTGTACGTAGCGCATCTCCCGGATCGCCTTGACCGTCCCGCGGAGGAGGTCGCGCACGGAGCCCGATTCCTCGAGAAGGGCGAATCCCTGACGCATCGAGAGCGCCGGGTGCAGACCCGCACGACGCCGTTGAGGCGAGTTCGATGCCATGCTGACCGTCTTTTCCCAGTTCCGATTGCCCTGGGTGTCAAGGATAGGAACAGAAGTATTCGACCGGTTAAGCGAATCCCTTCGCGTGCACCTTGGACGCTGTGCCCGAGACGCGGCCGGCTTCCGAACCCTAGGTGTTGGAGCGGTCGAGACGTCGAGGTCCCTGCGCGATGCCGGGGGCGGGGTCTGTCACCGAGCGACACAGGAATGCTGAGTCATGACGTTAGATCGGAACTGTAATCGGCATCGTTAGACGAGTCGCGTTCCGATTCAACATTACGAACGGAAGCTAAGCTGACCTGCGAAAACGCTCGCGGGGGACTCTGAGAGATGGGCATCATGGTCCGTCTCCGAACGTGGTGGAGTTCCGGTTCAATGTGTAAGAGCCGACAGAAGCGACCGCTTCGCATATCGGGGCCAGGCGTTGATCCGTGGGGTGACTGGGCCGGAGGAATACCCGAGGCTGGTGGAGATTTGGCGCAGTGCCGTCGACGCCACGCACGACTTCCTCGCCGAGCCTGACCGTGACGGGATCGAATCGCACTTGGCTTCCGACTACCTGCCGCAGGTCGATCTGCACGTTGCCGATCAGGACGGTCTCCCCGTCGGGTTCGCAGGAGTCTCCGGGGATAGCCTCGAGATGCTTTGCGTTGACACGCGCCGGCGCGGCGATGGGATCGGTACTGGTTTGCTGTCGTTCGTCGTCGCCGAGTGCGGTGTGAGGACCGTGGACGTCAACGAGCAGAATGCGCAGGCGGTCGAGTTCTACCGTCATCGTGGTTTCACCATTGTCGGTAGGAGCGAGCTGGACGATCAAGGCCGCCCCTACCCGATCTTTCACATGGCCCTCAGTGGCGAGGATGCAGGTCCCGAAGCGGTGGAGTCTCGCTTCAGCGTGTAGTCGGTTTCTCGTTTTGCCGTTAGGGATCAGAAGTACTGGACGAGGCGAAACTCGTGATCCTCGTGATCGAGCATGACCAGAACCACGCTCTCATCGTCGCCGTGCTCTTTGGAGGGTTCGATCCCGAGGAGTTCCCCAGAACGTCGACATCCGGATCGGATCGATGCAGTCGATGGTCATCCCTGACCAGTGATTGGTCGTGTCGCCCGTCCATCGCGCTTGTCGACTACTGGTGCCACGCTGACTCTACATAGGAACGCGGTCAGGATTGAGCGGTGGCTCGAATGGTGTGACGTGGTTGGGAGCCACATCCAAGAACTGTTAGGGCAGCATGAGAAGCCGAGCGCGTCTCATTCGTCCAAATCGAGAACCTTGTCGTATCGCCTTGATAAAGTCTGGTCTCTTGACAGAGGAACTGGCGAAGGACAGTCATCGGCATGGAAGCTCTACTAGTAATCGCGTTTCTAGCGTTCTCGGGTTGGGTCGTGTATCGGATTGTTCGATACATTCGTAAGGAGCGGTACTTCGCAAGCGACGAGTTCTCGACTCACCGGTCTCGGATCGCAGCGTTTGTTTCGGAGCATAACGAACTGGCTCACTACATCTCCGAAATTCGAATGGGCGAGACTTTTGGACTTGGTGTGTCTTATACAGGCGCGCAGGCTCATCTGGCATCGTTCGAGAACACCAGTAACTGGAACTACCGCCGAGACCGGAACGTGGCGACCTACTATGCGCCGAATGTGCATAACTGTTCGCTTCAGGTGGTGCGTAACGCCAGCGGAGATCCTCTCAAGTACGTGATGAAGTACTTCGGCATCAAGGCGGATGAGGTGAGCCTCGGTAACGTCGAGAGCCTGGGCAACAGCATCACTCGGCTCGAAGAGGCCGTGGCGAATCTGCATCAACGTGAAGCGAGTATCACGCAATCGATCAATCCGCCCGCATTCATTCTGAAGCATTACATGGACGAGTTCATGAAGCACGTCGGCGTGGAGCTTTCGCCGATCACGGTTCCTTATCCCGTATACGTCTTTGAGTACGTCAGTGCCGGCGGGAACAGCTCGCAGCGAACAACCGTCACGTTGGATACCCCGACAATCGACGCACTGGTCGAGACTCTTTCGCAGAAGATCCGCTGGCGAAAGAGTGCCGCGGGGCAGCGTGCGCTGATGACATCCAGATTGCGCAACTCAATCAAGACACGCGACAATCACACTTGCCGGTACTGCTCTGTGTCACTCGCGGCAGAACCCCACCTCCTTCTTGAGGTGGACCATATCGTCCCTGTCTCCCGGGGAGGTATGTCGACTCCCGAGAATCTGCAAACCCTCTGCTGGAAATGCAACCGGTCCAAATCGAACAAGATCGCGATGCAGTGACCTGTGTTCGCATTGGTTGATGGGGAGTGCACGGCTTGGGGTGGCGGGGCCGGCGGGCGACCGGATTCTGGCACCATATCGGCGACGATCCGAACGAGTGGCCGGTGTTCTACGCCGACTTCCGCTCGTTCGTGTTCCTCTATCACCGCGGAGGGATCGCTGCGTTCATCGCCGACCTCGTGACCGGTCAATACCCGCGGCGACTGGTCGGCGCCGACGCGACGGAGGGGGCGATCTTCGTGCCGCAGTTCGTCTGACCCTGTCGACCTCAGGGTAGCTGGTGCGGGTCCGAGCGGGGGAAACGGGAATCGATACCGATCGGGATCGTCGAGAATTGTCAAAGATGCTGGTGCACAGCATATTTCGATGATCCTTCGACTCGGTCGGCAATCCGCGCAAACCCCTTGCCAAGTCCACTCGGACCGGCGTATATTCGAACACGAGTTCGAAACACGGGGGGTGTGATGACCGACGATCATGTTGCTGGCGAGCAGGTGTCTGAGGTTGTTGACCTCTATCGTCAGCTCGATGAGTTGATCGACCGGATCAGCGCGGTCGATACGACCAGCGCGTCGTATTCGGAGATTGTTGGTGTTGCGCAGGCGCATGAGCGTGCTGTGCGGCGGTTGGGGTTTGTCGGTTTGCGGCGTCTGGTCGACTGCGATGAGCGTGGTGTGGTCGCCCGGGAGGGGTTCGCCCGATTCACAGATTTTTTGGTGTCGCGGTTGCGGATCACCGATCCGGGGGTGCGGCGTCGGCAGATCGCAGCGTTGCTGCCGACGTATTCGCTAGCGGGTGAGCAGGTGCCGACGAGGTATCCGCATGTGGCGCAAGCCTGGTCAGACGGCGCTATCGGCACCGCGCATGTGTCGGCGGTGCTGGCGGTGTTGGACAAGATCCCGGCCGCAGTACCAGTTGAGCTTGCTGCTGCGGCTGAGCGGGAGATGGCCGGGTATGCCCGCGAGCACACCCCGTCACAGTTGACCCGCCTGGGGGAGCGGCTGTTGGCGCATCTGGATCCGGATGGTGACCTCGCCGACGACGCCGACCGGAAACGTCGCCGTAGTGTGACGGTGGGTCGGCAGGATGCGGCGAAGATGAGTCGGTTGACCGCCGAGTTGGATCCGATCACCCGGGCGATGCTGGATGTGGTGCTCGATGCGTGGGCGGCGCCGGGAATGAACAATCCCGCCGACGAACACTCCCCGCACGGTCACCTCGATGACGCCGACCGCGAGGCCTTGAAAGCTGCCGCCGACCGCGACATGCGGACACCCGGGCAGCGCAATCATGACGCGTTGACGGCGTTGCTGCGGGCGGTGCTTGATGGCGGGGTGTTGGGGACATCGCATCGGGGATTGCCGCCGCATCTGATCATCAAGATCACCGACGCCGAGTTACGTGCCCATGCGGGGGTGGGGGAGACGGCGTCGGGGGCGGTGTTGCCGATCTCCGATGTCATCGAGCTCGCGGCAGGGGCGCAGGCGCATTTGGCGGTGTTTGCCGAGCATACGGCCGAGCCGTTGTATTTGGGTCGGGCGGCGCGGTTGGCCAATCAGGCTCAGCGGATGATGATCATGGCTCGTGATGGTGGGGGTTGTTCGGCGCCGGAGTGTGCCACCCCGGCTTCGCGGGTCGAGATTCATCATGCTGAGGATGATTGGGCCGATGGCGGGTACACCGATGTCATCGAGTTGGCTGGGGCGTGTCGACCCCATAACGGCAAGGTCGGCACGAGGCCGGGCCAGTACGCCACCCATATCGTCAAGTCTGGTCGGGATGCGGGGCGCCCGGCGTGGCAGCGCAACACCAGTGGTCAGTTGCCGGTGTTGCCGGCGCGGATCAACCGTCACCTGCAGGCGGCGGAGGTTTTCGCGCGTCGTCTGCGTGAGAACACGGTCGGTGCCGGCCGGGCGGGTTCTGCGGCAACAGATTCCGTCCCGGGGACCGGGCCGCCCCGCAATGTTCGTCGCCGCCGCGTTCCGCGGTTGATCGCATCGGGGTACTCGGTACAGCGGATCACCGCCGACGACCTCAAACACTGACGTGCTCAACCGCTGAAATCTGAACCGCCGACAACCCGAATCGCAGACGACCTGAGACGACCGTGCGGGGTGCCCACACGGTCGTCTCAGGCTGGGCCGGCCTTCAGAACAGGAGCGCGTCAGCGCAGGCTGAGTCTGGCGCTCAGAACAGAAGCCACGTTGGGGAGGTCGTCGACATCCTGGACGTCGAGCGCGATGCTGACGAGCTTGCCTCGTGGCGGTGTGTCGGCGATCCGGCGGCGGAGGTCCCGGGACAATGTCTCGTTGCTCAGCAGTGCGGGGCGGAGGCGCTCCGCGAAATGAAAGGCAACGCGAAAGAACCCGTCGTGAATATCCGCCCACGCGACCGTCTTTCGTCCCCTGGTGGCCTTCAACAGCCAGCCGCCGTCACGGAAGTGGCGCCACTCTGCGACGACATCGTTGTCCGCGAGGGTCTGGGTGAATGCAGACCATGCACCTGCAGCAGGTCCGAGCGTCTCGCCGATCGATTCTTGGGTGGGCGGGTCGTCGGGGTCGGACAGTGCGGTACCCATGAGGTCCATCGTATGGACGGGGGCGACCTGACCGACCGGTTAGCGTGTAGTGCATGGCCATCAAGCTCGAGAACGTGGGTATCGCCGTCGACGATCTCGAGGCGACGATCGCCTTTTTCGTCGACCTGGGCCTCACCGTGATCGGCCGAGACACCGTCAGCGGTGAATGGACCGACACCGCCGTCGGACTCGACGGCAACCACGCCAACATCGCGATGCTCGAGACGCCCGACGGCCAAGGGCACATCGAACTGTTCGAGTACATCCATCCCGAGGCGATTGCGACGGCACCGACCCTGCCCAACGAGATCGGTATGCATCGCGTCGCTTTCTCGGTCGACGACATCGACGCCGCCCTCGCCGTGGCGGCCGAACACGGCTGCCACCCGCTGCGGGGTGTCGCCAACTATCGAGACATCTACAAGCTCACCTATGTGCGCGGCCCCAGCGGGATCATCGTCATGCTCGCGGAGGAACTCCAGAGCTGACGGCAGAACCAGAGCCGACGACATACCGCCTACGTCTCACGTCTCACGTCGCCGGTCGGTCAGGTCGCCTGAGGCCGGTCGTACGATCGGCACATGGACGTCGAGCGCGAAACCGAAGAAATCTATATCGCGGGCGGCTGCCTCTGGGGAGTGCAGGCCTTCATCGCGACGCTGCCCGGGGTGACGTTCACCGAAGCCGGGCGGGCCAACGGCACCAGCACGTCCATCGACAGCGACTATGACGGCTACGCCGAATGCGTGCGGACGCGATTCGATCCGGCGACCGTGAGCATCGAGCAGCTGATGACGTACCTCTTCGAAATCATCGACCCGTACAGCGTGAACCGCCAGGGGCCCGACGTCGGCGAGAAGTATCGCACCGGCGTGTACTCCGAGACGTCGACGCATCTCGAACGGGCACAGGCTTTCATCGACGCGAGAGGCGACGCCGATCGCATCGCCGTCGAGGTGCTTCCGCTCGCCAACTACGTGCGCAGTGCCGAAGAGCATCAGGATCGGCTCGAGCGATTTCCCGAGGACTCATGCCACCTCCCGCAGGAACTGCTGACCAAATACCGCAGCTGACGTCAATGTGGGCGCCCGACGTCCACGCCGGTCACGGCAGGATGGCGTCGACGTACCCACCGTCGACCCGAAGGGCGCCGCCCGTCGTCGCAGACGCCAACGGAGACGCCAGGTAGGTCACCATGTTCGCGATCTCCTCCGGTTCGATGAGACGTTGGATCAGCGATTGCGGACGATGTAGGCGCATGAACTCACGCTGCGCCTGCTCCCAGGGCAGATCCTGGCTCACCAACTGGTAGACGAAGTCCTCGACACCACCGGTGTGGGTCGGTCCGGCGATCACCGAGTTCACCGTCACCCCGGTTCCCGCGGCCTCCTTGGCGAAACCACGAGACAACGCCAGCAGAGAGGTCTTGGACATGCCGTAGTGGATCATCTCGGCGGGGATCACCACCGCCGAATCGCTCGCGATGGTCAGCACCCGTCCCCAACCACGGTCTTTCATGCCGGGCAGCGTCGACCGGATCAGCCGGATCGCGGTCAGCACATTGACCTCGAAATAACGACGCCACTGCGCGTCGTCGATCTCCAGCGCGGCCTCGGCGCCAAAGATGCCGAGGTTGTTGACCAGGATGTCGACCGAACCGACGGCATCGACCGCCTGATCGGCGCCGTCGGTGTCCGTGACGTCGCCGACGGCGGAAACCACCTGGGCGTCGGGTGCGCTGCGACGAATCTCTTCGATGGCGGTCTCGACCCGTTCGGCGCTGCGACCGTTCACACCCACGCGTGCGCCGGCGCGGGCCAGGCCCAGTGCGATGGCCAGCCCGATTCCCTGCGTCGAGCCGGTGACAAGGGCACTCTTGCCGGTCAGATCGATCCTCATGGGTGCGACGGTACCCGGGACGTACAGGGGGACACGGCTTGTCCGGGGGACATCCGCGCACAGATGATGATGCGATGAACCAGGTCGTGCTGCGCGGACAGTTGGTCTGCGCGAACGCCGACGAGATGGATGCGGTCGCGCGACATCTACCCGGCCACATCGAACTGACCCGCGCCGAGCCTGGCTGTCTCGCATTCGACGTGGTCCGTACGTCCGACCCGCACGTCTGGCAGGTCGACGAGACGTTCGTCGACGCCGCCGCGTTCGAGGCGCACCAGCAGCGAGTTGCAGTCAGCGACTGGGGGATCGCCACGTCCGGGATCGAGCGCAGGTACACCGTTCACGGCACAGGGTGACGGCACACAACCGGGTCACCGGCGACGACCGGGTGAGAGTTTCGTCAAAACCGCTTGGACCACGCCGGCGGTCACCGATACTGCATCGGTGATCCTCACCAGGCAATCCCTCCTCGGTGCGACCATCGCGATCCTGGCTGTCGCAGGAGTGGTGGTCTCGGGCCACGGCATCGGCAATGCCGCACCGCAGGCCGGATGGCGGTACACGATGGTGGCGTTCAGCAACACCAGTGCGCGCGACATGGATGTCTACCGCTCGGGGGACGGTACTCGATTCGAACTCGTCCGGTCCTCGGCCTACCGGCCGCCGTCCGGCCTGGTGCGCGATCCGAGCATCTTCCGGAACACCGACGGAATGTACTACGTCACCTACACGACCGCGGACGGGGCGAATGTCGGCTTCGCCCGTAGCCGGGATCGAATTCACTGGGCATTCCTGGGGAATTGGCCCGTGCCGTTCTGCTGTGCCCTGCTGCCCGGGACCGGGGACGGCCGAGGTTTCGGCTCGTCGAGCCCGCCGGGCTCTTCCGGTTCGGCCGGATCGAGCGACGGGCCGTCGCTGTCGCCGTTCACCACCAAGGCATGGGCGCCCGAATGGTTCGTCGAGGGTGGTCGGGTCAACATCATCCTGTCGATGTCGACCGGAGGTGGGTTCGTCCCGTACCTGATGACCGCGCTCGATCCGTCGCTGCGGCTGTGGAGCCCGCCCGTCCCGCTTGCCGGTATCGGAGCCGACCACATCGACACCACCGTGGTGAAGGTGGGCGCGACCTATCACGCGTTCACCAAGAACGAGACCAGGAAGGTCATCCAGCATGCGGTCGCATCGTCGCTGGGCGGACCCTACCGCTTCGTGAGGCCCGGACCCTGGGGTTCGTTCGTGGAAGGCCCATCTGTGGTCCGGTTGCCGAATGGTGCGTGGCGGCTGTACCTCGACGCCTACACCAGGGGCAAGTACCTGTACTCCGACAGCACCGACGGTCTGCGCACCTGGACGCCGGTGAAAGAACTGCCCGGGATGTCCGGGAAGGTGCGTCATGTCGGGGTGATGCGCGAACCCGCGTGACGGTGAATCAGTAGGGCATCACGCGCGACGTGGGCCCAGAGGAGGTCGACAGCAGATGGGAACACTCGGATACACCGCGACGATATCCCTCGACGGGTACGCCGCCGACGCAGACGGCGATTTCCAGTGGTCCGCCCCGAACGGGTCGGTGTTCGACGCCCATGTCGCTCGGATGGGGGAGGTGTCCGTCGAGGTGCTGGGTCGCAAGACGTATCTGCTGATGCAGTATTGGAACTCCGCACCCGACGGCGAGGAATGGTCCTCGGCCGAACAGGAATTCGCGCGTCGCTGGCAGGCGATCGACAAGATTGCGGCGTCGTCGACGCTCACCGCCGCCGATCTCGGCTCCGATCGTGACCGACTCGTGCCCGATCTGGGGCTCGACGAGTTGCAGCGCATCGTCGACAACGCGACGGGCACGGTCGAGATTTTCGGACCCACGGTGGCCGCGCCGGCGATCCGGGCGGGCATGGTCGGTGATTTCCATTTCTTTGTCGTCCCCAAAATCGTCGGCGGTGGACTTCGCGCGCTCCCTGATGACGTGCGCCTCGACCTGCGTCTCGTCGAGCACCAGATCTTCGACAACGGCACCGCGCTGCTGCGCTATTCACCCCGCTGACGTCCGGCTGTATGCCGAGAGCCTGACGTCCGGTAGGCATCGGTTTCCCGCCCGACCTGCACCCGATCGTTTCCGACCGCGATTGTCGGGCGGCATCGGCCTTGCGCCCGCCAGTATCGAAGGCGAAGGAGGGCCACCATGATCGGCACACTCAATGCTCTCGTCGAACTCGTCGACAGCCGGACCGACAACGCCGTCGACGTTGCGGGCTTCGCCCGTGACCACGGGACGACCGAATATCACCTGCGGAGGATGTTCGCCGCGTTGGCGACGATGCCCCTTTCGGAGTACATGCGCCGTCGTCGGATGACGTTGGCGGCAACCGATCTGATCAGTAGCGACCTCGGTCTGCTGGACATCGCCGTTCGCCACGGATACTCCTCGGCGGAGGCATTCGGTCGCGCGTTTCGGTCCGTGCACGGTGCGAGTCCGTCGGATGTGCGCACCCATGGTGGCCCGCTCAGAACACAACCGATGCTCAGATTTCGGCTGAGCGTGGAAGGAAACTCTCCCATGGATGTCTCCATCAGCGAACGCCCCACCTTCGTCCTCGCCGGTCACTCAGCACAGGTGCCGCTCATCTACGAGGGTGTCAACCCGCACATCGCCGACCACATCGCGTCAATCGCACCGGAGGAACACCTGCGTCTCAAGGGACTCGGCGACACTGAGCCCGGCGGCATCCTGGCGGTCACCTGGGGGCAGGAGCCCGATGCGCCGGAAGGTTCTCCGATCACGTACCTCCATGGGGTGGCGGTGAGCACCGACTCTGCGGTCCCCGCGGACCTCGACACGATGCCGGTGGACGCGGGGACCTGGGTGACGTTCCATTCGAGCGGACCGTTCCCGGACGCGCTGCAGCAGACATGGGCGGCGACGGCCACCGAGTGGTTTCCGTCGAATCCCTGGCGGCTGCGTCCGGGACCGACGATCCTGCGGTATCTCGAACTGACCGAAACGCATGCGGTGTGCGAGATCTGGATGCCGGTGGAGCGCGCCTGACAGACGGGTGGCAGGGCTGCGTCCGACTCGGCGATCGCCGACATCCGCGGTCGGCGGTGCGACGCAGATACATTGGCGGCATGGGTGAGCGGGTCACGAAGGAGCAGTTCGCCAGGGAGCAGGTCGTTGCTTTCCGGCTCGGCACACACCATCTGGCCGACCGGTTACCACGGCAGCGGCAGGCCGCTGCCGTCGGCGCGTGCGGAATCCAGAACAGTCCACCGGGATCCGCGTTGCTGGCAGTGCACGCACGCCTTGACGGAGTCACGGAGGCAGGACTGGCCACCGCCGTCGACGAGGACAAGAGTCTGCTGCTGACCTGGTGTATGCGTGGCTCGCCATATCTGGTCCCCACCGATGAGGCCGCGGTGTTCACCACCGGGGTGTTGCCAACGACCGAGGGCGCCACCCGGCGATTCATCCTCGGTGTCGAACAGTCACTCGATCGGCTCGAGATGAGCATCGCGGACACCGTCGGGCTCGTCGATGAGGCAGTGCGCGCCGTCCTGCGCGGCCGACGCCTGGCCATCGACCAACTCGGCGTCGAGGTCGCGGCGCGTGTCGCCGACCGGTTGTCGCCGAGCGCTCGTGACGTGTGGGAACAAGAAGGCCCCCATGCGCCCGGGCAACCGATCGGGGAGGCGGTTGTGCACTTCTGTGTTCGCATCCTCACCCTGCAGCAGGTCCTGTGCTTTGCTCCTCGGATCGAGAACAAGGCACCCTTCGTACTGACCGATGAATGGTTGTCGGAGCCGATCCCGTCGCTGAGTCCCGAGGCTGCCCGCAGCGAACTGCTCCGACGCTATCTGCACACGTACGGGCCTTCCACGCGTGCGGCTTTCGCGACGTGGCTCGGGATTCGATCCGGGGATGCCGGTCCGTGGTGGGATCTGCTCGCCGACGACATGGTGCCGGTCGCAGTCGAGGGCACTGGACGGAACACCACCGCGTGGATGCTCGCCGACGACGTGGACGCGATGCGCGCGGCCTCGCTGCCACAGGGGGTTCGGCTCCTCCCGCCGCGAGATCCGTACACGCAGCTACGGGACCGCACGACGATCGTGGACAAGAGCCGTCACCGCCAGGTGTGGCAGCGCAGCGGCGATCCGGGAACAGTCCTCGTCGACGGCGAGATCGTCGGGACCTGGCGCCCCCGCAAGAGCGGGCGGACCCTGACCGTGCGCGTCGAACCCTTTGGTGCGCTGACGCGCCGCCAGGAAAAGGGGATTCGCGACGAAGCCGACACGATCGCGCCGCTGCGCGGGGCGTCGGCGGTGTCCGTCGAGCTAGCCGGCGCATGACGTCGAGAAACCGCCCGGACTCCTCCTCTGCCCGGACTACCCCTCTGCCCGAAGTGCTCATCCGTCCACGAAAGCCGCATCGGCGCAGCCACAATCGAGTAGCGTTACGCCCTACGGTCGCGAGTGGTGAACCGAGGGGAGAACGATGACGACCACGACTGCCAACGACACGCCATGGTCACTCGAGGTGTTGCTCGATCTGTTCGACGTCACGCGCGTGGACACCGATCGATTCACCGGCGCAACAGGCATCGCCGGCGAACACGGCAGGGTCGTCGTCGAGGGCACGCAGGTTCTCGCTCAGGCGATCGTCGCGGTCGCACAACGGTTTCCGGACAAGTCTGTGCGGTCGGCGCAGGCGGTGTTCGCTCGGGCGGTGACCGTGGGGCCGCCGGTCGACTTCGACATCGACGTCGTCCACGAGGGGCGTTCCACCGCGACCGCCGTCGTCGCCGCGGGGCAGAACGGCAAGAGATGCGTCACCGTGACTGTACTCGCGGACGTGCCGACGGCAGATCTGATCACCCATCACCTCCCACGTCCCGAGGTGGCGACGCCGGCCGAGGCGTTCGCCGCCCGCATGCCGTTGCACGGTCGCGAGGTGCGCCTCGTGGATGTCGCGGAGGTCAACAGTCCGGACGAGGTCGGGCCGCCCGAGCTGCATGCGTGGCTGAAATACGATCCGGTACCCGAGCGGGACGACCTGGCGAAGGCATTGCTGGCGCATTTCACCGGCCACCTGGGAATCTCCACCACCATGCGGGCACACGCCGGGATCGGCACCAGCCAAGCGCATCTCACGGTGTCGACCGCCCCCATGACCATCGCGGTCAGCTTTCACGAACCGGTCCGTTGGGACGGATGGATCCTCTACACACACGAGAGCACCCAGGTCGGTGCGGGTATGTCCTACGTACGCGGCACCGTGCACACCGAGGCAGGTGCGCTGCTGGCGTCTTTCGTGCAGGACGGTCTCATCCGCCCGCTGCGTGCATCCGACTCCGCGGTCGAGTCGAACGCGAGGCTCTGACCGTCTGCACGCCCCACGGCGGCGGTCAGGTTTCGCACCCACAGTCGACGGAGTCGCGGGCCCGCGCCGGAAGCTCGGCGAGCACCTCGGCCTTGGTCGGTTCGAAGCTGAGATACCCCGCGATGGCACTGCTCTCCGGCAACACCTGCTCGTAGCTCCAGGCGACGTTCTCGACGACGGTGTCGCCGACGACGGCCATCCAGTACGTGGATGCGCCTTTGTAATTGCAGTACGTGGACAGCTCGCTGCGGCGCAGCAGATCGGTGCGCACGTGCGCAGGATCGACGTACAGGACCGGTTCCAGGGAGGTCTCGAAGACGATGACGGTGTCCGTGGTGTCGACCAACGTCACCTCGCCGATGTCCACCCGAAGGCGCCGCGTCGTCGGTCGGCAATCCACGCGGTGGTAGGGATTGGGCGGGTAGTAGACGAGTTGGCGTCCCTCCTCGTACCAGGTGTCGACGGCATCCCACGGCACGTGCACGTAGCCCGGCGCTTCCGGTTCTGGTTCGGTCGGCAGGCCCCCGAACTCATCGACCGGGACCTCATCGACCGGGAACACATAGCTGAGGAACTGGCCCGGCCGGTGAACCATCAATGCACGCTCGGTGTCCAGGACGGTCCGGCCGTCGCGGACGGCCGTGACGCGTCGCGGGTGTGGTTCCACGAACACCAAGTCGGCGGGGAGCGCGCCGGAAAACCAACCGGCCGGGTTCCCGCTCAGTGGGCCGTGTCCGGCAACCAGACTCATCGTGTTCCTCCCCGTTCGGGATCGTGGTGTTCGGTGTCGACATGCTCTGCGGTGCCGACGTGCTTTGCGGTGCCGACGTACCTTGGCCCCATTGCGTTGCACCTCCGATGTCGTACCCCAGGCTAGTGGTCGCCTGCGGTCTCGGTCCGGTCAATGGCCGAGCGAGGCAAGCAACTTCTCGCTCTCCTCCCACAGGCGCGCGGCGGCAATGTCGTCGAGAGCGACATCTGCCGGGATCACTTCGGCCATCCGATGAAAGTAGCGTCCGCCTGCCCGGCCGACCTCCGGCGCCGTGGCCAGCCAGAGCAACGTGTCGGCGGGTTCGTCAGGCGAGACCTGGTCGCCTGCTGCCATGTGCGCCTGCATGATCTCGTTGGCGTGGGTGCTGAAGTTGCTCGCCACCACGCCCGGATGCATGGCCTGTGCGACGATCCCGTCGGGGGTGACGCGCCTGGCCAGTTCCCTCGTGTACAGGAGGTTTGCGAGTTTCGCGTCCAGGTAGTGCACGCCGTAGCGGGACTTGCCGAGGCCCTGGAGATCGGTCCAGTCCAGGCCGGGGCTGCTGCGATGTGCGGTGGAGGACACCGCGATCACCCGGACCGTACCCGGTGGGGATTGGGCCGCGCGCGACGTCAGCGCAGGCATGAGTTCGCGCGTGAGCAGGAATGGCGCGAGATGGTTCGCGGCGAAGGTCGCCTCGGTACCTTCGGCGGTGACGATCACGCGGTCCCGTACGCCGCCGGCGTTGTTGATCAGCACGTCGACGGTTGCCGTGCGCGACATGATCTCGGTGGCGACCCGCGCGACCTCGGACATGAGGTCGAAATCGGCTCGCAGCATCGTGAAGGAAGCCGAATCCGGTGCGGCCGAGGATATCTCCGCCTCGGCGTCGGCGCTGCGGACGGGATCGCGACCGACCCCGATGACATGCCAACCCGCCGCCACCAGTTTCCGTGCCGTCGATCTGCCGATCCCTGAGCTGGCGCCGGTGACCACCGCGACCGGCCGGTCGGTGCCTGATGTCATCAGTCTCTCGCTGTCTCTCGGTGTGGGCTCAACGTGGCAACAGCCCGTTGAGCAGCAGGTCGACGGTGAACTGCACGCGCTTCTCGAACTCCGCGGGGGTGGGTTCGCGTCCGCTGACGATCCTGCGGACCCAACCGCTGACCACCATGCTCATGAATGTCTGTGCGGCGAGCGCGGTGTCGGTCGGGGCGATGGAGCCGGTCGACACGGCGCGATCGAAGAGCCCGGCGACGAAGTCGATCACCGGTTTGGTGCTCTGCGTGTAGTACGCCGACAGGATGTCCGGGAAGCGAAAACTCTCCGTGTTGATGATGCGTTGGAGGCGAAGGCCTTCGGGGGTCATCACCTGGCCGACCCGCAGTCGGGCGACCGCTTCCAGACTGCCGGCCAGGTCGCCCTCGTCGAGGTCTGCGAGCGTCTCCGGTGGCACCACCTGGCGTTCGATCGCACGCTGTGCCGCGGCACGGAACAGGGCCGCCTTGTCGGTGTACCGCGCGTATACCGTTCGCCTGTTCATGCCGACCTGGGCGGCGATCATCTCGATCGTCGCCTGTTCGAAACCGAGCTCGAGAAACAGATCGAGCGCGGCGTCGAGCAGTTGCTCGTGGCGTGCCTCTGCTTGCGCTCGTGTGGGTCTGCCGGCCCGGACACGAACGGACGGAGACGGATCCGTCATGTCGGACTCGCAGAATTCGGCCCTTGTGCCGTGATGTGGCTCACGGTAAGAATGATACATGCCAGTGCCCATTAATTGCGACCGATCATGCCGAAGGAAGAAGGTGTCGCCGTGACCTCAGCCGTCGACAAGCTGATGCAGACCGCGGATGCCCCGGACCGTTTCGACCACTCGCACGCCGATCTGCGAGATCTGCAGGTCGAGGCGCTCGACGAGCGCTTCCGGGAGCGTCGAGACCGCATCAAACTCCTCGGTCGTCGAGCTCGTGACGCCGCACTCACGCAGGTTCGCAGCCGTGAAGACATGGTGCCCCTGCTCTTTCCGCACACCGCCTACAAGAGCTACCCCGAGAGCTACCTGATCGAGGAACGCTGGGACCGACTGGGCAAGTGGCTGGGCACCGTGTCTCCCCATCCGATCAGCCCGATCGACACCGACGACGTCGCCGGCATCGACGATTGGATCGGAAAGCTCGAGGCCAACGGACATTACGTTTCCTGCTCGAGCGGAACGACGGGCAAATCCGCGATGCTGCTCGCCAGTGAACGAGACATGGAGTGGTCACGCAAGGACACCGTCAATGTCTTCTCCTGGGGCTCGGGAGTGCAACCCGCCCGCGACCGTCGGATCATGGGTCTGGGCGCCACCGCGTCGGTACCGAAGAACGCGGTCATCGCCAGTGCGCAGCTCGCCGCGTTCGGGGACCCCGACCGTGAGCGCTACCGGCTGCCGGTGCCGCCGATCACGGTCGGCTCCCTGACCTCGATGGTGGTGCTGCGCAAGAAGATTGCCGACGGCTCCGCGCGTCCGGAGGAACTGGCCGACTACGAACGGATCTCGAAGGAACGACAGGAGGCCCTGGATGCCGCGATGATCGACGGCGCCGAGGCGCTGATCCGGTACCGCGACGAAAAGCTCTACATCTCGGGAATGTGGAACTCGCTGTACCAGCTGGCGAAGATCGTCCGCGACCGCGGATACTCCGCGTCGGATTTCCACCCGGACAACTGCATCTACGTCGGTGGAGGTCTCAAACGCGCCCAGCTGCCACCGGACTATCAGGAGTTCGTGCATCAGACCTTCAACATCCCGGCCAATCGCGATTTCCAGAACTACTCGATGCAAGAGCTCAACTCGGGTATGCCCAAATGCCGGCAGGGCGATCGCTACCATGTGCCGCCGTGGATCGTCCCGTTCGTGCTCGACGAGTCCGGCGATGCCCTGCTGCCGCACGAGTCCGGCGAGATCGAGGGTCGCGCAGCATTTTTCGACCTGTCGCTCGACGGTCGGTGGGGTGGCGTGATCACCGGTGACAAGATCTGCCTCGACATCGATCCCTGTGTATGTGGCGCCGCCGGACCATCGATCCGCAACAACATCACGCGCTATGCCGACATCAAGGGCGATGACAAGATCGGTTGCGCGGGAACCGTCGACGCGTACGTGCGGGGGCTGTCATGAGCCTCGTCGACACGCCGCCCATCGTCCGCGCGCCGTTCTTCCTACGCGGAGAGCTGGTCGAGGGCGACGACACCTCGCACCGCTCCCGTGACCTCGGTGTCACCTTCACGACGCCCCGGATCGACCTGGACCGTGCCGTCACGCCACGCAGCGAGGTACCTCCGCTGCTCGACGTCCCGTTCGACGAGATCATCGACTTCCTGGTCGAGACCGGGAACCGTATCCGTGACCCCGCGAATCCGTTCATGCGCGACTGCCTCGATCGGATGTCCGCGACGCATGTGTTGCCGCGGTCGGTGCTCGAAGCTCAGGTTCACGGTGCCGCAGGGTTTCTCGACCGGCGTGTCCTGCGCACGATCGTCGAGCAGAACTTCCCCGACCCCGGTGCGCTCGACGGATGGGTACCCAAGGAGGATTTCACCGGTCGCCGCAGCTTCGTCCGGGCGTTCGCCCCGCGACTGATCCATGTGTTGCCGGGCAATTCGCCGGGGGTCGCGGTGAAGTCGATCGCCCAGGGGGCGATGGTCAAGGCCGTCAACCTGTTCAAGATGTCGTCGAGCGATCCGTTCACCACCGTCGCCATCTTGCGGACCATGGCGGAGATGGATCCGCACCATCCCGTCGTGACCTCGATGTCGGCGGTCTACTGGCGTGGTGGCGATGACGCCGTAGAGCGAATCCTGTACCGCCCGCAGTACTTCGACAAGATCGTCGCGTGGGGTGGTGGCGATGCGATCAACAACGTGATCCGTTACCTCGGCCCGGGCTTCCAACTGGTGTCGTTCGATCCCAAGACGTCGATATCGATGGTGGGGAGGGAGGCGTTCGCCACCGATGAAACGTTGGATCTCGCAGCCGAACTCGCCGCCGCCGACGTCATGATCCTCAACCAGGAAGCCTGTGTCGCGAGCCGCTTCATCCATGTCGAGGCCGACGCCGACGACGTGGATCGCTTCTGTGCACGCCTGCACGAACGGATCGTCGACAAGGCCGCGGCATCGGGTGATCGCCGACCACTCGACATGGATCTGCGGGACCGGATCGACACGTTGGCGATGCTCGACGACGAGTTCCGGGTATGGGGCCACACCGACGGGACGGGCGTGGTGATCCGTTCCGAGGAGCCCGTCGACTTCCATCCGATCAACAAGATCGCCAACGTGGTTCGGGTGGACTCGCTCGACGATGCGATGAGACACGTCAACGTCGCCACGCAGACCGTCGGGTTCTTCCCGTTCGAACGGATGGCCGATTATCGGGATCGACTCGCCAGCAGCGGGGTGCAGCGCGTCGTCCGTCTCGGTGACGCCGGCCCGAGCACGATTGGGAACCCGCACGACGCGATGTACCCGCTGCACCGCTTCGTGCACTGGATGGCGCACGAGGACGGGGTGGCGCCGAGCGCGGCCGGGTGAGCCCGCGCCTCGCTCGTCCGCCCGACCGTAGGCGAGGCAATCCACGTCAGTACATCACGGTTTCATGATTGCGCCTCGCTGGCTGTGCGTCGCCGCTATCGTCAGCGCATGAGGTCCGCACATCTCCGGCGGCACTTGTTCTGCGCTGCATTGGTCGCACTGGTCGCCTCCGTCGCGGCCGGATTCGTCGCGGCCCCCGCGCACGCTCAAGCCGGTGGGGTCCACACCAAGGGCACGACGCTGACCCTCGACGGGCAGCCGTGGTGGCCCGCGGGGATGAACGCCTACCAGTTGGCCACGAATTGGGCGATCAACGCAGGCTGCGGTGCCCAGGTCGACCTCGACGAGTACTTCGACCTGCTGCCGCCGAAGTCGTTGACGCGATTCAACGTCTTTGAATCGTTGGCAACCAACAAGAACTCCGGCAAGCGCGACTGGAGGTCGGTCGACGCTGTCTTCGAGGCCGCGGCTCGACACGATCAGAAGCTCATCCCGGTGATGGCCGCTCAAGACGGTGCGTGCGAGGACGAACAGTACAAACAGCACTCCTGGTACGTCGACGGATGGAAGACGAGTGCACACGGACTCGCGTCGTCGTTCAAGGACTGGATCGAGGAGGTGGTGACGCGGTATCGGGATGCGCCGGCCATCGCTGCCTGGGAGACCGTCGGCGAGCCCGAACCAGGTGTCTGTTCGGTCGGGCAGTTCAGCGTGTGCAATTGGGACGTCGCGTACTGCCCGTCCGATGCGGCGACGGTGCTGCGAACGTTCTTCGACGAATCGGGTGCGGTCATCAGACGGCTCGCACCGGACGAACTGATCACGACCGGTCTCATCGGTGGCGGTCAGTGCGGAAGCGCCGGAGGCGAATACGAGTACGTGAACGCCTCGGTCAATGTGGATCTCCTGCAATACCACGATTACGGCGCGGACGGCATCCCGCTGCCGGGGGACGAATGGAACGGACTCCAAGCCCGAATCAACCAGGCCAAGGACCTCGACAAACCGATCCTGGTGAGCGAGATCGGTCAGGGTGCGGGAGCACCCTGCGCGACGCACACTCAGCGAGCTGCAGACGTGGACAACAAGATCGGGGGACAACGCCTGGCCGGAACCGCGGGCGCGCTCCTGTGGGCATTCGTTCCGGACCCACGCCAAGACGACTGCACCTACGATGTGGGGCCGGGCGATCCGCTTTTTGGGGTGCTTGCGAAGTACAACACCGTCGGTGACGTCGATCCGCCGACGCCTGCTCCGGATCCGGATCCTGACGGGAACGGTTCGGCCGACCTTGGCTCGTCGGGCAGCTCCGGCAGCTCTGGCAGTTCGGGCGGCTTCGGTAGCTCGGGGGGTTGGGGGAGCTCGGGAAGCTCCAGCGGTTCGGGTCGCGCCGGGCGCTGACAGCAACCGGATTTCAGCCGACAGCAACCTCGACATCGCTGACAGCAACCGGATTTCGGCTCACAGCAACCTCCTCGCCCGAGTGGCCTGAGCATTCGGTGACCCACGGCGACATCGCCGGGGCGATCGTGGGCCGCCGGCCGGTTTCCGTCGATGAGAATCCGGTTGCTCTCGGCGGAATTCTGGTTGCTGTCGCGAGGGTCTGCGGCGTTCGATGGCGTCCGTCTCGATTCTCGTGGAATTCGTTGCGCTCAAGGAGATTCTGACGTCCGCCGTCGGTGCGACCGGTGGAGCACGGGAAGCACACCGACGGCACGACACGCCATCCCCGAGTGGGATTCGGGTGCTGTGTCTCACCCGATTTCTGCGGCGGTGACGTTTTTCACCGGGTCCGAATCACGCCCGGCGCCATGTCCGAAATGTCGGAGTCCGGTTGTTGCCCGATTGAAACATCCCCGTAACCAAAGCTCGTGGTCAGACGGTGAAAAGCAAAGCCTCTGAGGTGCTTTCGAGTGACTGGGTCGACCGATCAGGTCGAGGGTTGCGGGCTACGGACATGCCTTCGCGTGTTCTTTCGCCGTTCATCTCGGCATGTTTACGGTGTGGTCGCACCGGGTCGGGGGACACGGTCCTCGACTCACCTATCGCTGAGAGGGAGTAATGACGGCCACCACGGAGCACTTGTACGACACGGACGGTCGGATCGCAGATCAGGCCACGTCCGGCACCCGCGGTGCGGTCACGATGGAGATCGACACGGAACTGGTCGGTGATGCGGCATCGGCCCCGGTCGACGCGGATTCCGACCCGTTTTGCGAATCGGTGGCGCGTCTCGCTGCCTCCGCTCTCGACGCTCCCGTCGCGTTCGTCACGGTCGTGGAATCGGGGGCCGAGATCGTCAAGGGGGCCATCGACCGGGAGCGCTCGCGGCCGGCGACGACCACAGACATCGCCGGGGTCGTGTCGCGCGCGGAGCGGGAGCTGCAGGACGGCGACGGTAGGGTTCTGGGCACGTTGTGTGTTGCCGACCGACGCGAACGTGACTGGGCAGAAGAGGATCTGGCCCACCTCGCCCAGTTGTCCGGGTTGCTCGCCACACAGCTGTCCGAGCGTAGTGCGGTGCCGGCACAGTCATCGGGATCGGACCTGGCCGACGACCTCGACATGCTGGCGAACTCGGTGCACTCGCTGGCCGACCTCGCCGATCGCAGCGACGATGTGCGACTACATCGTCACGCCGCGACGTCGCGTCGACGACTCGCATCGGTGGTGGAAGCGGCGGGTACACCAGCGCACCGCGCCGAGACGGCCCGGCAGTTCGACGTGCGCCATGCCATCAACCGCGCGGTGCGCGAAGCGAGTTTCGTGACCGGCGACGATCGTATCGAAAGTGTTCTGGGAGAAAAGGTCTTGCCGATCGTCGGCGATCAGTTCGCGGTGGAACGGGCAGTGACCCACATCGTGAGCGCGGCACTCGACCACACCGGATCCGGTGTGGTGCGCGCGGAGTTGCATGTCGAATCGGACATGGCCGTCTTCGTGGTGACGTCCGACGACTGCACGATGTCGGCCGGCGAGTTGGCACGTGCGGTGGCGAGTGTCGATAAGACCAGGCCGTCATCGGCAGCGGCGGGAATCCGACTGCACGGCAACGAGACCGTGGTGTCGGGTAACGGCGTGCGAGCAGCATCGGGTCCCGACGGAACCACCATGTCGGTGCGCTGGGCGATCGCGAATGGCTGACGCCGCGTGGGTGGAACCCGCGGTTCACGGCGTGATCGCCACCGGGGTGTTCGTGGTCGGCTTCTTCGTCGCCCACCTTCGCTGGAAGGGGAAGGAGGGTGATGAGCAGGGCCAGGCAGGTGACTCGGGGCTGGACTGAACTGCACACCGGGGTCGGACTGTGTCTCGTTCTCACCATCACGGCGGGACTGCTCGGCGGCCTGGAATCGGGTCCCCTACGGGTGCTGGTGCCTGCGTGCGCGGTGGTGTGCCTGGTGATCGGGATGATGGCCGACGGATTCGTCGGCGTCGTGGTCGGACTCATCGCGGCCGCTGCTGCGGTGTCCGCGAAACGCTTTGTGGGAGTGTGGAACCGAGATCAGTTCATGTTGGCCGTCACGATCGCGGTGGCCTTGCTGGTGCTCGGGTGGGCGGCCGGGATGGTCGGGAGCCGGATACGAGAACTGGTGCGAGGTGCGGACACGGTCGAGACCGAAGCCGCGCCGGTGTTCGGTTCGTTGGGACTGCTCGCCGTCGAACGCGCGCGGCCACGTCTCGACGACGAGATCGCCCGGGCACGCGTCCACCGCCGCCCCCTGGCGTTGCTGATGGTGAACGTCCGGGTGACCGACGACGGGCTGGATGAGACTGCACAGCAATCGGTTCGGCGCGCAGTGGCGCGTCTCGTGGAGAGCTTGTTGCGGGAATCCGACGTACCCTTCGCGCTGACGGCCGACGAGTTCGGCGCGATCCTCCCCGAGACCGACGCCGTCGGCGCCTGGAGCGTGGTCGGGCCACTGGTGGACGCGGCCGGGCGATCGTCGTTCACCGACCGGGCGACCGGAGGCAGACGTGGCGTCGCCGACTGTGCGGAGGTGACCGCCGGTCTGGCGTTCCTGTCGGAGTCGACCGCAGACGGCGACGCGATGATCGCCGAGGCGCGATCGATGCTGGGAGCGCAGGTGATCGGGTGACGAGGGCGGCGGTAGGGCTGCTGATCCTCGTCGTGGTCGCGGGTGCGCTTCTGTGTTACTGGCGCTTGTCGATCCGCGGGCATCACCGACGACTGCGGCAGCTCGACATGCGTGTGCACGTCAACGGCATTCGCGGAAAGTCCACGGTGACCCGCCTTGTCGGCGGTGTGCTGCGCGAAGGCGGCTACGTCACGGTGGCGAAAACCACAGGCAGCGCCGCGCGCGTGATCGGGCCACGTGGCGAGGAGACCCCGATCTTCCGGCGCGGTGCGGCCAACATCAACGAACAGATCGATGTGGTGGCCGAGCACATCGTCGGCGATGTGGAGGCGCTCATCATCGAATGCATGGCGGTACGCCCCCTGTACCAGGAGTATTCGCAGGAGTACATGGTTCGATCGGACGTCACGATCATCACCAACGTCCGTGAAGACCACCAGGAGGAGATGGGGGAGACCCTCGAGGAGATCGCGGATTCGATGGCCGTCACCATCCCGCGCGGTGGGATCGTCATCACCGCCGAGGATCGGGAGTATCTGCGTGAGCGACTTCGGAAACGCGCCGAGGAACGTGGCAGCCGCCTGATCTACGCAGACCCCGACGACGTCGACGACGAGGACATGCGCGGCTTCGACTATCTCCAGTTCAAGTCGAACGTCGCCATCGGGCTCGCCATCGCCCGCATGGCGGGGGTGAGCAGGCAGGCCGCGTTGGAGGGCATGTGGAAGTCGGTCCCCGACGTGGGCGTGGTCCGATTGCGGTCCTACGACGTCCGGGGCAAATCGGTGTTGTGGGTGCCGATGTTCGCGGCCAACGATCGGGAGAGTGTCGCGTTGACGTTCGCGACGCTGCAGGCGCAGTTCCCGCCGGACGCGACCGTGATCGGGATTCTCAACAACCGCCGGGATCGTGGTCGTCGCGCAGAGTTGTTCGCGCACATGGTTCCCGACGATCTGTCCGGGTATCTGGACCATGTCATCACCTTCGGTGCCTATGAGGAGACCGTCACCAAGACGATGGTGGAACGTGGCTACGGGCGTGAACGGATCCATCAGAGGGGCGAGACGGTGTCGCCGACGCTCGATCAGATCCTCGACACGGTCGCCGACCTCATCGACGGTCCCGCCGGGGTTCTCGTCGGGATGATCAACATCCACACCGATCAGGCGGAACTGCTGATCGATCATTTCGCCGAACTCCGCGGTGCCGACCACAGAAGCGAGATCGACGAGTCCCGTGATCCACGTCGCGCGTCGATCGGGGTGTCGCGGTTGCGGCGTGCGGGCGCGCATCACGGACGTGTGCCTGCACCTGCCGGTCGGGAAGTGGAGGCCGGGTAGGAGTGTTCGAGTACGACTTCGCCCCAGAGGTCGTGCGCGTCGCACTGGTGATGGGTGTCGTGCTGAGCATGCTCTTCTACGAGCGTGTCCAGCTGACCACCGGTGGTGCGATCGTGCCGGCCTACCTGGCACTGAGTGTGATGGCGCCGCTTGCGATCGCCGTGACCGTCGGTGTCGGCTACCTGACCTATCTCGTGGTGAGTGTGCTACTCGCCAAGAAGCTGATCCTGTACGGGCGCAGGAAGTTCGAGTGGGAGATGCTCGTCGGGTTGGTGCTCATCCTGATCTGCACGATCGTCGCGGGCGCGGCGGGGAACTACGATCCCATGTACTTCGCGCTGGCAGGCATCGGATTCCTGGTGCCCGGCATCATCGCGCACGACATGTCGAGGCAGAAGCCGCTGCGGACGGTGATGGCGATCGGCGTGACCACGCTGATCCTGATCGTCTTCCTGCTGCTGTTCTCGTCGTTGATGTCGATCGCACCCGGCTCCGACAGCAATGACACCGTGCAGTTGGCGTCGGTGCTCGGGTATCCGCGTGAACTGCTGCTGCTCGCCGTCGCGCTGAGTGTCGCGGTCGGCATGCTGGTGTTCGCGAAGCTCGGGCTGCGATCGGGAGGATTCATCACCGGCGCCTATCTGGCCCTGGTGAGTCCACGGTGGCCCGACATCGTGTTCGCCGTCGTCGTCGCGGTGATCACGTGGTTCGTGGTGGTCAAACTGTTGATGCCGCGGCTGCTGATCTTCGGCCGACGCAAACTGTCGACCATGGTCCTGGTGGGCGCGATCGTCAGCTGGACCGCCGAACTGCTGGTCACCTGGTACACAGACGGCGACTACATCCCGTGGCGGGGGCTCACCGTGGCGACCCTCATGGTCCCGGCGCTCCTGGCGAACGACGCGCAGCGGCAAGGGTGGGAACGCACCGCCTGGGGATCGGCGCTGACGGCCGTCGGCGTGTACGCCGGCACCAATTTCCTTGCCGCAGCGGGTATCGCAGCCGGGTTGCTGTGACGACGAGAGGATTCGATTCTGTGACGAAGCAACGATCGTCGCGGCGTGGCCTGTGGCGGTGGGTGATACCGGTCGCGGCGACGGCACTGGTGTTGGGACTCGCCGCGACCACGGCGCTGCGGCTCCCGGATCGGATCGTCGATGCCACCGACGACCACACGGGCGCCGCGTGGGGTGCCGTGGTCGACGAGACCGGTGCGCCGATCGCAGGTGCGTCTGTGCAGTCGGGTGGTGCGGTGGTCCGTGCCGACGCGAAAGGCGAGTTCTCGCTGCCACTCCCGGCTCCGGCACTGGCATCGGCGACCTCGGCGGGGCATCTGGCACGGACCCAGGCGGTGTCTCCCGGCGAACCCACCCGGATCGTGCTGACCTCGCACGCCGACGAGTCCACGGCGCTGCGCTTCGGCGGTGACGTGATGTTCGGAGGTCCGTTCACCCAGAACCGCAGCGGTACAGCGGCGCCGTTGGTGCACAATGCATCCGCCGGGGCCCGGGCGGATTTGCTGTCCGGGGTCGCACCGCTGATGGACGATGCGGATCTGTCCATGGTCAACCTGGAGACTCCGTTGATCGATGATCCGGGTGACGCGTCGACAACTCCGCGTCCGCGACGGTTCCATCCGACGAAACCGAGCGTGGTCGCCTCCGCCACGGCGTCTGCGCAGGCGTTGCGGATGTCCGGCGTCGACGTCGTGTCCCTGGCCAACGATCATGTGTTCGACGCGCTCGGGCCGGGTCTCGACAGCACGATGTCGGCACTCGACGACGCGGGTGTCGTCCACTTCGGTGCGGGTCGCGACGAGGACGAGGCCTGGGCCCCGGCGATCGTGCCGCGGCGGCACGGGAAAGTGGCGTTCATCGGGTGCACGACCGTCGACGGGGAACGCACGCCGGTGCCGTACGTCGCCGACGACCACCGACCCGGCGCGGCCGAGTGCACGACGAAACGGATCGAGCGTGCGGTCCGCGGTGCCCGTGCCCGAGCGGACACGGTCGTGTTCGCGATCCACGGTGGTACGCAGTACAACCGGCAGCAGTCGCCGACAGTGCGTCGCATGTCGGATGCGGCGGCTCGTGCCGGTGCGGCCATCGTCGTCGGGGGACACCCGCACGCCACTGGCGGGCTGCGCACCGTGGGGTCCACGGTCGTCGCCGAGTCGATGGGCAACCTGCTCTACGAGCCGTCGCGGTGGTCGTCGTCTCCGTCCGGGCTGCTGCGTGTCGACGTGCGTGGTGGCCGGGCCGTGCACACCACGTCGGACCCGTTGATGATCGCCGACTCCCGTCCGGTGCCCGTCGTCGGCGCGCTCGCCGACTCGGCGGCTCGTATCGCCGCGGGCACGGTCGCCGGAGCGGCCCGTCTGCGCGGGCCGGGTGCCGAGATCACGGCCGCACCGTCGGCGCCGCCGCGGGTGGTCGACACGGCGTTACCGCCCGGGGTGCCGCAGCGCCTCGCGCCCGGCTGGTTCGTCGGTACGGCACCGGACGGTGTCCGCGTCGGAAACGATCTGCTGTGGGGCTCAGGCAGGTTCGAGGCGCAGGATGCCGATCCCGGCACCCGCGGGGTCGAGTTGTGGCGGCTCGGCCGCGCCGCGCGGGTGAGCACCTCGGCGGCCTGCGCGGACACCAGGGACCCGGATGTCGAGGGCGACGGAACCGCCGACGGGCGAGGTCTGGAACTGGTGCGCAGCCCGAAAAGCACCAAGGATGTCTTCGCCACCACGAGTAGTCGCATCGACACCGAACCGGGCCGCCGGCTCTCCCTGCTCGCAGCCGTTCGGTCGGCGTCGCCGGGCTCGACACTCGAAATCCGTTGGTACGGTGCAGCCATGGGTAAGAGCATCGGTTCGCAGACAGTCGAGATCGGCGAGGGAGACCACCCACGCGGCGATTGTGCCCAGGTACGAATCGACGCGGTCGTACCGCCCGGCGTGGTGGCGGCCCAGCCGTTCGTGCGGCTCCGTCCGCCCGACGATTCGCTCAGCGGACCGTCGTTGGCGATCGACGACGTGCGACTCGTCGACTGGGCGCCATCGGGCACCGCGGGCCGCGGATTCGATACCGTGGAGAGGACCGGACCGGGAACGGTTCGCTTCACGGGGGACAGGTCCTACGGTCGCGGGCCCCTGATCGGAAACGGATCGGGGAACCAATGAGATTCGACGTCCGGCGGCCGACCTGGTTCGGATTGGTCGCCGTGCTGACGGGAGTGGTGATGGTCGTGTCGGTGGCAGGTTGTGCCCAGCCGTCGGCGGCCGACGAGCCCGAGCAACTGTCCGACCTGGTGGCCCGCGTGGTCAAGGCGTCGCCGGATCGGGATTCGGCCACCTACCGGCCGCCGTCGCGCGACATCGCACAGTCGATCGCGGCCGGTGTCTCCGAATTGTTGAAATCTGGTCACGCGGAGTTGGGTCGGTATGAACTCGAGACGGTTTCGGTGTCCGGTCAATCCCGCACCGACAGTCCCGGTCGGATTCTGGCGCTCGTGGAACGCGGGGACCCGACCGACGGGAACGGGCTCTATGTGGCCCGCGAACGGCCGGCGGCCGAGTCGCCACTGATCGTTCAGGTTCCACACCCTGTCGCAGACCAGAAAACCGAACTCATGGGGACCCAACTGTTCTCCGAGACCCAGGCGCGTCTGTTCATGATGGCCGGGGCACACCGTCGGGCCGGCGACGACAGCGCCGACGTCGCTCATCGCACCGACACCACATTCGCGGCGGTCAGTGACGCGGTGGTGCAGAAGGGGACCACAGTTGTGCAGCTGCACGGCTTCTCATCTCGCGACCACGACGACGACTACGGTGACGTGGTGCTGTCGAGCTCGGTGCCCACACCGTCGCGTTCGGTTCGCCGGCTCGCCGCCGACCTCGAGGACCACGGCTTCGACACCTGTACGTACGACGGCAAGAAGTGTCGCGCACTGGGTGCGACGACCAATGTGCAGGCGGTGGCGGCACGTGCACGCGGCGCCGATTTCATCCACATCGAGGTGAATCAGAACATCCGCAAGGATCGCTCGGAGCGCCGCGACCTGATGCGGGTCATCGCGGACTCACTGCGCGACTCCGGGATCGGGTGAGACGGGAGATGCCGGAGTCGCCGCGGCGGGCGTGATCCTCTGACACCATGGGGATATGGACCGTCTCGCCGTCATCGCCGCCGAAGCGCAGCGGCTTGCCGAGGTGGTCGCGGGGGTCGACCCCGCGACGCGGTGTCCGACCTGTCCGGACTGGACGGTGGCGGATCTGCTGTGGCACGTCATCGAGGTGCACACGTTTTGGGGTGCAATCCTCGCGGACAGGGTGACCGATGCGGCCGAACTCGCGAACGTCGAGCAGTCCAAGCCGAGTCGTCCGGACACCGTGCCCGAGATGCTCGGGCTGCGTGCCCGGATGACCGCACGGCTCATCGAGCAACTCGAGAAACGCGATGATGCCGAACGCTGCTGGTCGTGGTGGCCCGACGACCAGACGGTCGGATTCACCAGACGCATGCAGACCTACGAGGCGACGATGCATCGTGTCGACGCCGAACTGGCCGCAGGCGTCACCGTGAACCCGATCGCGGTGGCCGTCGCCGAGGGGGCGATCGACCACGCGGTCGATGTCATGTGGGGCGCGATGCCCGGCGGTGCGCGGTACACGAGCGCCGGGGTCGTCGAGTTCGTCGCGGTGGACACCGGGCGCCGCTGGCAGGTCGAGGTCGGCCGGTGGGCTGACGACGGCGGCGCTGAGAGTGCGCCCACCGAGGGGGCACGGGCAACAAGGGCGGGCGTCGGTGAACCGACCGCAACAGCCGCCGCGCGGACCGTGGACCTGGCGCTGTGGGCATGGACACGCGGTGGCGTCGCGCAGACCGACGGCGACGGCGGGACGCTCGCAGCGCTCGACGCCGTGGTGACGCAAGGAATGTAGGTACGTCCGGCTCGGGTGGCTCACCGCCGGCCGAGCAGCCGGCGCATCCCTTCGGTGGCGCCGCGGACGAGCTCGTCACGGGGAAATCCGCTACGTTTCTGTGCCGCTGTGTAATTGCCGCCCGCCACCCACACCGGGCCATCGGCGAGATGCTGTAACCCTTCGCGGGCAACGTCTTCGGGCTCGGCCACCTTCATGCCCGGGGCGTCGAAGTTGAGACCGGCCCGCTGCATCGCCGGTGTGCGGGTCACTCCCAGCACGAGTTCCACCACGTGTACACCGTGGGGTTCGAGTTCCACCCACAGTCCTTCGGCGAAGACACGGCCGAACGCCTTCACGGCGGAATAGATGCTCTGGTTCTCGGCACCCATGTACCCGGCGAGCGAACCGAGCAGCATGATGCCACCGCGGCCACGGTCCTTCATCGCGGCGCCGAAATGGTGGCACAGTTTCAGCTGCGAGGTGATGTTCAGGTCGATCACCCCCTGGAAACCCGCCAGGTCACCGGTGACGAACTCGTGGCCGTAGCTGTTGGCGCCCGCGTTGTAGATGAGCAGTCCGACGACGAGATCGTCGGTGATCTCCCGAATCCGTTCCAGCGCATCGGGAGCACGCAGGTCCAGCGAGAGTGTCCGGACCTCGACACCGTTGCCGCGGGCCTTCGCAGCCGTGTCCTCGAGTGGTCCGGGGCTGCGGGCGATCAGCACCAGATTGATTCCGGCGCTGCTGAGTTGGTCGGCGAAGGCCGCACCGACACCTTCCGAGCCGCCTGCGATCACCGCCCACGGGCCGTACTGATTCGTGTCGATCACGGTCGTGCTCCTCTGCATCAGTCCCTGCTCTCGCCGAAGGTCGCACCCTCGTCGCCGGCGATGCGGTGTAGTCGCTCGAGTTGTTCGCAGTAATGATCCGCCGAGCGGGCTGCGATCGAGACGTTCGCGATGGTGGCACCGACGTCGCGCAGCCGCGACAGGGCACGGCCGGTCCGTGCACGGTCGGTGGGATCGAGTGGTGTGCCCGTGGACAGCACGACCTCGAAGGTCGGCGGCACGGTGACGCGGGTCAGCATGGTCTGCAACTCGGCGGGACCCAACCCGAACGGCACCCAGCCGTCACCGTGCTCGAGACCGCGACGCAACGAACGCATGGTGCGGCCGCCGATCCAGAAGGGAACGCGGGGTTGCACCGCATGGGGTTCGATCACGACGTCGCGATAGTCGTAGAACGCGCCGTGATGGCTCGGGGTCGCGGTCGACATCGACCCGCGCAGGGCGACCAGCGCGTCGTCGGCCCGTGCACCTCGATCGGCGAATGATGCACCGAGCAGATCGAATTCGGCTTCGAGTGATCCGACGCCCAGACCGAGGATCAGGCGGCCACCGCTGACGCGGTCGAGGGTTCCGTAACGTTTGGCGATGGCCAGTGGGTGGTGATAGCCGAGGACGACGACCTGCGTGGCGAGCCGGATGCGATCGGTGCGTGCGGCCAGGAATCCCAAGGTGGCCAATGGATCCCAATAGGTTCCGCCGCGTTCGTGCGCCACCTCGACGGGTACCGCGACGTGTTCGCTGCAGGTGAGGTGGTGAAAGCCCAATCGGTCGGCGAGTGCTGCGATGTGGGCGAGGTCGTCGATCGTCGCGTCGGATTCCCAGGCCTGTCTGGTGGACGGATGCGCGACGACGACGGGTGTGGCGATTCCGATGCGCATGCGTGGTTGCCCTCTGGTCGTGGACCGATCTCGTCGCCGGTCGTGTCGCGGTACCGGCCTCTGGCGAACCTAGCAAATGCTTGCTTGTGGTGAAAGCGAAGCGGGGGCATCGATGTCGTCGTGCGCAGGGCGCCTGCTAGGTTCCAAGTATGGTTAGGCTTAGCTTTGCTAACGATCGACCGGTGACGCGTGGGCCCTACCTGACCGCGATCGACGGCGATCCGATGCACCATTCGGTGACGATCGTCGCGCACACGGGTGACGACGTCGGTCGCGTGCTGTTCGTCGGCAACCGCATCTTCGACCGCGAGCGCCTCGGCGACGGATTGCTGCAGCGTGTCGACGGCACCGATCAACGGGCCCTGACGCTGCTGCTCGACGCCGATCATCGGGGGTCCTATCAGCTGGCCTTCGAGACCGATGGGGCCCTCGGCTCCGTTGCGGACCTCGCAGCCCGCGCCGACGCCGACCCGCTCAACCCCGATCGCATCCCGATGCGGTGGACGTCGGCGCAGGCCAGCGTCCTCGAGTTGCCCGGAGCTGCGCCGAGCCGCTGGAGCCCCGTCCCCGCCGCCACGCCACGCGGGTTGACGACGACGATCCGCTGGGGTGGCGATGATCTGGTGAGCGCCCGCGACGTGTACCTCTACCGAACACCGACGGACGAGGTCGAGACCGGTGTCCTCGTCCTGTCCGACGGCGACATGTGGTTCGGGAAGGCGGGACTCGCGCGGCAACTCGACGCGATGGCCGCAGCGGGTGACATCGGAGGGTTGACGGTCGTCGCACCGAGCGCGGTGGACGTCGCGACCCGGTGGGCCGAACTCTCCGCGCAGGACGGATACGCGGATTTTCTTGCTGCCCAATCTGTTCGGTTCGCGACGGAGCTCGGGCCGGTGTCCGATGCGCCGGAGCGGTGGGCGATCGCGGGGCAGAGTCTCGGTGGGCTGACGGCCCTGCACACCTCGGTCCGTCACCCGGACGTCTTCGGGCGGGTCATCGCACAGTCACCGTCGCTGTGGTGGCGCCCGGGGTCGCCGCACCGGGTGCGCCTCGACGCCGGACCGCCGTGGCTCGGCAGCCATCTCGCCACGGCCGCCGCGCACCAGAGGTTTCGCATCGACGTCGGGTCCTACGAGGGGCCGATGGTCGACCTCGCGCGACAGGCCGAGGCCGTGCTGGTCGAGGCAGGCGCCGGTGTCGAGGTCACCGAGTACCGCGGTGGCCACGACCACGCCTGCTGGCGCGTCCACCTACTCGATTCCATCAAGGAGTTCTTCTGTGTCTGATGCCCGTCACTCGCTGAGCGCTGACCTCGGTGATCCACCCGATCGGGTGGATTCCGGTTGTCGGAACACCGGCCGAAAGACACGAGTACGTCGACGGACCCTGGCCGCGGTGTTCGCCGCCGTGGCCCTGTTCTCGACCGCGACCGCTTGCGGCACCGACGACGGCGCCGCGGACACCGCGACCTCCACGAGGTCGATCACCGACGCCCAGGGAAGAACGGTCGACGTGCCGTCGGAGGCGAAAAGGGTTGTCACGCTGAGTGAACCCACGATCGACGCGGCCGTCGCGCTGGGCGTGGAGCCGGTGGGGATCACCGCGGGGCGCGGCCAACAGGGCGCGCCGACCTACATCGCCGACCGGGTCGACGGGGTGCCGGTGGTCGCGACGGTCGGGGCGGCGAACCTCGAACAGATCGCCGGACTGCGTCCCGATCTGATCCTGCTGGACGAGACGACCTCGGCGAAGAAAAACGTCGATCAATTGGCGGCCATCGCACCCACCGTGGTGACCGCCGAACTCAAGGCCGATTGGCGCCAGGCATTCCTGAACACTGCCGACGCACTGGGCAGACGGGGGCAGGCGCAAGGAATCCTCGCGTCGTTCGATGAGAAGGTCACCGATGTCAAAGGCCGTCTGGGGCCTGACGCCGGTGCCTCGGTGAGCGTCATCCGATGGCAGAACGCGCAGCCGTCGACGATCGGTCAGGCCTACGGACATGTCGGCATGACCATCGCCGCACTCGGGTTGACGCGTCCGCAGGCCCAGCAGGGAGACGGGCCGGGGCACAGTGTGCCCGTGAGTCCGGAGCTCATGGACGACATCGATGCCGACTGGATGTTCTTCGGTACGTTGGGCGACAAGGCATCCGGACAGGCCGCGCTCGACGAGGCGAAGACTCTGCCGACCTTCGCGCGGTTGACCGTCGTCGGCAACGACCACGTGCGAGCCGTCGACGGCTCCGCCTGGAACAGCGCGGGCGGACCGATCGCGGCCGGATTGGTGCTCGACGACCTCACCACGGCGATGGCCGCCGGTTGATCGCCCGGACGTGACCGCACGCGGTCCATCTGCTGACCATCGAACCGTCAAAAACCTGAACACAGATCCAGAATTGCTGCTTGGATTGACCCAGCCGGCCGGTTCGCCCGCCTCGGTGGGTCGCCACGCGTCACCGCGACCCACCGACGGTGCGGCGTCTCGGATCACCGATGTGCGGGGGAAGGTGCGATGGGGGACGACACCGGTCACGATGATGGCGCGTTCACGCGACGAATGCTGTTGCAGACGGCCGGATTCGCCACGATCGGGGCGTTCGCCCCGGCAGTGGCGACCGCGGCGCCCTATTCACCGCCGTTGGATCACGAACAGCCGACCGTCCCGGGTATCCCGTTCTTCAGCCACCATTCGCCGCGTCTGACCCCGTTCGTCGACGAACTGCCGCGACTGCCGACGGTGCGCGCACCGCGGCGCCTGGTGGCGGCCGACGCCCTGCACCGTTTCCACCGGGACCTCGACCCGGCTCCCAGCCTCGGGTTCGGTGGTCTGACCCATCACGGCCCGACGATCGAGACCGATGCCGGAGACGAACCGGCGATCACCTTCGTCAACCGGTTACGACACCATCCGATGAGCATCGACGTCGATCCCACCCTGCACGGGGCAGCCGAGATCGACCGTCACCGACCCCCGTTGGTCATCCATCTACACGGCGCTCCCAACCGGCCGGCCGACGACGGCTATCCGACCTCGCCGTTTCGCCTCGGCCGGTCGGTGACCTACCGCTTCCGCAATCCTGCCGAGGCGGGGCCGCTCTGGTATCACGACCACTCGATGGGTACGACGAGGTTGAGCATCTACGCCGGGTTGAGCGGTCACTACCACGTCCGCGACGAGTGGGACACCGGGCACACCGACAACCCGTCGGGCCTGCCCGCGGGTGAGTACGAGACCGCACTCATCATGTGCGACAAGATCTTCTATCCGGATGGCCGGTTGCGCTACGACAACACACCCACCGTGGCGCCCGGCCACTGGTCGGGTGGTCTGGCCGGTGACACGATGGTCGTCAACGGCAAGGCGTGGCCGCAGATGACGGTGGATCGCGGGCTCTACCGGTTCCGCATCCTCAGTGCCAGCCAGCTCAACGATTATCGCCTGAGCCTCTCCGACGGTTCGCCGTTCTGGGTCATCGGCAGCGACGGTGGACTGCTCGACGCCCCTGTCGCGGTGCGCGCACTGACGATCTCGGCGGCCGAACGTTACGACATACTCGTCGATTTCGGCGACCGACGGCCCGGTGAGAGTGTCGAGCTGATCAACACGATGCAGATCTCGTGGGCCGGACAGGTCAACGGCGCCACCGTGATCCGTCCCGTCATGCGGTTCGACGTGAGTGCCCGACGTGGCGCGTATCGGCGGGTGCCGGATCGGTTGCGCGGAGGTCTTCGCCGGCCGAAACCGCTGCCTGCGGTGCGTTCTCACGATGCCGACCGGACCAGGGTCGCCACGCTCAACGTCACCTTGAATCCGCAGAACCCGTCATGGCTCGGGGTGCTCGCGATGAATCTCAACAACGTCGGATTCCACACCGGCGACTTCGAACATCCGGTACAGGGCACCGTCGAATGCTGGGATCTCGTCAACGCGGATGCGACGATGCAATCGCATTCGACGCACCTGCATCTCGTCGCGTTCCGTGTCGTCGGGCGCTGGGATTACGACAAGGTGCGCTACCTCGCCGAGAATCCGCCGCCGGTCTTCGGGACCCGTTGGACGCCGAAGCCCTATCGGTACATCACCGGCCCGCAGTTCGGGCCTGCGCCCTACGAAACCGGGTGGAAGGACACGGTGCGGTGCCCACCCAATCAGATCACCCGAATCCTGGTGCGTTGGCCGACCGCGGCAGAACTCGGCTTCGACCCCGACGCACCGTTCCGCGGCCACAACGGCGAAGCGTTACAAGGCTATGTGTGGCACTGCCATCTGACCGACCACGAGGACAACGAGATGATGCAGAGGTTGCGGGTGGTCGGCCCGCACCGGTCAGATCCGGGGCGGGCGCCCCGCGGCGATGTCGACCAGCGCCCGCACGTCCACGTCGCGAGCTCGGCGCCGCGCCGCGACGGCCACGTTGTCGGCAGGCACCAACAACCGTAGGCCGCGTGGATGGCTGCGGAACCGTAGCGGTGTGGTGAGGTCGAGGGCCTCTCCGTCGACTCCGGCGAGCGCGTGACCGCTGCGCGAACGCACCTCGAAGGTCTCCGCGGTGAACTCATGCCAGAACGGGCTGGATCGTCGGAGGCCGATGGCCGATCGCATCATCAGGCGAGCGGCTTCGGCCCCGGTCGTCGTGGACACGGAGATGACACCGAGCGTCCCGGTGTCCAGACGATGCCGCGACGCGACGTCGGGGGTGGCGGTACCCGCATACGGGTTGTTCGACACCAGGATCAGGAACGCGCCGTCGACGTCCGCACCGGTGGGGCTGGTGAACTGGAGGTCGAACGGGCGGGACGTATGCCCCAACAGATCGGGCAGCACCGTCGCCGCGGTCTGGGCCTTCTCGGCGCGGTACGACTCTTCGGCCACGATCGTCGCGTAGACCCCCAGGGACACGTTGTTGACGAACAGGCGGCCGTTCACGGTTGCGTGGTCGACACGGCGTTCGACACCGTCGACGAAAGCGGCCAAACCCTGTCGCGGATCGTCACGATCGAGCCCGAGATCCTGTGCGAAATGGTTGCGCGTGCCGGCACTCACGCAGACGAACGGCAGATCGTGCTCGACGGCCACCGACGCGACCAGAGCCTGGGAGCCGTCGCCTCCCGCCATGCCCAGGCAGTCCGCGCCCCGGGACACCGCGTCGCGGGCGAGCTGCTCGAGGTCGTCGTCGGAGCCCAACACCACCGTCTCCACACCCAATTCCTGCGCGGCCGCGACGATTTCGAACCGCTCGACTTTGCCCCCACCCGATCGGGGATTGCAGATCAGCACGGGGCGTGCCGGGCGCTGTCCGGTTCGGATGCGGTCCAGCGCGTGGAGGTCGGGGATGAGCGCGTGTCGCGCACACGCGGTGGCCACTGCGAGGACGAGAGCGATGGCGAGCAGACGCATGAACATCGCGTCGCCGGCCGAGAATGCCTGGGCGAGTGCGATTCCGATGACCGTCAGACCTGCCACCACGCCGACGATGCCGAGGATACGTCGCGTCTGACGCTCGGTGACCACCCACCACGCACCCGCCACCGCGAGCGCGAGTCCGACGAGTGCGACCACGATGTCGAATCCACGATGGACGACGAACACCACGATCATCAGTGTCGACACTCCGGCGGCGACCAGGGCAATGGCCGCGGTCAGTCGGCGGGCTGTGCTCGGCGGTGCGAACGGATTCGGTGTGGGCACTTCGCGAATCGGGTGCGGGTCACCGCGGGGTGAGCAGGAACGACCGCGCACCGGCCACCCACGCAGCGTGCAGGTCGTCGGGATCCGGTGTGCCGTCCGGACCGACGGCGATCTTGTTGAACGAGGCGAACTGTGCGTTGTCGCGACAGATCACCCCGTAGTGCTCGACCACGGTGGGTTCGTCGCTGAACACCTCGACATCGGCGGTACGTTTCGCACCCAGGTATCGGATCTCCAGCGGTTCGCCGGTACGCAGATTGCGTCCCCAGCCGAACGGGGAGCCGATGAGCAGTTTCTCACCATGCCGGGTGTAGGCGACGGGGATGCTCATGTGCCGACCGGACTTTCGCCCCACCACGTAGAGCGTCACCAGTCGGCGTCCGATACCGCGACTGACCCCCGGCGTTGCCAGGAGTGCCAGCACGATCCGGTTGGTCACCTTTTGCAGCTTCATGGGCTGTGCCCGTGGGGGAGTGGGGCCCGTCACCTTGGTCAGAATACACGCTGATCACCGGTTCGAACTCGACGATCGCCGCGGAATCGGTCGTAGGATCGAGGGCGATGTTCCACATCGGTACCTCTGGCTGGCAGTACGCGGACTGGCGGGACCGGTTCTACCCGGCCGCGCTACCGCAGCGACGATGGCTGGCTTATTACGCCGAACATTTCGGCACGGTGGAGGTCAACAACACCTTCTACCGCCTGCCCGAACGAGACACGTTCGCGGCATGGGCTCGAGACCTGCCGAACGGGTTCACGATGACGGTCAAGATGAGCCGGTATCTGACCCACGTCAAGCGGCTGTCGGAGCCGGCGGAACCTGTTGCGCGATTCCTCGAGCACGCGTCCGGTCTCGAAGAGCACCTCGGGCCGATCCTGATCCAGCTGCCACCGAATCTGAGGGCGAAACCGGAGGCGCTCGACGACACGCTCGGACAGTTCCCCGCGTCGATACGCGTGGTCGTCGAACCACGACACGACTCGTGGTGGTCCGACGAGGTCCGTGAGGTCATGGCAGACCACAATGCCGCTCTCTGCTGGGCGGATCGGCGCAGTCGGCCGATGACACCGTTGTGGACGACGGCCGATTTCGGCTATCTGCGCCTTCATGAGGGCCTCGCGTCACCTGCCACGAGCTATGGCGTGCGGGCGCTGGACACATGGCGAGAGCGACTCGAGGAACGGTTCGACACGGATGCCGACATCTACGTGTACTTCAACAACGACACCGGGGCGGCCGCGGTGGACAACGCAGTCACGATGCGGCGGCGAACCGATCGCACCGAGCGGCGGCGGTGAGCCGACGCCAGGCAAGCTGAAAGCCAGCTGAAACCGGCCGATCGCCAGGCGGACGACATCGGCATAGCGTCACAGTGTGTCGGGGTCGCAACCTCAGGAGGAATGATGACTCTTCCGAAACTCCGCACCGTGCTCGCAACGGTCACGTCGGTGATCGCCGCCGGGACCCTCATCGGGGTCGCCCCGACGGCCGGTGCTGCACCGCCCGCTCGTGATGTCCAGTCGCTGCGCGTGCACGGCGACATGGAGATCGCGCCCGGCGTGCACGTCCTGCGCATCCATGCGATGGCGGTCCGGACTGCAGGCAAGACCATGGGCTGGTACGAGGCCACCATGCTCGACGGACGCAATCCGACTGCGATCACCGTCCGCGGTCCGATCACCTGCCTGTACACCCGCGGTGGTACCGCGTCGCTGGTCTACCCGATCACCGGCACGACGCCCGAGGTGTTGCCCCCGGGCGCGCGGGGCGCGGCCGCCGTACAGATCACGGTGCGCGAGGGCGTTCGTGGCGGCCCGGATCATGTGGGTGTCATGGGACCCATGGCGACCTCGGCGTTCGTCGGGTGCAATCCGGGGGCGACTCCGTTCGTCTTCGACGGGCAGATCGCGATCGACGAACCGATGATGATGCGCTGACACGGGTCCACCCCGATCGGGCTGCCGATGGGTCGGTCTGTCGTGTCAGGTCGGGCCGTCAGTGGACAATGTGTCGGTTGCTGCCCCGAGGCGCGGGCCGCAGAGTTGGCCCATGACCATCGGCACACCCACCGACGCGACCGAACCCGCGACGGCCGCACCGCAGTCCGGCTACCGCGACAAGGTGCTCGCGGTCGAGCCGGGCGGCAACGAGCCCATCCCGATCGATGCACGGCATGGCCGGCCGCGTGGACTCTTCTGGACCTGGACTGCGCCGAACCTGGAGTTCGCGACCATCTTCGTCGGCGTGATCTCGGTGCTCTACTTCGGCCTGTCGTTCTGGCAGGCGGTGGCGGCGATGGTGGCGGGCAACCTGCTCTCCGCGGTGGCTCACTTTCTGCTGTCCGCGGAGGGGCCACTGCACGGGGTGCCGCAGATGGTCCTCGGCCGCTTGGCCTTCGGCCATCGCGGCAACATACTGCCTGCCACGTTCATGGCCATCATGTGCGGCGTCGGCTGGTTCGCCACCAACAGTGTCAGCGGTGCTTTCGCGCTCTCCACGCTCTTCGGGTTGACCCCGCTGCTGGGACTGGTGATCATCGTGGTGGTCCAGACCGCTTTCGCGTTCTTCGGACACAATCTCGTCCAGCGTTTCGAACGGATCGCAGCACCGCTGCTCGCGCTGATCTTCGTGATCGCCGCGGTCATCATTTTCAGCAGATCGCACTTGTCGATGCCCGCCGCCGACGGCGGCTTCTCTGTCGGCGGGTTCCTGCTGACGATGGGTGCGGCCTTCGGGTACACGGCCGGATGGACGCCGTACGCCGCCGACTACACGCGATACCTGCCGCCCACCACGCCGAGGTCGCGGACCGGCCTGTTCGCGTCCGCGGGTCTCTTCCTCTCGTGCACGTTTCTGATGATCGTGGGCGCGGCGTCGGCGACGATCGGAGCACCGAGTTCGGACAATCCCACCGAGGCGTTCACCGCCAACCTGCCATCGGGGGTCGCCGACCTCACCCTGCTCGCCATCGCCGTCGGGGCGGTTGCGGCCAACGCGATCAACGTCTACTCCGGCGCAATGGCGTTCGTCACCATGGGATTTCGATTGCCGATGGCGCTGCAGCGCGCGTTGGTGAGCGTCTTCTTCGGTGTGGTCGGCTTTCTGGTCGCGTGGTGGGCGCTGGCCGATGCCGCAGAGTCGTATGAAGCCTTCCTGCTGTTGGTCGCCTACTGGATCGGGCCGTGGCTCGGCGTGGTGTTTGCGGATCGACTGCTGCGCAGGGAGCCTCCGTCGCTGACTCTGCTGTACGACCCCCGGTACGCCAACTGGGGCGGGTTCGCGTCGTTCGTGATCGCGCTGCTGGGCTCGGTGTTGCTGTTCTGCAACCAGGAGAAGTTCGTCGGTTATGTGGCGCGCGCGGTACCCGAACTCGGTGACGTCGGCGCATTCGTCGGGTTCGCGAGCGCGTTCGTGTTGTATCTTCTGCTCGCACGTTCGAAGGTGGCCGAATCGCAGCGTGTCTATACCTGACCGCGAGATGCTGTGATCGCCAGCAGTATCGACGTGTGCATCGCGGGCTCGGACGGATCGAAGCCCAGGATGGCCCGAATGCGTTCGAGTCGTTGATACAGGCTCTGGCGCCCCAGATGTAGCACATGGGCCGAGCGCGTGGCCGAGCAGCCGTGGCGCAGGTGGACCTCCAGGGTGTGCGTCAGTCGAGTCCTCTGGATGCGGTCGTGCCGGAGCAGCGGTTCGATGACGGCGGTCAATTCGGCGATGGTCGCGGCCGGCGCGGTGCGCATGGCCGACTCGGCGGCCAGTTGCCGACCGGTGAACACTCGACGCGCCGACGCGCCGGTGCGCAGCAGTTCCGCTGCGATACCGAGCTTTTCGGCGTTGCCGGACAGTGCGCGCGCCATCAGGGCCGAGAGTTCGACGCCCGAAGGCATCTCATCGACCGGGACTGCCTGCCCCACCACGGCGGTGACCCTGCCGGTTTGGCCCGCCGGAGCGTCCAGCATCGACGCGATCTGTTCGATCACGTCGTCGCCCGCGTGCCCGCTCTGTGCAGAGACGAGCGCGTACACGGTGGCGTCCACGGTCGCCTGGACGACTCCACCGGCGGCCGCCCCGGCGCGTTCCACCGCGGCCTCGGCCATACGCGGATCCGGTGCCTCCGCCGCCACGGTGACGAGCCGTGCCGCCCCGGTGACCGTGAGGCCGGCGGAGGAGAGCCGGGCCAGCAGATCGGCCCGCCGGATCACCCGGCCGGCCAAGATGTCCTCCATCAAGTGTGCACCGGCCGTGGAACCTCTTGTGCCCGAACGGGTCAGAGCGGCACCAACCGGGGCAGCCGCGATGCTGAGGAGATCGGCAACCGCCGAGGACCCGGTGCACGCGCTCGGACCTGCGATCATGCGGGCGATCTCGCGTCCCCGGACATGTACCGGAACCGAGACCGTCGCGGTGTCGACGACCTGCCATGCGGAACGATCGTCGTTCACGCCATGTGCGGCGAGAAGTGCTCCACCGGAGGCGATCAGCACGGTCGGCGCGCCGATGGCCTCCGACACATGGGCGAGCATGCCGGCAACCCCCGTGGCCGCTGCGAGGTCGGCGTGCAGCGCGTCCACGAGCGATCGGCGCCGCCGGAGGTCGCCGAGTTCGCCGGACACGATGTCCGTGTTGGCCGTGCGGCACACCTCGATGAACGGCATCACGCGGCGCAATTCGATGATCGGAAGCCGACTCGTCGAACCCTCCCGCACGATCTCGTCGGGGATCGCGTCGAAGGTGCGCCCGGTCTCGAAGGCGAGGCCGACGACGTCGCGCTCGGCCAGGTCCCGGACGTAGTGGCGCCGGGTGCCTGCGTCGACTCCGGCGAGCCCGAGCCCGGTGGTCAACAGCAGCTCGCCGCCGGACAGCAGCGGGCCGATCTCGAAGATCTCGCTCGAATGGACCCACCCGACGGGCACGTCGAGGCGATCGTGCGCGGTGAGGACGTGCGGATCCGCGGCACGGAGATGATGGTCCACGATGTGTCGCAACGTGGGCGTCGATCCGGCGATGGTCATGTGTGCAGACGATATGCACGTTCTCGTTCCTGCGCGAGATGACGGACTGTCCGTTGTCGAGGGCCCGACTCACCGGCAGTCTCGATGCATGACCGGCAGCACCCCGACGACATCGGTGACCGACCCCCACGTCCTGCTCGACATCGCTTATCGACAGGCCCTGACTGGGCTCGCCGAAGGGGGAATCCCCATCGGCGCCGCCCTCTTCTCGGCCGACGGTGTGCTACTCGGTGAGGGCCGAAATCGGCGGGTCCAGAACGATGACCCGTCGGTCCACGGCGAAACCGACGCGTTCCGTGCGGCCGGACGTCTGCGCGACTACTCGTCGACGATCATGGTCACCACGCTTGCGCCCTGCTGGTACTGCAGCGGACTGATCCGGCAGTTCGGGATCGGGACCGTGGTGATCGGAGAGGACCGCAATTTCGCCGGGGGCGAGGAGTGGCTGACCCGAGCGGGTGTCGGTGTCACGGTCGTCGATGACGAGCGGTGTGTCCGGATGATGGCCGACTTCATCGCCGAGCATCCCGGACTGTGGAACGAGGACATCGGAGTGGCGGGAGACGGCGCGTGACCTCGAGTCCCGTCCTGACCGTCGACCTGTCGGAGTGGCGCGCCGGCGGCGACGCCGCACGCGTGGTGTGCAGGGCTGTCGACGCATCACTGCAGGAGGCCGGTTTCCTGCTCGTGACCGGCCACGGTGTCGACCCCGCGCTGCCCCTGGAGTTGCGCGCCGCGGCCCGGGAGTTCTTCGGGCTGCCGGGGACGGTCAAGGAGCAGTATGCCGTCGGTGTGGGTGGTCGTGGGTGGATCGGGCCGGGTAGGGAGGCCAACGGCTACGCCGAAGGCACCCAGACGCCACCCGACCTGAAGGAGACGTACAACTCGGGTTCCCAGACCCGCGTGGGGAACGCGACGGTCGACGACTACTGGTTCGCGCCCGACGTATGGCCGTCCGAGACGCCTGCTCTGCGCGAACTGTTCACCCGCTGGACCGCGGCGATGAAGGCACTCTCCGACGAGCTGCTCGCATTGATGTCGGCGTCGCTGGGGCTTGCCGACGCCGACAATCCTTTTCGGGATCTGGCCGAGAACGCGACCTGGACGTCGAACATCAACCATTACCCGCCGCTGTCCACGACCGGCGCGCCCGAATCGGGGCAGTTCCGGATCGGTCCGCACACGGACTTCGGTACGGTCACCATTCTCGACCGGGAGCCGGGTGCCGGTGGATTGCAGGTGTACAGCGAGGCGGGCGGCTGGGCAGATGCGCCGTACCATCCCGACGCACTCACCGTGAACATCGGCGATCTGCTCGAATACTGGTCGGGCGGTCGCTGGCCCGCCGGGCGACATCGCGTGTTGCCGCCGCAACCCGAGGCGCCGGAGGAGGATCTGGTCTCGCTGATCTTCTTCTACGAACTGAACCACGACGCCGTGGTCGCGCCGTTGGCGCCGCCGATCGGCGCACGGGCGCCGCTGCCGCCGGTGGTCTCCGGTGACTTCATCAAGGAGAGGCTCGATGCCATCACCGTCGGGTGAAGGTTGTGGGTGCGGCACCGCACAGACGAAGGCCCCGCCGGCCGATTGACCGACGGGGCCGACCCACCCGGGGTATCAGGGCGTCATGCCGAACGGCAGCCGTCCGAACGGCGAGCCGTACTGGCCGGAACCGCTTCCGCCGGAGCCACTTCCGCCGGAGCCACCTCCGTCCGATCCCGACTCGGGGATGGTGGTCTGCTCCTTGTCCACGGTGCTGCCGAGCGTCACCGACACCGTGTGCGCGTTGTTGCCGGAACCGACGGTCACCGGCACGGTGTCACCGGGCTGGTGGGTGAGCACCTGCGCCATGAGGTCGGCGTAGTCGCTGATCGTGGTGTCGCCGATCTTGGTGATGACGTCGCCGTCCTTGATGCCGGCCTTCGCCGCCGCGCCACCGTTCTGCACCGACGACACCTTCGCGCCGGATTCGGACTGATTGTCGGCGGCCAGCGAACCCGACACGCCCAGAACCGGTTTCGTGGCGTGACCGTCCTGCAGCAGTTCGTCAGCGATCCGCTTGGCGGTGTTGATCGGGATGGCGAAACCCAGTCCGTACGCCTGGACACCGCCGGAGGAACTCTGGCCGGTGTCGACCGCCGAGTTCACGGCCACGACCTGACCCCGCAGGTTCACCAGGGGGCCGCCGGAGTTGCCCGGGTTGATCGGGGTGTCGGTCTGCAGACCGTTGTAGACGGTCAGGCCCGATCCCGTCTCGTCGCCGGCGGTCACGGTACGCGACAGGGCGCTGATGATGCCCGACGTCACCGTGTTGGAGAGGTTTTCCGGGCTGCCGACAGCGACCACCTGCTCGCCGACCTGCAGTCCACTCGAGTCTCCCAGGGTGGCCGGGGTGAGTCCGGATGCGTCGTCGAGCTTGATCACCGCGAGGTCGTAGGACGGCGACGTGCCGGTGACTTTCGCGGCGTGGGTCTTTCCGTCCGACGTGGTCGCCTGGATGGTGCTGCCGTTGCCTGCGGCGGCCACGACGTGGTTGTTGGTCAGCACGTAGCCGTCCTGCGAGAGCACGATGCCACTGCCGACGGCGGTGCCCTGGCCGGTGCTCACCTTGATGTCGGCGGTCGACTTGGAAGCCACCTGTGCCGCATAGGTGACCGAGCCGGGTTTCACGTCGGCCGCGTTGTCGGCGGCGGCCGGGGCGGAGTTGAGGACCGGCACCGAGGCGGGGGAGTTGTTGTCGAGCAGGGCGTATCCGCCCACACCGACCGCGCCGCCGATGAGCCCGGCGAGCAGGGCGGTTGCGACGATCGGCTTGGTGACGCCGCGTTTGCGATCGGCGGCCGCGGCGGGCGTGAAGCCCGCGGCCCCGGTATCCCATTGCGAGCCCGGCTGTGGCGCGCCGGGAGGCGAGTACGACTGTCCCGGCGACACATACGGGTTGTGTGGACCCGGTTGTCCGGACGGTGCGGTCGGCACGGTCGGGGGCTCGGTGGATGAATAGGTCGCGTGCGCGTTGGGATCGCCGTGCGACAGCGGTTGCGTGACCGGGCGGGGATCGCCCTCGGTCGGATGGGATTCGTTCACGACACCACGTTGCCCTGGTTACATGTGAAGAACTCAAGAGCCGGGGTCAGGATTTCCTGACAGTTCTGCCCCGATCGTCTCAGCGAATTCTGATGAATGCGCGATGCCGTGGTGTCACAGCACCAGTGAGACCACGCGCTCGACCACCGCATCCAGGTCGTCGCCGAGGTGTCCGGCGAGCCATTGCTGGGCGAGTTCGGCCATCGCGCCGGTGTACATGATGGCCCCGACGCGGCTGGTGAGCGGGTCGGTGGCACGATTCGTCGCAGTCGCCTCGGTCAGCACGACCTCCATCAGGAGGTCTTGGGTGGCCGCCCGTCGATCGATGAGGACCGGAAGTGCGCGGCCCTCGGTGAACAGGATGCGGCCACGTCGCGGGTCCTCCGAGCCGAACCCGAGAACCGCTCGGACGCCGGCGGTGGTCCGAGCGCGGATCGAGGGCCCCGACCGTTCCATCGCCTCTTCCACGACGGCGGCCAACTGGGCAGCGACCATGTCGTAGGCGGCGCCGAGCAATTCGTCGGTGTCGGTGAAGCTCTCGTAGAAGTAACGGGTGTGCAGCCCGGACTCGCGGCAGACCGATCGCACCGACAGGGCGGCGGCGCCGGAGGTGCCGAAGATCGCGAACGTGGCGTCGATGAGCAGCGCGCGGCGCTCCGTACGACGGTCGGTCAACGGCACGCCTGCCCATCGGGTGGGGCTCGACATCCGACCAGCCTACGTCTGCCCGGCGATGTTGGGAATCGCGAGGTCTGGTCACAGGCGTGTCCAGAACGTAGGCTGTGTGACAGTGACGACGACCACGACGGTGAGGATGCGACGATGTCGATGACTCTGACGGCGGTACCGGGGGTTTCGGCCCTTCGTGACGCTTCGCTGACACTGCGTTCGGCCACGGATGCGTTTCCGTTCCCGCTGCCGCATCAGCTCGCGGGAATGTGGCTCAATGACCGATTCGACACGAACATCCGCGCGAAATACTTCCGCGGCATGCAGTTCGGTGACCCGGTCGGCGATCCGGGATGGTTCGGCCCGAACAGCGCCACCTGGCACGTCCATTCGCATACACCGGCGCTGATCTTCGGTCTGCAGTGCGCGTCGTATCTGGAGCGCTTGGACCCGAGCATCTTCTGGATGGGTGTGGATCATTCCCGCCTGGTGCAGAAGACGCCGGACGGGACGCCGACGATGCGCATCGACCCGGCCGGCGCGCAGGTGCGGCTCGGCCACTCGGTGGCGTTCTTCATCGGCACCGCATACGGATCCACCGAGACCGCCGAACGTCTCGCCCGGACCGTGCGGGCGATGCACCACACCATCAAGGGCACCCGCCCGGACGGTCTGCCCTACGACGCGGACGACCCGGATTGGTTGCGCTGGAACTACGCGACGGTCGTCTGGGGTATCGCGACGGCCCACGAGATCTATCACCCCAAGCCGCTGCGTGGCGCCGACATCGACCGGTACTACGGGGAGTTCGTGCGTGTCGGGCACGCACTGGGCGGTACGGATCTGCCTGCCACCAAGGCCGACACCCTCACTTGTCTCGAGGAGTATCTGCCGAGACTCGCACTGACCCACGGCAATGCGATGGCGACCGGGGCCAACCTCACCAATCCCGCGCAGTCCGCGGTGGATTGGGCGATCCGTGACACCATGCCGCAGTGGGCTGCACAGCTCGTGTCACATCGTCCGCCCAACCCGATCGAACGTCGGGCCCGTCGCAGCGTGGTGTGGGCGGCACTCAACGGACTGCATGCCACGATGGGTGAGGTGCCGGAGTTCGCTGCGGCGCAACGCCGCGTCGCCGACGGCACCACCGTCGAGCACACCGAACCGCAGTACGTGTTGGGCAGCGATCCCGAACTCGACAGGGATCAGGTGGAGGCGTTGGCGGACGCGGGCGTGAGCGGGTAGGGCCGCCGGTCGCTCAACGGTCCACCGCGATCTCGTCAACGAGCCGGTAGCCGTCGCGCAGCGCCAACGCGTCCCCACTCCAGAACCGTCCGGGGTCGAACCAGTTGGAGTCCTTGTCGGCGTCGATCAGACCCATCTCGGCGTAGGTGATCGCCACGACCTCCGCGCAGTAGGCGGCCTGCAGCGTCGCGGTCCGTCGTCGACGACGGGTGCGCCGGTCGCGGGCCAGGCGATCGAGATACGGGATACCGCGCACGAGATCAACGCTCGTGGGTATCCGGCCCCGGAACCAGCGGCCGGCCAGGCGTGCGGTCGCCGGAAACGGAGTGCCGTCCAGACGGGCGATCACCTGCATCAGCCGGTCCTCGTGTGCGAGGGTGACGGCCGGGGTGAGCTGCCTGAGCCAGCAGTCCTGGTCGTAGACGTCCATCCAGCGTTCGACCGCAGCACGCGCGTCGTGCAGCTGGACACCACGATGATGGGTGCCGGTCCACAAGTCGGTGAGTTTGTCGCCGAGTTCGGCATGCCACAACAGGGGCGGAAGGTCGGCGATCGCGACGGTCATCGCAACGTGGTTGACCGGCGCGTTGGTCAACGTCCGAATGGCCCGGTCGGGACCCGAACGCCCACGGAACAGCCAGATGTCACCTGTGCGGGTCGCGTCGAGGGCGTCGCTCAATCCTGAGTGCACGTGTGCAGAGTAGTGCAGCGACTATCCTCGGGCCCATGCACAGCGCATGGAAATGGTTGGGCCTCGCCGGTGCCGTCGGGGTGGCGGCCGGCGGAGTCCTCGTCGTCCGAGACCAACGGCAGCGCAATGCGTATACCCCCGAGGACGTGCGTGAACGTCTCTTGCAGCGCTACGCCGAGGCGCGCGACCGCAACGGTGCGACCCCCGACGCATCGCCATGAGGTCCTTCGTGCCGCTCGAACCGCCCGTCGATCCCGTTGTGGCCCTGACCCGGACCGCATGGCTACTCGAGCGGGCACGCGAGAGCACCTACCGGGTGGAGGCGTTCCGCACTGCCGCGCGCGCCGCTGCCGATGTCGGTGACGGCGACCTGCGGCGCCGGTCGCGGGACGGCACCCTCACCGGCATTCGCGGTATCGGCAAGACGACCGCCGCGGTCATCTCGGATGCCGTCGAAGGGCGGCTGCCGGGGTATCTCGAGGATCTGCAGCAACATGACGACCCGTTCGTCGACGGGGGCGACGAGATTCGCCGGGCGTTGCGCGGAGATCTGCACGCGCACACCGACTGGAGTGACGGCGGCGCTCGCATCGACGAAATGGCGGCGGCGGCAACGGCACTCGGGCACGAGTGGCTGGCCATCACCGACCATTCGCCGCGGCTGACGGTCGCCAACGGACTGAGCGTCGATCGGCTCGATCGGCAGATCCGCGAGATCGAGCGGTACAACACATCGTCGGAGGGGATGGTCCGTGTCCTGACCGGGATAGAGGTCGACATCCTCGACGACGGTGAACTCGACCAGACCGACGACATGTTGTCGCGCCTCGATGTCGTGACCGCGTCGGTGCACTCGAAACTCCGGATGGATGCGGTTGCGATGACCCGGCGGATGGTCGCCGCGGTCAGTGACCCGCGCGTGGACGTCCTCGGTAATTGCACGGGCCGGCGCGTCGTGACCGGTCGTGGTGCCCGGCCGCCCTCGACCTTCGATGCCCGTACGGTGTTCGAGGCCTGCGCCGACCACGGGACGGCGGTGGAGATCAACTCACGGCCTGAGCGGGTCGACCCGCCGGACGAATTGATCGGTCTCGCCCGCGATCTGGGATGTCTGTTCGCGATCGACTCCGACGCGCACGCACCGGGACAGCTGTCGTTTCCGGCGCTCGGGGCCCGGCGTGCCGAGCAATTCGGTGTCGAACCGGAGCGCATCGTCACCACCTGGTCGCTGAAGCGATTGCTGGAGTGGACGTCGGCGTGAGACGAGGCGTCGACCGGCGGACCCTCGGGGGACGGGTCCGCCGGCCGACACCGGCGCGCAGAGGTTGCCGGGGAGGCTATTTCACCTCTGAGCGCAGGATGCGGATCACTCCCAGCGTCAATGGGATGGCGATCCACACGATCGCGGAGACGATCAGCTTGGCCCACTCCCCGCCGGTGGCCCAGTCACCGGACTGGAACGGGGCGTTCGTCGAAGCGGTGTCGAGCCATTCGCCGAGATTGTCCCGGAACCACGGCACGAGCTGGGTCACCATCGTCAGGACGGTGGGCAGCGCGAAGTAGGCGACGATGGCGCCGGGCGTGTTCAGGATGAGGGCGGCGAAGCCGAACCCCAGGAGCAGTCCGAAGATCTGTACCACGAACGAGTTCACGAACGAGGCCGCCGACAGCGACCATGCGCCCGCCGGGTCCGCGTATGCCAGCCCGGCGATCACGTTGCCGACCGCACCGAGTGCCAGCGAGACCGCCACGGCGCCGACACCGGCGATGAGCACGGTGAGCAGTTTGGCGCCCACCACTCGTTCGCGGCGCGGCTCCATGGTGAATGTGGTCAGCGCGGTGCGTTGGCTCCATTCACTGGTCACCGACATGATGGCCAGGATCGGCAGGATGATCGCGATGGGGATGTTCATCATGCCGAAGAACTGTCCGAGATCGAGATTCTCCGGTTTGTCGTGGTTGGCGGCGAGCATCGCGATCACGACGACGATCGCGCTGACACCGACCGACGCGGTCAGCCAGAAGCCGGCACGGGTGTCGACCAGCTTGCGTAGTTCCACCGCGGTCAGCCGGCTCAACGGGATCGGCGCGGACCCGCGGTCGATGGTGGTGGTGGCGGTGACGCCCTGGACGGAGGCGGTCATGACAGTGCTCCCTGCGGTTGTTCGCGCTGTGTGGACTGGGTGAGTTGCAGGAACATCTCCTCGAGCTGCGCGCCGTCGGCCGGGCGCAACTCGATCAGGGCGACCCCTGCGGCTGCGGCCACCCGACCCACGGCCTCGGGGGCGGCGTCGGTGGTGAAGCCGCCGCCGTCCACCGGCTGTGTGTGGATATTGTTCTGCGACAGGGCATTCACCAATGCTGCATCGTCCACGGATCGGACCCGGGCGCCGTCGGTGGCGAGGAGTTCCTCCTTGGTGCCCTGCGCGACGATCCGTCCGTGGCCGATCACGAGGATCTCGTCGGCGACGATCTCGATCTCGTGCAGCAGATGCGAGGACAACAGCACTGTGCCGCCGCGGCCGGCATAGTCGCGCAGCAGACTGCGCATCCAGTGGATGCCGGCCGGATCCAAGCCGTTGGCCGGCTCGTCGAGGATCAGGATGCTCGGGTTGCCGATCAGGGCGTTCGCGATCCCGAGACGCTGCCGCATGCCCAGCGAGTAGTTGCGGACCCGGCGGCCGGCCTCCTCCGGGGTGAGCGCGACCATCTCCAGCATCTCGTCGACGCGGGCGCGTGGCACCCCCATCGTCATGGCGCTGATGCGGAGGATCTCCGCGCCGGTGCGTCCGGCATGCTGCGCGGACGCGTCGAGCAGTACACCCACCTGGGTCGCCGGGTTGGGGATGTCGCGATACGGCGTGCCGCCCAGGGTGGCGGTTCCCGATGTCGGCGGGGTCAATCCGGCGACGATGCGCATCGTGGTGGATTTTCCTGCGCCGTTGGGTCCGAGGAATCCGGTGACCCGCCCGGGTTTACAGACGAAGGAGACGTCGTCGACGGCCGTGTGGTCGCCGTATCTCTTGGTCAGGTTCTCGACGGTGATCATGCTTCCATGCTGCGCGTGCGGGACGTTCCGGCACATCGGCCCGCGGTCTGGATCGATCCCCGACCAAAGTCGGAGACGACCGTGACCGCGAGTATGAGGTGACCGGCGAGCGCACCCGATTACGGTGGAGGCGTGCGCCCCGAGGACTATCAGCCGCCGCTGACCTGGTGGAGTCATCTGTGGCGTCTGGGGCTGATGCTGGTGATCTCCGGTGTCGCCTGGGGATCGCGGGCGGGATACCAGTGGGACCACGCACGGTGGTGGTTCATCGCCGACGTGAGCGTCGGCATCGTCTGCTACGTGCTGATCTGGTTCCGTCGCCGATACCCGGTGCCGGTGGCCGCGTTGACCAATCTGGCCAGCATCATCTCGGCGAGTTCGGCCGGGGCGGGCACGCTCGCGATGGTGTCGCTGTCGACCCGCCGTCGCTGGCGCGAGATCATCCCGCAGGCGATCCTCGCACTCGGCTGTGGTGTGCTCGGCGAGGAGTTCTTCAATGTGCCGGACGTGCAGGAGCCCGCGGTGCTCCGCTACGGCATCCTGGTCGCGATCATCGCGACGATGGTCGCCTGGGGCATGTACATCGGTTCGCGACGCGAACTCCTCGCGAGCTGGCGGGCCCGGGCGATCCTGGCCGAGGCAGAACGTGAGGCTGAGGTGCGCCAGGCCCGGTCCGTGGAGCGGGCCCGGATCGCCCGGGAGATGCATGACGTTCTGGCCCACCGGATCTCGACGGTGAGCATGTACGCCGGTGCCCTCTCGTATCGCGACGACCTGGATCGCGACCAGGTCCGCGCGACCGCGCAGACGATCCAAGAGACGTCGCGAATGGCACTCACCGAGCTGCGTGAAGTGCTCGGGGTGCTCCGTGAGGGACCCGGAGACGCCGAACCCGAACAGCCGCAAGCACTTCCCGACGACCTTGATTCCCTGATCGACGATGGGCGTCGAGGTGGCATGCGGATCGAGTACATGTGTTCGGCCGACTTGACCGGGCTGGCGCCTGCCCGCTTCCGGACCCTCTACCGTTGCCTGCAGGAGGCGTTGACCAACGCGCGCAAGCACGCCCCGGCCGCCACCGTCACGGTGAGGATCAAGGGCGACGCGGAGCGGGGCGTCGACCTCATCGTCGACAACCCGTTGCCGCTGCGTGACGATGACGCGATGATGCCGCCGCGTTCGGGTTTCGGCCTCGTCGGCGTGGCCGAGCGCGTCGCACTCAGCGGTGGGCGGCAGTCGGCGGTGCGTACCGACGACCGTCGCTTCGTGCTCCACGTCTGGCTACCGTGGCAGTCATGACCGCCCGCATCATGATCGTCGACGACGATCCGCTCGTCCGCTCCGGCCTCAAGCTGTTGCTCGGCGGTGATCTGGAACTCGACGTGGTGGCCGAGGCGGCCAACGGACAGGAAGCGGTGCAGCGGCACACCGCAGACCCGGTCGACCTGCTGCTGATGGATCTGCGGATGCCGGTGATGGACGGGATCGCCGCCACCTCGGAGTTGAAGGCGCTCGATGCGCCGCCGTCGGTCATCGTGCTCACCACATTCGACGCCGACGAGTACGTGGTGCGGGCACTCGCGGTGGGCGCCGACGGATTCCTGCTGAAAGACACCGCGCCCGAGGACATCGTCGCGGCGATGAAGAACGTGCTGCGTGGGCAGCCGGCGCTCAGTCCGTCGGTGACCGCGGCGTTGATCAAACAGGTGGTCGACCGTCGTCCCGAACCCGACCGGGGTTCTGGCGCGGCATTGGCCACGCTCACCGAACGCGAGCACGACGTCGCGATCTGCCTGGCGAAGGGGGCGTCGAACGCCGAGATCGCCGCCGAGTTGTTCATGAGCGTGGCCACCGTGAAGGCCCATATCTCCCACATCTTCACCAAACTCGGCACCACCAACCGGGTTCAGGTCGCGATCATCATGCACGACGCGGGGCGCGCATAGCGCGCAACGGCAGTGGCGCGGTCGGTGGATCCGATGGACACTGGATTCATGCGGCAGTGTCGCCGCCCCGCTACACCTGGAGGAAACATGCCCGACAACAACGGACCCTTCGGCATGGACCCCGACGATTTCGACCGCTTCGCGCGGGAGGCCACCGATGGCATCCGCGACATGGTCGGCAAGTTCCTGGCCACTCCCGGCGGCCGCGGCGCGTGGTCGTCGGTGTTCGACGACGGTGGCCGACGGACCCGGCCGCAGCCCGAGACCTCCGGTGAGACCGGGGCCGGTGTCTGGGCGGTCTTCGTCGTCGACGACGACGGGGGCGCCCGTGTCGAGCAGGTCTACGCAGGTGAACTCGAGGCATTGCGGGCCAACCAGCGCAACACCGATCCCAGGCGCAAGGTGAGGTTCCTGCCGTACGGGATCACGGTCAGCGCGCTCGACGAGGACGACTCAGACGGCGACGACGACCTGTCCTGACCGAGATGGAGATCCCGGTCACCACGCCGCACTCTGCGGCGGGTGATGATCTGAAGTGACACAACGCTTTCGGTGATCGCGCCGGGCTGTGACGTGGTGGCCTGCAGATCGTCGGCGTGCTAGCTTGGCAGGGTCGATGGGACATCCGGACGAGCCCGCCGTACCCGGCCAGCGACAAGACGGTGGCTGTGGAGGTGTCACGGTCATGTCGTGGTTCGTTCTCATCATCTCGGGTGTGCTGGAAGCAGTCTGGGCCACCGCCATGGGACGTTCCGAAGGATTCAGTCGGCTCGTCCCGACCGTCGTGTTCGCTGTCGCGCTCGTCGCGAGCATGGGCGGCCTCGCCTACGCGATGCGCAGCCTGCCGACGGGGACCTCGTATGCGGTGTGGGTGGGCATAGGCGCCACCCTCACGGTCGTCTACTCGATGCTGACCGGTCAGGAATCGGCCGGACTGATCAAAATGCTGTGCATCGTCGCCATCGTCGGCGGCGTGGTCGGTCTGAAGGTCGCAGGCTGACCAGAAGGGCGAACCGGCCCGACCACCCCGGGTCGGGGTGGTCGTAGGCTGGACCTACCGCGTCGCCGGACTGCTCGGCCCGCGGGTGTCGGCAATTGGACCGGTGTCGGCAGTGGAACCGGTGAACCTCGACGGGTGGTCGTTTGGATGTCAGGTACGGAGTTCGACGAACTCGTCCGCGACCTGAAGGGCATCGAGCGTCGGGTCGCGAGGGAGATCGTGCCCGGATGGCGGACCGTGACGGTGTCCGCCTCGGTTGCGGTGCTGGCGGCGTTGTCCCTGCTGCCCGTCATGCCGGGCGTCTCCGGTTGGCAACTGATCTTGCATGTGGCCGACGGTGAACTCGATCGGGTGTCGTCGATCGCGCGGGGGTTCGCGGTCCTCGTCCTGGTGACGTCGGTGTTCTCGCTGCTGGCAATCATCGTGCGGCGCTGGGGACTCGCGTTGATCGCTTTGGCGGGTGCCTGCTTGTCGGCGGTGTTCGGTCTGCTCGGCGTGTGGTCGCAGAACACCATGCCGGGCTACGCCGACGCGACCCCGACGTTGATCCTCGCGTGGGTGGTGGCGGCGTCGCTGATTCCGCAATGGGTGCCGCTGGTGTGGGCACACTCGGCGCTCGACACCCCTTCCGATGACCGGCGGGGTCGTTCCTCGTAGGAGGACACTCCCGACGCGTCGGGATCTGCCGGGATCTGCCAGGATGAGCGCATGTCGCTGCTGGCCGAGGCCTCGTCGTCGGGAACCGATGCGGCGATCGTGTCGCTGTTCTGGATCGTTCTCGCCGCAGTGCTCTCGCCGCTCGTCTCGCGCATGTTCCGGGGCTATGTGCCCGACGTGGTGATCCTGCTCGTCCTCGGCATGGTGCTCGGCCCGCACATGCTCGGCTGGTCAGCACCCGACGACGTCGGCATTCTCAGCCAGCTGGGACTGGGGATGTTGTTCCTGCTGGCCGGCTACGAGCTCGATCCCGAACTGTTGGGCGGGAAGTCCGGACGCGTCGCGATCGTCACGTGGCTCAGCGGGCTGGTGCTCGCGCTCGTGGTGGTCACCCTCGCCGTTCCGGCCGAAGGATTCTCGGCGCACATCGCGGTGGCGATCGCGTTGACGTCGACGGCGTTGGGCACGCTGTTGCCGATCATCAAACAGTCGGGCTTGCTCGACACGGCCCTTGGTCGGGCGGTCATGGCGCACGGCGCGGTCGGCGAACTGGGGCCGATCGTCGCGATGTCGGTGCTGCTCACCAGTCGCAGTATCGGTGCTGCCGTGGTGGTGCTCGTCTTGTTCGGCGTCGCCGCGGTGGTGATCGGAGCCGTGCCGCGGCATATCGCCGAACATGTGCCGGGTGTCCGCACGGCGGTCTCGGAGATGCGCGGCGGCACCGTGCAATTGCCGGTGCGCGTGGTGGTCGCGCTGCTGGTGTCGTTGATGGCCGTCGCGGCGGAGTTCGACCTCGACATCGTGCTCGGCGCGTTTGCCGCCGGGTTGATCCTGCGGCGGCTGGTCGGGCCGGAGCGAGAAGGTGTGGGCCAATCGCTGGAGGTGATCGGATTCGGTGTGCTCATACCGGTCTTCTTCGTCACGTCGGGGATGGGCATCGACGTGACGGCGGTGATCGGCGATCCGGTGCTCTGGGTGGCGCTGGTGGCATCGATCGCGATCGCTCGCGGGGTCCCGGTGTGGCTGGGTGAACGTTTCATCGACCACGGCGCGAACCTCGAGGTCGAACGGGAGCGGACCCAACTGGCTCTCTACGCGGCCACCGGGTTGCCCATCATCGTCGCGGTGACCCAGGTGGCCGTCGATGCCGACCTGATGTCGACGGCGGTCGCTTCGACCTTGGTCGCGGCCGGTGCGACGACCGTCCTGGTCTTCCCGCTGGTGGCCCGGCTCATCGGACCACGCCAGAATGCGTAGAGCCGGGCCGGGTGTCTCGAGGACACCGCGGCCCGGCTCGTCACACGTCCGGTGTGCCGGGATGGGTCAGAGGTACTGACCGCAGACCGGCCACGCGCCGGCGCCCTGGCTGGCCAGGACGTTCTCGGCGACGCGGATCTGCTCTTCGCGCGAGGCGTTGGCGGCGCTGCCGCTACCGCCGTTGGCCTCCCAGGTGCTCTGCGAGAACTGCAGACCGCCGTAATAGCCGTTACCGGTGTTGGTGCCCCAGTTGCCGCCGCTCTCGCACTGGGCGACTGCGTCCCAGTTGCCTGCTGCCGATGCGTTACCGGCGAAGGCGGTGAGCGGGGCCAAGGCGATCGCGCCGACGAATCCGGCGCGCACAGCGAGCTTCTTCATGCTCATGGTCATCGTTCCTCCATTCACCGCCCCGTATCGGGCTGGGCGGTTGATCTCGGACCGACAGCGAACCTACAAGCTGGTAACGGAAAGGTCACGTTGCGACGATGAGCAGGGCGCTTTTGATCACGCAGTGATAACGGCGCCGAATTCCTGTGAATTCCCTGCGCATCGCGGCGTGTCCCACGGTGGCAAATCGGGTTTGCGGTAGCGAATATGGTGACGGAAGACACACCTGAAATGTGATCTGCTGCACAGACATTTCGCGTCTGTCAGCAGCAGCGTGCCCCCGGATTGCGATCTTGGGCCGCGTATCGGGCACGCCAGTACTCGCGTTCGGACATCGGCTCCGAGCCGGGGTGGGTGGCCGCATGTCGTTCGACGTACCGCGCATAGTCACGATCGCCCATGACGCTGCCCACGTACCAGGCGATGGCAGCGGTCCCGCGGCGCAGCGCGGCGATCATGACGGTCCGCCCGGTGCGCGTGCAGCCTCGGCTGATGCGCCGAGGTCGTCCCACTCCTTCTGCACCTCGCGCTCGGCGGCAGTCGGGATCAGACCTCGCGGCCCGAAGATCTTGGACGGGACCGGTTCGTCCTCGGTGGTGGGCAGCCCGCCCGCGCGGATCGCCTTGATCGAGATGTAGACGCCGGCCAGCACCACGATCAGTACCAGGACCGCGAAGATGATCGACAACGTGCCCTGGATGAAGGTGTTACGGATGACGGCATCGATCTCGTCGGCCGTCTTCGCCGTCTTGAAGGACGTGAGCCCCTGGTCCTTGGCGTCCACGAACGCGCTGTGTTGCGCCCAGTATCCGATGGACGGATTGGACGAGAAGATCTTCTGCCAGGACGCCGTCATCGTGACGACGAGATCCCAGGTCAGCGGCACGCCGGGGATCCACGCCCACTTGAGCTGACCGCGTTTGATGAGCACCACGGTCACCACCGTCAGCGCCACCGCGGCCAACAACTGGTTGGCGATGCCGAACAGCGGGAACAGGGTGTTGATGCCGCCGAGTGGATCGGTGACTCCCATCAACAGGATGGAACCCCAGGCGGCGCAGACGATCACGGTGCACAGCCACGCGCCGGGTCGCCACGACGGATCCTTGAAACGGCGCAGGCCGGGAAGGTTGCCCAGACCGTCGGACAGCATGAAGCGGGCCACGCGGGTGCCGGCGTCGACGGTGGTCAGGATGAACAGCGCTTCGAACATGATCGCGAAGTGATACCAGAACGAGCGCAACGATTCTCCGCCGATGGCGTCCTGGAGCGTGTCGGCCATTCCCATCGCGAGCGTGGGTGCGCCGCCGGTGCGGGAGACGACCGACTCCTCGCCGACCGCGTCGGCTGCCTGCTGGATCTGTTCGGCGCTCGTCGGATCACCGTGCAACCCGAGCCCGTTGACGTAGTCGGCGGCCCCCTGGGCGGTGCCGCCTGTCTGTGCGGTGGGCGCGTTCATCGCGAAGTAGAGGTGCTGATTGAGGATGCATGCGGTGATCAGGGCCATGATCGCGACGAACGACTCGGTGATCATGCCGCCGTACCCGATGATCCGGGCCTGACCCTCCTTCGCGAGCATCTTCGGCGTGGTGCCCGAGGAGATCAGTGCATGGAACCCGGACAGCGCGCCGCACGCGATGGTGATGAAGAGGAACGGGAACAACGCGCCGGCAAACGCCGGACCCTGCCCGTTCCAGGCGAAGTCGCTGAACGCGGGCGCTTCCATGACGGGACGCACGAGCAGGATGCCGAGGGCGAGCAGCACGATGGTGCCGACCTTCATGAACGTCGACAGATAGTCACGCGGGGCCAGCAGTAGCCAGACCGGCAGAACCGCGGCCGCGATGCCGTAGACGATGATCGCCCAGCTCAGGAAGACCGGCGAAAGGCTGAACCAGTCGTTGCCCCAGCCGGTCTCGGCGACGTAACGTCCGGCGACGATCGCCAGGAGAAGCAGCACCACACCGATCAGCGACACCTCGCTGACCCGGCCCGGGCGCAGGTAGCGCAGATAGACCCCCATGAACAAGGCGATCGGGATGGTCATCGCGATGGAGAAGACTCCCCAGGGGCTGTCGGCGAGGGCATTGACCACCACCAGGGCCAGCACCGCGATGAGGATGATCATGATCACGAGGATCGCCACGATGGCAGCGGTCCCGCCGACCGCGCCGAGTTCGTCACGGGCCATCTGACCCAGGCTGCGGCCGCGTCGACGGGTGGAGATCGTCAGCACCAGATAGTCCTGCACGCATCCGGCGAGCACCGCGCCGATGATGATCCAGATGGTGCCCGGCAGATAACCCATCTGGGCGGCCAACACGGGACCGACGAGCGGGCCGGCACCGGCGATCGCGGCGAAATGGTGACCGAAGAGCACTCGGCGGTCGGTGGGCATGTAATCGCGCGAGTTGTCCAGGAGCTCGGCAGGTGTCGCGTGGTCGTCGCGGGGCGCGACCACCTTCATCTCGATCAGTCGCGCGTAGAACCGGTAGGCGATCACATAGGTGCAGACGGCGGCCAGCACGAACCAGACCGCGTTGACACTCTCACCCCGGACGATCGCGATGACGGCCCAAGCGGCGGCCCCGATGAGGGCGATGACCGCGAACAGGATGCGCTTGCCGACGGTCATCGGGGAGCGATCCACGATCGCCACCGGGGGCAGGTCTGGATCGGTCTTGATGTACTCGATCGTCGGTTTGTCGGCGCGTTCGTCGGTGACCGTCATCGGCGCAAACCTTCCTGGTGGCGAGTGTGGCCCGGGTCACTATACAACCCGTCTGCGTGACAATCCGACTGCGGGCTCGCTCGCTGCGGTCGCGAGTTCGGCGAAACATCGGTACCCGCTTGGGTCCTCGGGCAGTCTGGCCACATGACCTCAACGCACACGACGCGCCCGGGCGAGCATCGTCGGCGCGCGGCCGAGATCGTCGCCACGCTGTCCGACGCGCAGAAAGCATCACTGACCACCGGCGCCTCCTTCTGGTACACCACGGGTCTGGACGCGGACGGGGTGGCGCCGGTCATGTTGACCGACGGGCCACACGGCATCCGCAAGCAGGCGGGCGCCGCCGATGCGCTGGGCCTCAATGATTCGGTTCCGGCCGTGTGCTTTCCGCCTGCGGTGGCGATGGCTTCGTCGTTCGACGCGGACCTCGTCGCCCGGGTCGGCGACGCCCTCGGCATCGAATGTCTCGCCGAACGGGTCGGCGTCCTGCTCGGACCCGGGGTCAACATCAAGCGCTCGCTGCTCGGTGGACGCAACTTCGAGTATCTGTCGGAGGATCCGTTCCTGACCGGACGTATCGCGGCGGCTCTCGTGCGCGGTGTGCAGCAGCACGGCATCGGGACCTCGGTCAAACACTTCGCGGTCAACAATCAGGAGCACGAGCGGCTGCGGGTCAGCGCCGACGTCGACCCGCGACCGCTGCACGAGATCTACCTGCGGGCCTTCGAACACATCGTGCGTTCGGCGCAGCCGTGGACGATCATGGCCTCCTACAACAAGATCAACGGTGTCTACGCCACCGAGAGCCGATGGTTGCTCACCGACACGTTGCGTGATCGCTGGGGTTTCGACGGGCTGGTCGTCTCGGACTGGATGGCCGTGGACGATCGGGTCGCCGCGCTCGCCGCCGGACTCGACCTCGAGATGCCGTCGAGCGGCGATGTCGGCCCGGGGGAGGTTCGCGCCGCGGCCGCCGACGACGGCGACGCCGGTCGCGTGCTCGACGAATCCGCCTGCCGCGTGGTGGAACTGGCGCTCGCGGCAGAAGGCAACGCGCGCGACGGCGCGACGTATGACCGGCAGGCCCATCACGCGCTCGCCCGGGAGGTCGCCCGACGGTGCGCGGTGTTGCTGAAGAACGACGACATCGGCGAGACCGGCCCGGTGTTACCGCTGGCGCCGTCGACCCGTATCGCGGTCATCGGGGAGTTCGCCCGCACGCCGCGCTATCAGGGTGGGGGCAGCTCGAAGATCAACCCGTTCCGGCTCGACACCGCGCTCGACGAGATCCGGACCATCGCCGATGCGGACGCGGTGGATTTCGCCCCGGGATTCGTCGTCGGCGCAACGGACTCCGACCCGACGCTGGTCGATGAGGCGATCGAGGCCGCACGCGGCGCCGAGGTGGCGATTCTGTTCCTGGGACTCGGCGACGATGACGAGTCCGAGGGCTTCGACCGCGCCGACTGGCGTCTGCCCGCCCCGCAGTTGGAGTTGCTCAGGCGCGTCCTGCAGGCGAACGCGCGCACGGTCGTCGTGCTCTCCAACGGCGGCGTCGTCGACCTGGCGGAGGTCGAGCAAGCACCGGCGATTCTCGAAGGATGGCTGCTGGGTCAGGCAGGCGGCGGTGCCATCGCCGAGTTGCTGTACGGACTGTCCGATCCGTCGGGACGACTCGCCGAGACCATCCCGCTGCGGATCGAGGACAGCCCCGCATACCTCGACTTCCCGGGCGAACACCTGCACGTACGCTACGGCGAGGGTGTCTTCGTCGGGTACCGGTGGTACGACGCGCGGCAACTGCCGGTGCGCTACCCCTTCGGACACGGATTGTCCTACACCACATTCGACCTCGCCGATCTGGATGTCACGTCACGGGCCGACGGACTTCGGGTACGCGCCACGGTCGCCAACGTCGGAGACCGGGCCGGTCGGGCGGTGGTGCAGGTCTATGTCGGCCGTGACGATTCGGCGGTCGCACGTGCCCCACGAGAGTTGAAGGGCATCGGGATCTGTGACCTGGCGGCCGGCGCCCGTTCGACCGTCGACATCGAGGTCGCGAGATCCGAACTCGCGTACTGGGATCGGACCCTCGACGACTGGTTCGTCGAGGGTGGGGACCATCGTGTCGAGGTGGGTATGTCCAGTCGGGACATCAGGTTGACCGCCACGGTGCAGGTCGGCGGGGATTCGGCGTCGGCACGCCTGGACGCGTCATCGACGCTGGGGGAGGTCCTCGACGACGCTCGGTCGGGTCCCGATCTGCGAGCGCGCCTGGCCGCCACGATGGGGGTCGATGAACTCGATCCCACGATGCTGATGCTCGTCTCGTCCTTTCCGATCGGGCGGGTCGCGCCGATGCTGGGGCTGGACGTGGACGAATTGTTCGGCCACTGACAGTGGTGGCGTCGCGGGTTCTGCGCCGAGCCGATCGAGTGCGGTCGAGCCTCGTCGACTCTCGTGTCTTCGGCGTCGATCGCAGAGCGGGGTCGGTTCAGCGACGGGTGAGTGTGACCATCCCGCCGCGGCGCGGGGCGAACGCGACTCCGCGGGAGTGCCAGGCCTCGGGCGGCTCCGTCGTGATGTGAATGGTGAAGTCCCGCAGCAGGGTACGTAAGACCACATCCATCTCCATGTGCGCGAATGCGGCGCCGATACACCGTCGGGTACCGCCACCGAACGGTATCCACGCCTGACTCGGCGGGGTCCCGACGAACCGTTCCGGGTCGAACCGCTCCGGGTCGTCGAACTGTCGGCTGTCGTCGTGCAGAAGGGAGATGGCGACCATGATGTTGTGACCCTTGGGGATTCGGTACTGTCCCAGCTCCAGGACATCGGTCACCACGTGACGGCCGGCGAGGTCGATGACGGGCCTGCTGCGCTGCGTCTCGAGGATCGTCGCCATCCGGTACTCGCTGCCACCGGCGTCGACCTCGGCCACCAGCCGGCTGAGGACGGCGGGGTGGCGACCGAGTCGTTCGACCGTCCACGCCAGCGAGTTCGCCGTGGTCTCGTGTCCGGCGACCAGTAGGGTCAACAGTTCGTCGGCGATGGCGGTGTCGGCCATCGCGGTGCCGTCGTCGTAGCGGCTCTGCAGCATCAACGCCAGGATGTCGTCGCGGTCGTCGAGGCCGGGATCGGTGCGCGCCTTGGTGATCAACGCATCGATGATGGCGTCGTAGGTGGCGCGATGTGTGGCAAAGGATCGTCGTGGGTCGAATCGCCCGAAGGACACGGGTAGGTCCGGCAGGGTCGCCAACCGCGAGCCCACGGTGACCATCGGTGGGATGATCTCGCGCAGGGTGTCGAGCTCACGCCCGTCGGCCCCGAACACCGCCCGCAGGATCACATTCAACGTGATGCGCATCATCGGCTCGACGGTGGGAAAAGCGCGACCGATGGGCCAGGTCTGCGCCTCCCGGTGGAACTCTTCTTCGACGATGCTCTCGTAGCGCTTGATCCTCTTGCCGTGCAGCGGGGGAGTGAGCAGTTTGCGCTGGCGGCGGTGGTCGGTGCCCTCGAGTGAGAACAGCGAACCCGCGCCGAGTAGACGGCCGAGGTTGGGGCGGATGTTGTTGACCTGATCGGTCGACGTGGTGAACAGCTGCTTGGCCAACGTCGGGTCGGCGATGACGACGATGTCGCGGAACAACGGCACGCGGATGGTGAACGCCGGTCCGTGACGTCGGGCGAGGGATTGCAGTGTCTGACGCCGTCGGATGACGAAGTTGAGGCCCTGCAGGCCTTTGGGGAGGCGTGATCCCGGAGGTAACAGTGATTCGGGAGCTGACACGGGTCCGGGAGGTGACGGTGATCCGGGAGGTGACGGGGGGTCGCCTCGGTCGGGTGTCTGGCTGGGCGGCACGGTCTGGGGTGCGGACATACTCAGGATTCCTCCTGTGTGGCGGTCGTCTGGTACGAACCCGTACCAGATAAACGGTACGCATCCGTACCGTCGGTGCGCAAGGGTTTTCGTCGTATCGTGTGGGTGTGTCCGATGCAATGCTCTCCGAACAGACGCCGGTCGGTGCAGGCGGCGACCAGGTGTCGTCGGTCCGCGTTCGTCTCCTCGATGCGATGGCAGCATGCCTGCTCGATCGAGGGTTTCGAGAGACCACCGTGGCCGACATCGTCCGGGTCGCCCGCACATCGCGGCGCACCTTCTATCAGGAGTTCCCGGACAAGGTCGCCTGCTTCTTCGCGCTGTTGCGGATGTCCAACGACGCGATGATGGAAGGCATTGCGGCCGGGGTGGATCCGGATGCGGACGCCACGGTGCAGATCCGTCAGGCGGTGACCGCGTATGTCGTGGCGAGTGAGCAACACCCGGAGATCACGTGGAGCTGGATTCGTGAACTCCCGGCCCTCGGCGAGCCCGCGCGCGAACTGCGCCTGGGCATGATGGAGAAGTTCATCGCGTTGTTGGTGGCGCTCACCGACACGCCGCAGATGCGGTCGGCCGGGACCACACCCGTGAGCCGCGCGACGGCGGTGATGATCTGGGGCGGGATCAGAGAGCTGACCGCAGACGCGGTCGAACGAGGTGCGCCCCTGCACACCATCGTGGAGCCGGCGACCCAGGCCTGTGTCGCCCTGGTGGGAGCCAACATCTGCACGCCGCCGACGGACGCCCGATGACCGCCGACGGCGATCTGGCCGGACGGTGTGCCCTCGTCACCGGCGCCGGGCAGGGCGTGGGACGCGGACTGGCGTTGGCCCTTGCCGATGCCGGCGCCGAGGTGTTGGTCAACGACGTCCGAGTCGACCGCGCCGAGGATGTCGTCGCTCAGGTGCGTGACAAGGGTGGCCGCGGCCGGTCGGTTCCGTTCGACGTCACCGACCACGAAGAGGTCGCCACGGCGATCGCCGCGGCCGGGCCGGTGGACATCCTGATCAACAATGCGGGAAATGCCGGTGCAGGCCCGTTCACCGTCGGTCGGGCCTTCCACGACACCGGTCCGGCGGACTGGGAACCGTTCTTGCGGGTGAACCTGTACGGGGTCATGCACTGCACCCATGCCGTCTTGCCGGCCATGATCGAGCGGCAGTGGGGCCGGGTCATCACGATCGTCTCCGACGCCGGGCGGACCGGCGATCGCAACAGCGCCGTGTACGCGACGGCCAAGGCGGGTGCCGCCGGGTTCATCCGCTCGATCGCCATGGAAGGCGGACGCCACGGCATCACCGCCAACAACATCGCGCTCGGCACCATGCGCACCCCGCTCACCGAAGCGCTCTGGGACGAACCGGATTCGCCACGGGCCAAGGCGATTCTGCAGAACTACGTCATCAGGCGGCCGGGGACACCCGACGATGTCGCCGCGTTGGCACTGCTGCTCGCCGGGGACCAGGGTTCGTGGATCACCGGACAGACCATCCCGGTCAACGGGGGATATTCGTTCGCGCTGTAGAGCGTGATTCGCGGGTGCGGTCCGGCGGCGCATTCCGGGCGCCACCGACGAGGGTGCCGGACGCCGCCGGGCCCTCAGACGATATCGATCACGAAGACCGTCACACACAAGACGAGCAGCCACGCGTCCGTCGCCCAGCGGAGCCAACGCGGTGCGCAGCGCACCTCCATGAAGTAGCGGATGATCAGGCGCGACTTGACGAGAGTGATGACCAGGACGGCGGCCGTGATCATGACGCCGCCGTCGCGGTACGTGGCGGGGTGGTGCGCCGGGGCGAGCCACCACGAGCCGGCGGTGATCGCGAGCAGTACCGCCCAGGTCCACGTCACGGCTCGCGACGACGAGGCGACTCGGGTAGGGGAGGTCGTTGTGGTCGTCATGGTCACCTCATCACGTAGAGCAGGCCGAAGATGATCACCCAGAGCAGATCGACCATGTGCCAATAGATTGCATTGGACTCGACCATCGAGATCCTGCGGCGTGAAGGGTTGCGCAGTTCGCGGACGGTCACGCCCAGGACGATCAGCCCGATGAACACATGGACGAGATGGACTCCGGTGAGCACGTAGTAGAACGAGAAGAACATGTCGGAGTTGGTGTGCCCGCCCTGGATCTCGGAGTACCACTCGTAGCTTTTGAGAAGCATGAACAGTACGCCGAAGCATCCGCCCGCCAGGGTCAAGCGAATCGCGCGATCGTGGTGCCCGGCTCGGGCGACGATCACCGCTCGGGCGATGAACCACGAACTGGTCAACAGGATCATGGTGTTGATCACGCCGATGTTGATGTTCAGGTGCTCTTGGGCCCGGAGGAACCCCTCCGGGTCCATCGTCCGGTAGATCGTGTAGACGACGAAGTACGCCCCGAAGATGACCAGATCGCCGAGGACCATGACCCACATGTGGCCGTCGCCCGGCAGGTGCTCATGCCTGTGGCGCGCCGGGTCGGTGCCGGGTCTTTCGCCTGCCGTCGACATCGCCTGCCGCGAGTCCGCTTGTGACATCACACTATTCCTTCACCGTCGGGCACTGGTTGTCGGAGTTCCTCGGCTTCGCGTGTGGCGGCCTGTTTGAGAAGGACGATGAGCGCCCCCAACCACACGGAGAACACCACGACCGCCAGCCACAGGGCGATCGATCCGTTCCACGCGAACGGCCCCGAGTGGAAGATGAACATCTGGCTGGCGATGACCTCGGTGATGATCTGCCAGATCGTCACGTAGGCAAACCATTTCGGGAAGATCTCGTTCTTGTCGTACAGAACCGCGATGGTCATCACCAGGTAGGCGGCCGTGAAGCACCCCAGGGAACCGTTGTAGGACAGCAGTCCCAGGTCATACAGAAACCCGACGGCCGCGGGATCGCGTTCCGGCCGCAGGGTCGCTGCCAGGAAGCAGACGGCGACCAGCAGGAAGCCGGGCAGCGCGCCGACACCCATCGACGCGATGTAGGCGTAGGCGAATGTCGAACCGACCGACATCCGCTTCATGTGGTACATCACCAGTCCGTTGGTCACGGCGGCGCCGCCGAGGAGTACCATCAGGACACTGAAGCCGATCTGGATCGTCACTGCGTGGTCTGCGAAGAAGGCGACCTTGTCCGCATCGGTGATGTCGGGGCGCGGTGGCGGGGTCACGCGCGCCAGCACGCAGATGATGACACCGAAAACGGTGTACCAGATCGGAAAGAACCAGGTGACCAGCATGACGTCGGGTCTGCCCGCACGGGTGTGCACCGCGCCGGCCCTACGCTTCGACAGCATGATGCTCACCGGGCTGTCACACCCTCGTCGATGGCCTGCCGGATGATGGTGCGGCGCAGCACGAAGAACATGACGATCACGAACAGGGCGAGCGCGCAGTAGCGCAGCCAGAACGTCAGCACACCGTCCCAGGCGAACGGGCCGGTACGGAACACAGCCCCGGCCGCCGCGGGCACCATGGCAACGGCAGTGGCCATACAGTAGTGGCCGACCCATCTGGGGAAGACTGGATTGGGCCCATCATCGAAGTAGACGGCAAGTCCGAGAAGGACGAATTGCACCAGCAGCATGCCCACCGGGGCGACGAGGACGATCCAGGCGAGGTCGTTGAGGAGCATCACCAGCTCCGGATTCCGATCCGGTCGAAACGCTGCGACCAGGAAGAATATGTTCGACAAGGCGAATATCGTCGCGCCGCTGACGGCCGCCGTCAGGTAGCAGTAGGCGAAGACGTGGCTTTGCCCGGCCATGCGCTTCATCTGGATCACGATCACCATGAAGAACGGCAGCAACATGATCCCGCACAGGTTGAACGTCACCTGACTGAACTGGATCCAGGCGGTGTTGGCGGAGTAGAAATCCGCGACCTCCTCGGCGCTCATCGTCGGCGACAGCGGTGGCCAGAAGCCCGGGAAGGCCGCGAACGCGATCAGTAAGACGATCCCTACCGCGGGCCCGATCCACAGACTGATCCACTGGGCTTTGATGTTGCCGGCCTTCGGCAGGTCCTGGACCTGTTCCAGCACGTGCATGACTGCCTCCAAGATATTGACATTAGTCATTTACAGAATCGGCCACACGTGTGGGAGGTAGCAGTTCGCCAACCGAATACGGTTAGACGAACGCAACTTTCAGCACGTCGTGATCGTGAGGCTAGCGCAGGGCGGCTAATGGTGTCAGCAGTTTTTGACTAAAGTCAGCTAGAAAAGTGCGAATGTAGAGTTGACCTCGCGAGGTAGGAAGAGGGGAGCGTCGTGGCGACGAGTAGGAACTCAGATCAGAAGCCGAAGTCGGCGGCGCGGCGCCCCAAGGGGTTGCAGACACGTGAACGCCTGATGGGTGCGGCGATCGCCGAGTTCAAGCGCACGGGCATGGCGGCTGCCGACACAGCGGCGATCGTCTCCGCGGCGGGCGTTGCCCACGGAACCTTCTTTTTCCACTTCCCGACGAAGGAACACGTCCTGATCGAGCTCGAGAACCGCGAGCAGATACACATGGCGGCGGAGTTGGCGAAGTACTTCTCCCGTCCCCACGGGGTGCGTGACACACTCGCCGAGTCGGTTCGGGTGTTGGAGAAACTCGAGCGCCGCCTTGGCCGGCTGTTGTTCAAAGACTTTCTGGCCCTGCATTTTTCGACGACCCGACCGCCGTCAGAGGAGTGGGGGAACTACCCGGTCGTGGCGACCGTGGTGGAAGAGCTGCAGCGCGCCCGCGAACGTGGCGAGATCCCCGCGGCCGTCGACGTCGTACACAACGGCGTGTCGTTTCTCGTCGGTCTGTATGCGCTGCTGATCACCACGCCCGAGTCTCCCGAGCTCCGCGAAGCGGTGATCGACGAGTATCTCACCACCTACATGTTCGGTCTCCGAGCGATACCGACGAACTGAATCCGACCTCGTAGTCAGGGTGCGCATCTCGTGCGCATTGTGACTACGAGGTCGGATTCAGGTTCGGTTCGCTCGGGTCAGGCCGGGTCAGGTCAGCGCAGCGTAGCGGGCGAGATGCGCGTCCGCCGTGCCGAACTCGTACTCGATGGCCGTGAGACGTTTGAAGTAGTGGCCGATCGCGAGTTCCTCGGTCATACCCATGCCGCCGTGCAGCTGCACCGCGTTCTGGCCGATGAACCGGGCGGCGCGACTGATCGTCGCCTTGGCGGCAGACACCGCCGCGGACCGTTCGGCCGCCGGCGCGGACAGCGTGATGATCGCGAAATACTGTGCCGCCACAGCCTGTTCGAGCTCGATGAACATGTCGACCATGCGATGCTGCAGGGCCTGGAAAGATCCGATCGCCTGACCGAACTGCTGGCGCTGCTTGCTGTACTCGACGGTGTCGGCGAGGACCTTGCGCATCAGGCCGACGGCCTCGGAGACCACGGCCGCCGTCCCCTCGTCCCACGCCTGTTCGAGGAGCTCGATGGCGTCCTCGGCGATCAGCGCCGACGCCGGGACCCGCACGTCGGTGAAGGTGAGATCGGCCGCGACGCGATCGTCGATGGTGCGGAAGACATGGGAGTCGATCCCGGCCGGTGCGGCATCGCCCGACGGCAGCAGGAACAGCGAGACGCCGGCGCGGTCGTCGGATTCGCCTGCGGTGCGGGCGCTCACGATCAGATGGTCGGCGATCGGTGCGGTCGTCACCACTGCCTTGGCGCCGTTGAGCACCCACTCGTCGCCGTCACGTTCGGCGCGTGTGGTGACCCGTGAGAGCACACCGCCCGAACCGTCCTCGAGCGCTGCGAGCGCGCTCACCGCGTCACCTTCGGCGATGCGTCGCGCCGCGGCCAGCGCAGGCTCCGCACCGGTGGCGTGGAGCAGGCGGGCGCCCAGAACGACGGAGTCGACGAAGGGTTCGACGACGAGTGCGTGTCCGAGTGCCTCGGTGACCACCATCAGTTCCTCGGGGCCGCCGTCGTCGCCGCCCACGGACTCGGGCAGGCATGCGCCGATCACACCGAGTTCGTCGGCCAGCGCACTCCAGACGTCGGGCTGCCAGCCTGCGCCGACCTTGACGGCCTCGCGGCTCGCCTCCAAGTCGTAGCGAGCGTCGAGGAATTTGTTGAGGCCGTCGGAGAGCAGTTGCTGTTCCGGGGTGAGTGTGAAGTCCATGAGTTGTGTCTCCCTTACAGGCCCAGTGCGGCCTTGGCGAGGATGTTGCGCTGGATCTCGTTGCTACCGGCGTAGATCGAGCCGGCGCGGTCGTTGAAGTAGTGCAGCGGTGCGACGGCCTGCCAGGCCTCGCCGCTGACGTAGCCGTCGGTCGGCGCGGTGTACTGCGAGATCGGGCCGCCCGGACGGGTTGCATGGGGTTGGAAGACACGGCCATGGGGACCGGCGGCCTCCAGGCTCAGCGTGGTGATCGCCTGGCTGAGTTCGGTGCCCAGGATCTTGAGCATTGAGGCGATCGGGCCCGGGTCGATGCCCGACGTCATCGCGGCCAGCGACCGGTACTCGAGTACCTCGAGGATCTTGGCCCGCACGGCGAGATCGGCGAGCTTGTGGGCGAAGGCCGGATCCTCCGACAGTGGACCACCGCCCGGTGCGGTCACCTGCGCGGCGTCGCGTCCGAGTTGTTCGACCATGACCTGCAGGGCCGGAGCCGCGGCACCGCCGCCGCGTTCGAACACCAAGAGGTACTTGGCAACGGTCCAGCCGTCGTCGATCTTGCCGAGCACGTTCTTCTTGGGGACGCGCACGCCGTCGAAGAACACCTGTGCCTGCACCTGCTCGCCGGAGGCGAACACCAACGGCTGCACCTCGATGCCCGGTGAGTTCATGTCGATCAGCAGGAACGTGATGCCCTGCTGCTTGCGCTCCTGCTTGGAGGTCCGGACCAGGCAGAAGATCCAGTTCGCCTCGCTGGCGTGCGTCGTCCAGATCTTGCTGCCGGTCACCACGAGGTCGTCGCCGTCGCTGACCGCGGCCATCGACAGGGAGGCGAGGTCGGAGCCGGCTTCGGGCTCCGAGTAACCCTGGCAGAAGAAGACGCTGGCATCGAGGATGCCGGGCAGGAAGAAGTCCTTCTGTTCCTGCGTGCCGAAGGCCATGATCGCGTGCGAGACCATGCGGATTCCCATGGGGGACAGAGCAGGTGCACCGGCGAGGACGGACTCGCGGCTGAAGATGTAGTGCTGGGTGAGCGTCCAGTCGCAGCCGCCGTACTCGACGGGCCACGCCGGGGCGGCCCAACCCCGCTCGTGCAGGATCGCCTGCCAGGCCATCGAGGCCTCGTGTTCGGAGTACACGCTGGTGTGCAGTCGCCCCGCGGTGCGCAGTTCCGAGGTGAGGTTCGCGTCGAGGAACTCACGCACCTCATCTCGGAACGCGATGTCGGCGTCGGACCAGGTCATGTCCATCGAGTTGTCACCCCTATCTGCGTGCCACACGGCGCGAGCGGCATCGACGTATCAAATATATGTGATGTGAAGAATGTACGGCAGCGCACCCGGCTCTGAAAAGTCGGATGCCCGGGTGTTCCGCCGTGATCGTAGATCTGCGGCGGTCCACCCGGGCGGGGTTCGGGGTATCAGGTGCGGACAGTTCTCGGGGCGCGAGCGGTGGTCGAGCCCGTGGCGGGACTCGAATGGTCAGGCGACGCGATTGAAGGGGTCGTGGTCGGCCATGATCTTGTCCATGCGCGCCTCGTCGAGGCGCGCGCGGACGCTGGTCTGCTCCTGTCGGTCGCGCACCACCTTGGCGAGGGTGAACGTGCTCGACGTGAGGAACAGCAGGGTGATGCCGAGGAAGCCACGCTGCCACGCGTCGATCGGCAGGTACAGGATGCCGATGATCGCGGTGCCGAGACTGACGGCGAAGGCGATGGCGGCCTGCAGGTAGTAGGCGGCGGTGGTCGGGGTCTGGGGGAGTTCGGACGAGTTGCTCATGCCGATCAGGATCGCAATCGCCGGGGGCGCCGGGGATGCGTGAGACTACTCAATCGGGCTGAGTGGTGTTGCCGGATTCGTCGTGCGGGGCATCGGTGTCCGTGACGGTATCGGTCTCGTCTCCGTCGCCGGATGCCCGGGGTGGTGACTCCTTCGGCGACGCGGGTTCGTCTCGCGGCGCCGACGATGCGAGCAGGACGTCGGCCCACCGGGTGGCCGGGTCGATGTCGATCAGCAACGCCTTGGACATCAGCGTGAGCGGCACGGCGAGGATCGCACCGAGTGGGCCGATCACCCATGCCCAGAACACCAGGGACAGGAAGGTCAGCGTGGTGGACAGGCCGACCGCGTCACCGACGAACTTCGGTTGGATGACCGACTGGATGATCACGTTGATCACGCTGTAGACGACGATCACCAACAGCATCTGCCCGACCCCGCCGTCGAGCAGGGCGAGCAGTGCGGGCGGGATCAACCCGAGGACGAACCCGACGTTCGGGATGTAGTTGGTGATGAACGACAACAGGCCCCAGAGGATGGGCAGAGGTACACCGACCAGCCAGAGGAATCCGGTGTCGAACACGGCCACGATGAGGCCGAATATGGTGGATACCAGCAGATAGCTGCGCGTGCCCCGGGCAAAGTTGCTGAATGCCGTTGCGATGTCGGGACGTTGGCCGCGCAGGACGTTGATGCGTTTGTCGAAGGACAACGCGTCGGCGGCCATGAACAGCAGCATCGTGATGACCAGGAGCAACGCCGAGGCCACCGAGAACGTGCTCTCCAGCAGTTCGGTGACATACCCGAAGGCCTTGCCCGGATCGATGTGCGAGATCGCGGCGTGCACCTTGTCCTGGCTGACCCCGTGGTCGGTCAGGAGCTTCTGGAAGTCGTCGATCAGCTTCTGGAACTTGTCGGAGTACTCGGGCAGGATCGTCGCGAGCCGCGCCACCGAGAACACCAGGGACCCGAAGAGTGCCAACAGGATTCCGTACACGGCCAGCAGCGTCGCGACGAAGGCCAGCCAGGTGGGCAGGCCTTTGCGTCGCAGCCACGCCGGGATGGGCTGCACGGCCACGGTGAGCATCAGGGCGAGAAAGACGGGTCCGACGAGGCCGGCGACGGCTTTCATCCCGCCGACGGTCACGACGAGGCCTGCGATCGTCAGGAGCACGATCGTGCCACGTGGCATCGACCAACTGCTCGGCGGTTCGGTCTGTTGCTCAACGGTCATGGACGCCTTTCGACGGGGTGATCGTAACCCTCGACGAGGTGTCTCCGGGGGATGACGGACGCGGCGTCAGCGTCCGGTCCAGTTCGGCGGGCGCTTGGTGACGAACGCCGTGATCCCCTCGATGGTGTCCTTGCTGACGAGCAGGCCGTCGAGCGCGCTCGACGTGGAGGAGATGGCGTCGATCTCGTCGGGGATCGACTCGGCCACCGCCATGGCGCGCAGTGATTCCCGCACCGACGTCGGTGATGCGGCGAGGATCTCGTCGGCGACCGTACGGGCCAGCGTCATGACGTCGCCGGCCGGCGCGATCCGGCTGATCAGTCCGGCCGCCAGCGCCTCGGTGGCGTCGAGACGGCGGCCGGTGAGAATCATGTCTCGGGCGAGAACGGGCCCGACGGTTGCCGGCAGGCGCACCAGTCCACCGGCCAGCGCGGCCAATCCGACCTTGACCTCCGGCAACCCGAAGGTCGCGCGTTCGTCGGCGACGACGAGATGGCACGCCATCGCGATCTCGAGGCCGCCGCCGAGCGCATACCCGTTGACCGCTGCGATGACGGGCTTCGGAAGGTCCCGTCGGGACGTGAGTCCGGCAAATCCGTTCTTCGGCACCTCCAGCCCGGTGCCACCTGCCGTCTGCGCCAGGTCGTTGCCGGCGGAGAATGCCTTGTCGCCGGCACCGGTCAGGATCGCGACCCACAGGTCCGGGTCGGCGAAGTAGGCGTCGAAGATCTCGTCGAGCTCCGCATTCGCCGCGGGGTGCAGGGCATTTCGCGCCTCCGGCCGGTTGATCACCACCTCGAGGAGATGGCCGTCGCGGCGGATCTCGACGTGCTCGTAGCCATCGCGGAACGACGGGACGGTTGCCGGGTGATGCCGCAGCATCGCTGTGCGACTGGCGAACACCCGGTTGCCGCGAGCCGACGAGCGGACATGCACGGTCGTGCCGATCGGATCCTCGCCGGCGAGCAGATCGAACATCTCGGTGTCGTCGTGCTCCACGTTGGCGATGAATCGCGTTCCGTCGCCGAGTCGCCCGATGACGATGCCCTTGCGGCCGCCGTCGCGGTCGGGCACCACGGTGAAGGTCTCCAGTGTGGCGGGTCCGTCGGCGTAGTCGGTGGTCGACACCGTCGATGCGGCGTCGAGGAGTGCCTGGACCCCGGCCGAGTCGCCCGGCGACCACGGCGCCGGAGTGCTGCTGTAGATGCCGACCGACGTCTTGGACAGGATGCCGCCGTTGGCCACCACCAGGGTGTGGCTGCCCGGGGATGTGCGCGCGCGGTCGGCGGCCTCGGCGATGGCGTGCATCGAATAGTTGTTGCCCGGCCCTCCGAAGAAGGGCAGTCCACCGGTCAGGGTGAGGCCGCGCGGGTCGTCGGGGCTGATGCCGAGCGGATCGATGACGTTGGTGACCGCGATCGGGAAACAGCTGTAGATGTCGATGAAGTCGATCTCGTCGAGGCCGATCTCGGCGACCGCGAGGGCACCGCGAACGGCCGCGGCCGCGGCCGGTGCGGTACTCAGGTCCGGGCGCGTCATCAGCGTCCGTTCCCGGGTGTCGGCATGGCCGTGAACGAAGACCCATCGGCTCTCGTCGATCCCGAGCTCGCGTGCCCTGCCGACGGACATGATCACCACGGCCGCAGCCTGATTGACTTGATCGCGGGCCACCAGCAGTCGCGTGAACGGGTCGGCGACGACACGGTTGTCAGGGCCGACGGTGACGAGTTCCTCGGCCGTTCGTGCGGTCGGTGCCGCCGAGTGCGGATTGGCGGCGGCGACCGTCGAGAACGGCGCGAACAGTTCGCCCATCGCTCGCGCGTGATCGCTGCGACTGCGTCCCAGACGGTGACGCAGCGCGTTCTCGAGGACGGCGTACTGCACGAGTGGCGCCAGCATTCCGTGCTGCGCTTCCTGATGGGTCGTCAGGCCGGCGATCGCGTAGCCGCGGTCCTCGAGTTGCCCGCCGACCTCTTCGGCCAGGCTCGGCCGATCGTCGGCCTCCGTGGTCGCGGTGAGGTGGCGGACTGTGGACATGATCTCGGCGCCGAAGAGCACGGCGGCACCCGTGCGTCCCGCATTGATCTCCCCGGCGAACTCGGTGAGCAACGACTGAGGGCTCTGGCCGCCGGTGACGCCGAGTACGGCACGCCGCGGGTCCATCCCCACGCGCTTGGCGACCGCGCGGGGCATGTTGTCGGGGCGCCCGAGGGGAGAGGTCGACAACGGACTGGATTCCTCGAAGGTCCGCACACCGACGACGGCGTCGATCTCGAAGGCGACGTCAGCTGCCGCTCTGCCGGTGTCCGACAACGCGGTCTGGACGGCGTGAGCTGCGAGATCGGCCTCGCTGCGCGCCTGATAGTCGGGATCGGCCAGACGTTCGGAGGCCTGCCCGACGCCGACGATGACCGGTGTCGTCGGGTCGAGGGCCGTCAAAGGAACAGAACGGGACATGTGTCTATTTATCCACCCACGATGTCACCGCGTATCGGCGGCCCCTCGGGGCGTCGCGACCCGGTGACAGCGCGGCAATTACGTGCTATCACTGATTACAAGTAATCAGCACGTCGGAGGAGTGATCATGACCGACACCGATACCTCGATCGCCGGCTGGTTGGCCGGACGTCTGCCCGACGACCTGTTCACCGGTTCGCCCGAGGTGCGGGTGGATCGTGAGGAGATCACCGTCATCGGGACGATCGATCCGCCCGTCGTCGACGACGGTGACGATGCGCCCGCCGTGCGGGAGGCCGAAGCCGGGCGGATCGCGCGGTTCCGCGAGGCCACGCGTGGGAAACGGATGGAGGTGGCGCGTGAGGCGGAGCATCGCTTCGATCGCAAGGTCGCCTGGGGTGTGCGGTGCGGGGAGTCGTCGCAGCTGTTCACCCATCTCGCCGTGCCCGTGATGACCCGTCTGCGGCAGCCCCAACGGCAGGTCCTCGACACTCTCGTCGCCGCCGGGGTGGCGCGCAGTCGCGCCGACGCGTTGTCGTGGTGCGTGAAACTGGTTGGTCAGCACACTGATTCGTGGCTGGACGACCTGCGCGAAGCCATGGGACGGGTGGACGAGATCCGCGACTCCGGCCCGTCGGTGGACTGACGGTCGGTCGCGTCGGTGCGAGGTCTCCGGGTGTAGGCGCGAGATCAAGTGGACCGATCGGCTCTCTCTCTCTCTCTCTCTCTCTCTCTCTGCGCTGTCTCACGGCCAGGGGGTTGGTCGTCGGGGTCACCACGGGTGGCGGTGCGGGTTGACCAGACCGGCGCCGCTGAGCATCGTCGACGGGTTTCGGTCAGCGAGGTCGGAAGGGTTCCGGTAGCCCGGTGCGGCGGCGACACTGGCCACGCCGATCAGCCGCACATCGACGACAAGGACCCACCGTGACCGCCACCGCCAGCCGTACCTCCTACTCCGATGTCGAGCTCGACGAGATCTTCTCTCCCGTGTTCGCGCGTATCGCCGCAGGCGCGGTGCAGCGCGAGGTGGATCGTCGACTTCTCCATGACGAGGTGGCCTGGCTGAAGGACGTGCGGTTCGGGGCGTTGCGCGTGCCGGTCGAGTTCGGCGGCTACGGCGCTTCGGTGCGTCAGTTGTTTCGTCTGCTCGTGGATCTCGCCGCGGCAGAGTCGAATCTGCCCCAGGCTCTTCGGGTGCACTGGTCGTTCGTCGAGGATCAGTTGTCGGCCGAGGACGCCGCCACGAGCGAACGGTGGTTGCGTGCAGTGGCCGAGGGCACGCTGGTGGGCAATGCGATCACCGAACCCGGCGTGGGTGCGATCGACCGCTACCAGACGACCGTCGCCGACGGGCGACTCAACGGGACGAAGTACTACAGCACCGGCAGTCTCTACGCCGATCACATCCTGGTGGCGGCCGATCGTGGTGGCGAGCGTGTGTCGATCCTGGTGGACGCGACCGCCGACGGAATCACTCAGCACGACGATTGGGACGGCTTCGGTCAACGTCTGACAGCGAGTGGTACAACCGAATTCAACGATGTCGAAGTGTCCGATGATCAGATCCTCGGGCCGGGTTACGGAGTGGGCGGCCGGACCTACGCGACGTCGTACCTGCAACTGGTCCAGTTGGCCGTGCTGGCCGGTATCGCACAACGCGCCCTCGACGACACGACGGAATGGGTGCGTGAACGCACCCGAACCTACACGCACTCCGCCGCCGACCTGCCCCGCGAGGATCCGTTGGTACAGCAGGTCATCGGTCGGCTGTCGTCGGCTGCCTACACCGCGCGGACCCTGGTGCTCGACATCGCCGGAGAGCTCGACGTTCTACTCGACGCTGGTGGTCAGGACGAGAAGCTGCTCGACCGTGTGGAATTCGACGTGGCGCGAGCTCAACACGCCGTGATCTCGACGGTGCTAGACGCCACCACCGCGTTGTTCGAAGTGGGTGGCGCGTCCATCACGTCGGAAACGCTGCGACTCGATCGGCATTGGCGCAACGCCCGCACCATCTCGGTGCACAACCCGTTGATCTACAAGCTGCAGGCCATCGGCGATCATGTGCTCAACGGTGCCGAACTCCCCTACGCGTGGAGCGCCGGGAGCAAGCGGTCGGGCGAGGGCTGATTCCCAGTGTCGGTCTCTTGCGCCGGGGTGCTGTCCTGCGGTCGCCAACGCACTCGTCGCCGGTCGAGTAGGCACCGGAGGAGCCGGATCAAGAAGCCCAGTTCGGTCGCGTTGGCATGCCACACTGCCGGTCGAGTAGGCACCGAGGCGCTAGCCGAAGATCCGGATCGAGACCCGAGGGTGCTCCGATCATTCTGCGTTACAGTTGATTGCCCGGTTCGGTCCCGTTGGCACGCCGCACTGCCGGTCGAGTAGGCGCCGAGGCGCTAGCCGAGGAGCCGTATCGAGACCTGAAGATACCCGGATCATATTGCATTACAGTCGATTACCCGAACCGGGTCTCGCTATGCTCGGACACCCCCCAGGTCTCGATACGGATCTTCGGCTAGCGCCTCAGTACCTACTCGACCGGCAATGTGTGCGCCAACCGTGGGGACCGGACGCGAGAACATTGCCGTCGAACATGATCAGTCGACCGCAGGTTCCTCGATCATGCTGGGGGATGGGCGGTTTGCTTTTCGGGGTGCGGGGCGCGCCCGCACCGCCGGTCGAGTTACGGAACCGCACGCTGCCGGTCGAGTAGGCGCCGAGGCGCTGGCCGAGGGGTCGTATCGAGACCGGAGGGTGCTCGGATCATCTTGCGTTACAGTCGATTACCCGAACCGGGTCTTGCCATGCTCGGACCACCCCCAGGTCTCGATACGGATCTTCGGCTAGCGCCTCAGTATCTACTCGACCGGCAATGTGTGCGCCAACCGTGGGGACCGGACGCGAGAACATTGCCGTCGAGC
>NZ_JBCLVL010000018.1:0-100463 GCF_048537895.1 Gordonia sp. CPCC 206044
CACCGCCGAACACAACGTACGAGTGTGGCCCCCGAATCACCGATTCGGGGGCCACACTCATATACACGACCCGGCCCGGTATTCGACCACCATCGAATACCGGGCCAGAGCCATACCCAGACCCATTTCTCATGCGTCGCTCTCGTGCCGGGGCACGACGATCATCGGTACGGCCAGCACCCGGAGCATTTTGGCAGCGGTGGTGCCGAGGAAGAGTCGTTTGGGTGCAGCGAGCCGGCTCGAACCGACCATGATCACATCGCCGGCATGCCACTCGACGGTGCCGACCGCATCCTCGATGCTCTTGCCCTGTGCGATCGACGTGGTGATCGGTGTGTTGTCGGGTAGGCGTGAGCCCGCGGTGTCGAGAGCCTGCTGCGCCAGCGTCACCGCGGATTCCATGGCGTGTTGTTCGTCGTCTGCCGACCGGTGTCCGGGCATGTCGTCGCGGGAGACCAGAGAGAGGAATCGCAGTGGCAGGTCACCTGCGGTTCCCAGCTGGGCGGCGGTGTCGATGAGGGTCTCGGCGCCAGGCCGGCGGCCGATCGCGGTGGTGAGTTCTCGGATGCGAGGTGCGCCCGTATACCGAAAACCGCTGGGCGCCAGTGCGACCGGGACCGGCGACGAGTGGAGCAGATCGTTGACGACCGAACCCAGCGAATGTCGGCCGACGAGGATGCCCCCACCGGACCCGCCGACGACGAGGATGGTGGCTCGGAGACGCTCCACCTCCTTGATGAGCCCGTGTGCCGCGTTCTCCTCCACCGTGATGTGAGTCTGTACGGAGATGTCGTCGGGTACCGCGGCCCGCGCCTCATCGAGCCACTGGTGGGCCTGTTCCTCGAGCAGCTCGGCGAAATCCGGGGTGTCGGCCGCATGCGAGGCCGTGTCCGGAGGGATCACGAGGGTGATGTCCACCGACGCATGGAAGGTTCGCGCGAGGCAGACCCCCAACGCGACGGCATCGGCGCCGCCCGATGTGGCGATGTAGGCGACGAGCAGCTTCATCGTGTACTCCGATCGTGCAGTCGGGAACGAGACGTCCAACAGTGCGTCCCCATCATCTCAACATGCGCGCGGAACACGTGGTGATGCTTCGCCGCGGCGCGGCCGTCTCCACGAGCGTGTCGTCGAGACGGCCGCGCCCAGCAGCGCCGTCAGCTGAGGTGATGCACCTCCTGCAGTCCGTAGACCGGGGTGGGGATGCCCTCGAGGCGGGCTTTGAGCTGCAAGGCCAGGTAGAGCGAGTAGTGACGTGATTGGTGCAGATTGCCGCCGTGGAACCAGAGCCCTGGTTGGCGCGTGGGCTTCCACATGTTGCGTTGTTCGCCCTCCCACGGTCCGGGGTCCTTGGTCGTCTCGGAGCCGAGGCCCCAGACTTTGCCGACCCGGTCGGCGACCTCCTGGCCCATCAGGTCGGCGGCCCATCCGTTCATCGACCCGTATCCGGTGGCGTAGACGACGACGTCGGCGGGGAGTTGGGTGCCGTCGGCGAGCACCACGCTGTCCTCGGTGAGATGGTCGACCTCGCCGTGTGCGAGCTTGATGGATCCGTCGGCGACGAGTTCGCACGCACCGACGTCGATGTAGTAGCCGGACCCACGTCGCAGGTATTTCATGAACAGGCCGGAGTCGTCGTCGCCGAAATCGAGATCGAACCCGGCCGCGGTGAGACGGTCGTAAAACTCTTTGTCGCGCTCACGGATCTGGTCGTAGAGGGGGATCTGGAACTGGTGCATGATGCGATAGGGCAAGGAGGCGAAGGTGAGATCCGCCTTCTTGGTCGTCATCCCCGACGCGACGGCCTGCTCGCTGTAAAGTGCGCCGAGTCCGATCTCCATCAGTGAATCCGACCGGACGATGTGAGTCGATGAACGTTGCACCATTGTTGTGTCGATCCCGTTGTCCACGAGGGCTTTACAGATGTCGTGGGCCGAGTTGTTGGCGCCGATGACGACCACCTTGCGCCCTGCGTAGCCATCCGGACCGGGATGTCGGCTGGAGTGGTGTTGTTCGCCGGCGAAGACATCCTGTCCGGGGATCGTGGGCACGTTGGCCTTACCGGACATGCCGGTGGCGAGTACGAGCTGGGTGGGGTGCAACGTCATCTGCTCTCCGTCGCGATCGACCTCGACGGCCCACGTCCCGGCGTTCTCGTCGTACTCGGCGGACAGGCACGTCGTGCGGCTCCAGTAGGGCACCTCCATGACCTTCGTGTAGAACTCCAACCAGTCACCGATCTTGTCCTTGGGCGCGAACACCGGCCAGTTGGGTGGGAACGGCAGATAGGGGAGATGGTCGTACCAGACCGGGTCGTGCAGACAGAGGGTCTTGTATCGCTGACGCCATTGATCCCCTGGCCGATCGTGCCGGTCGACGACGACGGAGGGCACGCCCAACTGACGCAGACGGGCGCCGAGCGCGATGCCACCCTGACCGCCGCCGACGACGAGCACATACGGCTGCACCGTGCGGCCGAGTGCGTTCTGCTCGTCGGACAGCTTCTCCGACCAGGATCGACGGTCCGGGTCGGATCCGTGTACGGCGCCGAGAACCCGAGTGGGACCGCTCGGTTCCTCGTGCCCCTTGAGTTCTTGCAGTGTGGTCAGCAACGTCCAGGCGGTGTCGGTGCCGCCGTGCTCGTCGTCGGGGCGCAACCGTAGGTGCCCGACGCCGCGCCCGGTCGCCGTCTCGAACTCGATGAAGGCGGACACGACATCGTCGTCGACCGTCGGTGGTTCGCTGGTGCGCAATCCACACGGATCGGTGTCGTCGAGGCGGTGGGTCAGCATGTCCGCGATCTGCTCACGGCCCTCGACGGTCTTGAGGTTCCAGGTGAACGAGACCAGATCGCGCCAGAAACAGTCGGTGGCAAACATGCCGCACGCTCTCGCTATGTCGCGGGCCGCGAGTGCCGCTTCGAAATCGGCGAGCCAGCGATCGACGCGCTGCTGCGGGTCGGGCGTCCGAACGTCGTCGTCGGTCGACGGTTCCAGGGTTTGCGTCATGCGGTCCTCCTCGATCACGGGGCGGTGTTTGTTCGGTCCGCCGATGTGTGATCCACAGCACACCGCTGCGCGCATCCGGTCGGCAAGGGTTGCATCCGGTTGCGACCGGGCCGACTGGTGCAGGAGACTTTCGTTCGCGTGTGATCTGACGCACAATCGGGCTGTGCCCGAACCGAGCGATGCCGGACCCGAACCCGCGGTCTCCGCGGGCGACGACCCGCGTCGGTACGCCCAACTGTTGAGTGCCGTGTACGACGCGGCGATGGCCGGCGAGAAGATGCCTGCCCGGCCCAGGGCGCTCATCGGCGATTCCTGGGATCGGGTGCTCGATGCCGGAGTGGATCCCGACGCAGGCGCCGGCATACCCGGCCTCGACCGCACGGGGATCGAGACCGGACGGCACGAGTCGGGGCTGGACGCGGTTCTCGATGACCTGACCCGAGGGTTGGATTCGGTGATCGCCGATGGCGACAACATCCTGGTGGTGGCCGACGCACTGGGACGGGTGCTGTGGCGTAGTGGTTCGACGGGAGTCCTGCGCCGCGCCGATCGACTGGGATTCGTCGAGGGCGCCGACTGGGCGGAGAACTCCGTCGGTACCAATGCCATCGGGACCGCCCTGACCACCGGCCGGGCCGTGCAGGTCTTCTCCGCCGAACACTTTGTCCGGACCCATCATTCGTGGACCTGCGCCGGTGCCCCGATCCGCGATCCGCGCACCGGGGAGATGCTCGGTGTGGTCGATGTCAGTGGTCCGGCGGCCACCATCCATCCCACCACGGTGGCGTTGGTCGACGCCGTCGCGAAGCTCGCGGAGTCACGACTCCGTGACCATCATCGGGAATCGCTCGACCGTCTGCGGTCGGTGGCCGCACCGATGCTGGCCCGCTTCGGAGGTCCGGCGGTTGCCGTCGACCACGACGGCTGGGTGGCGGCACTCGACGACGTTGCCCCACGGGCGCGGGTGATGCTGCCGAGTCGCGCCGCGCCCGGGCGGCTCTGGTTGCATGGCCTCGGTGAGTGCGATCTGGAACCGTTGCCCGGCGGTTGGCTGGTCCGTGTGGGTACTGCGGCCTCGTCGGGCACCCGGATCGAACTCGACCTCCGCGACTCGCGGACACCACGTCTCGCGGTGTCCGGGGCCACGGGCACCTGGGCACTGCAGCCGTCCCCGCGGCACGCGCAGATCCTCGCACTGCTCGCAGGCAATCCGGGCGGGTACAGCGCGGCCGAGATGTCGACACGACTTTTCGGCGTGCCCGATCGAACCATCACGGTCCGGGCCGAGATGTCGCGGCTGCGCAAACACCTCGGTGGGCTGCTCGCCGCGAATCCGTACCGGTTCGTCGACGGCGTGACCGTGCGCGTTCACCCGGCGGCGTCCACGACCACGTGTGGCGCTGATCGGTCCGGGGCGGTCGGGTCGCCTACATTCGGTACGTGAGCACCCACGTCGACGGATATCTCGACCACATCATGGCGGTCTGCGCCCAGAACCGGTCGGGCGAGCCCGCCGACTACATTCCCGAACTCGCGCAGGTCGACCCGGAGGGGTATGGCCTGTCGATGTCGGTGCACGACGGACATGTGTACTCGCACGGGGATGCGCAGACGCTCTTCACCATCCAGTCGATCTCCAAGCCGCTGACCTACGCCATGGCGCTCTCACGTGTCGGATTCGTCGAGACCGACGCAAAGATCGGGGTGGAGCCCTCTGGTGAGGCGTTCAACGAGATCAGCGTCGACGGTCGGGGCCGGCCGAAGAACCCGATGATCAACGCCGGGGCGATCCTGACCGCCTCGATGCTCCTACCGCCGGTGCGCGAGTTCGACGCGTCGGTGGTCGACCGGGTCTTCGACGAGATCGTGGACTTCTACTCGGCCTGTGCGGGACGCCGACTGAGCCTCGACGCCGACGTCTACCGATCCGAGGTGGCCACCGGCGCGCGTAACCGTGCGATCGCGTACATGCTCGACAGCTTCGGCGAGGTCGACTGCGACCCCGATGCCGCCCTCGACCTGTACACCCGTCAGTGCTCGCTGCAGGTGACGACCGACGACCTGGCCGTGATCGGTGCGACCCTCGCCAACGGCGGCGTCAATCCCCGTACCGGGCGAGAAGTGATCAACCAGGAAGTGGCGCAACGAGTCCTGTCGGTGATGACGACGTGCGGGATGTACGACGGGGCGGGGGACTGGGTGTCGTCTGTCGGGTTGCCCGCCAAGAGCGGGGTCGGTGGCGGCATCCTCGCGATCCTTCCGGGACAGCTGGGTATCGGTGTCTACTCACCCCGGTTGGACGCACACGGCAACAGCGTCCGCGGGATCGACACGTGCCGCCATCTGTCCACCGATCTCGGTCTGCACATGTTCAATCTGGCCCGTGAGAGCCGGGTGACGATCCGCGCCGTCTACGACATCGACGAGTTCGGTGTCAGCGCGGACTGGAGCGAACGCGAGCGGGGGTATCTGCGCACCTGTCGTGATCGCGTCCGCGTCTACGAACTACAGGGCGACCTGACCTTCTCCGGTGCCGAGAGTGCGATGCGCCGACTCGAGACCGACCTGGGACTCTTCGACGTGGCGATCGTGGACATCTCCCGGATCGGCGTCATCGACCCGGTGGCGCGGACCATGATCCTCAGCTTCAAACACACCCTCGACGATCGTGGTCAGCGAGCCATGCTGGTTGACCCCGACGGCGTGGTGCGCGCCAGCGTGGAGCGACACCGAAATGATCGAATCCTCCCGGATCTCGCTGTGCCCGAAGTACTTCGGGGATTCGATCCGACCCTTCCGCATGTCCACGGGTCGCTGGAGGATGCGGTCACCGACGCCGAGGCGTTCCAGCTGAAGAGACGTTACGGCGACGGCGAGGACTTCGGTGTGGGGTGATTGCCCGGCGCACTGTGATCGCTAAGCTGGCGTCGTGCGACTCGTCATTGCGGAATGCCAAGTGGACTACGTCGGTCGATTGACCGCACACCTGCCGATGGCCAAGCGGCTGTTGCTGATCAAATCCGACGGGTCGGTCAGCGTGCACGCCGATGATCGCGCCTACAAGCCGCTGAACTGGATGAGCCCGCCGTGCTGGATGGCCGAGTCGGCGGTTCCCGACGGCGTCGAGGCGCAGGCGTACTGGGTGGTCACCAACAAGGCGGGTGAGGAACTGCGCATCACCATCGCATCGATCGAACATGACTCCGAGCACGAGTTGGGGGTCGATCCGGGGCTGGTGAAAGACGGTGTGGAGGCCCACCTCCAGGAGTTGCTCGCCGAACACGTGGAGACCCTGGGAGCGGGGCACACCCTGATCCGGCGGGAGTACATGACCGCCATCGGGCCGGTCGACCTGCTCTGCCGCGACGAAGAGGGCGCCACGGTGGCGGTGGAGATCAAACGGCGCGGCGAGATCGACGGGGTCGAACAGCTGACCCGGTATCTGGAGCTGCTCAATCGGGACCCCATCCTGGCCCCGGTGGCGGGCGTCTTCGCCGCGCAGCAGATCAAACCCCAGGCACGCACGCTCGCCGAGGACCGCGGGATTCGGTGTCTGGTGCTGGACTACGACGCGTTGCGCGGTGCCGAGAGCACCGAGTTCCGGCTGTTCTGAACCCCTCGACGGCTGGGTGTGGCAGACCGTCGGAGGTTACGAGTTGTTCTGGGCCCCTGATGAATTCGAGCCTGACGAAGTCGATCCTGATGCCGATCCGTTGACGCTGCTGCCGTTCTTGGTCGACCGCTTGATCTGCGACTGCGGGGACAGCGAACGGTTCAGCAATTCGATGTCGTCGTTGTCGGTGACGTCGGCGAGATCCTCGTGACGATCGAGCAGTTGCGACGGAATCTTGGTCAGCTGGACACGGACCTGCTCGAGCTGATCGACGACCTGTTTGCGCGCGGAATCGACCTGGCCGGCGAGGTCACGTGAGCGCGCGAGACGTTCGGTCACGATCTCGTGGGCAGTGTCCTTCATCCGCTGGATCTCCTGCTGCGCGCGATCACGCTGGGACGCCAGGTCGGCGTCGTGACGTTCGCGTTCGGACTGACGTGTGCGTGAACTCTGCAGCTCGAGTTCGGCCGCCTCGCCCTTTGCCTTGGTGACGATCCGGCGGGCCTCGTCACGCGCGGCGGTCATGGTCTCGGAATGCTCCGACTCCATCGCGGCCTTGCGTTCGGCGATCTGCTCTGCCGCTTCGTCGGCGTCCTGGGCGGCCTGGGCCTCGATGGCGTCGGCCTTCTCGCGGGTCTGGCGTGCCCATTCCTCGGCCGCCGTGGTGGTCTTCTGCGCCTGTTCCTGTGCCTCGGAGCGAATCCGTTCGGCATCCGCCTCGGCGTCGTCGCGCATCGCCTGCGCCTCTTGGCGGGCCACCGACGTGGTCTCGGCGGCTTCGGCAGCTGCTTCGGCCCTGACCTCGGAGGCCTCGTCGGCGGCGAGCTGCAGCATCCGGCCGAGGCGTTCGCTCATCCCCTGGGCGGTGGTGGGCGGCACCGACAGTTTGTCCACCTCGCGGCGCAACTCCTCGATCTCGTTACGCGCCTCTTCGAGGTGTGCGACGAGTTCGGTTGCGTTCGCGGTGGCCGCATCGCGGTCGGCGGCCAGCACCCGCAATTCGGCGTCCATCCGGCGTAGATGATCTGCCACCTGCTCGCGGTCGAAGCCGCGCATCACGATGGCGAACGGGAGGTGCCGTGGTGCGGGAGCTGACATGCGGCACAGTCTAACTCAGGGGGATGGGTCGGTGACCTGTGGAATCCCCGCGGGCCGACCGCTCAGTGCGCGGCGGCTCCGGACGCCGGTTCGACCAACTCGAGGAGTACGCCGCCTGCATCCTTGGGATGGACGAAGTTGATCCGCGAGTCTGCCGTACCGCGCCGTGCCTCCGGGTAGAGCACCCGCAGGCCTGCTGCCGTCAGCCGGGAGACGACCTCGTCGAGGTCGGTCACGCGAACCGCGAGCTGCTGTAGACCCGGACCGTTGCGATCGAGGAACTTGGCGATCGTCGACGACTCGTCGAGTGGTGCGAGCAACTGGATCACGGTGCCACCGGCCTCGGCCGCCGCGCGCGGGCCGACCATTGCCTCCCGGACGCCCTGATCGGTGTTGGTCTCCTCGTGGAGGGTCTCGAAACCGAGGTGATCGAGGTACCACTTCTTGGCGGCGTCCAGATCGGGGACCGCGATACCTGCGTGATCGACGGCGACGACGAGGTCGGAGATGAGGGCGGTCGCGCCGGGGTCTGTTGCTGTGGTGGTCATGCCACCACGGTAGCGTTGGAGGTACAAGCGCACAGAGCGGGCGTTCGGTCCGCGCGGTTTCCCCCGAATGCTGGAGGTCTTTCATGTCCACGAACACCGAACAGTCGTCGACGGTCATCGTCGCCGGGGCGCGTACTCCGTTCGGACGTCTGATGGGGTCGTTGAAGGACTTCAGCGCGGTCGATCTCGGTGCCATCGCCATCAAGGGTGCACTCGACAAGTCGGGTGTGCCGGCATCGGCGGTCGACTACGTGATCATGGGGCAGGTGCTCACCGCCGGTGCCGGGCAGATGCCCGCGCGCCAGACCGCGATCAAAGCAGGTATCGGCTGGGACGTGCCCACCTTGACCATCAACAAGATGTGCCTGTCGGGTATCGACTCGATCGCCCTCGCCGATCAGCTCATCCGCGCCGGGGAGTTCGAGTGTGTCGTGGCCGGTGGTCAGGAGTCGATGACCCAGGCGCCGCATCTGCTGCCGGGTAGCCGGGGTGGCTTCAAGTACGGCAACACCGAGCTCGTCGACCACATGGCCTACGACGGCCTCTGGGACGCCTTCACCGATCAGCCGATGGGTGCGCTGACCGAGCAGGGAAATGACGTCGGCGCGAGCGCGTCGACGGGAACTGTCGCAGGCGGCGGTTTCACTCGCCAGGAGCAGGACGAGTTCGCGGCGCAGAGTCATCAGCGCGCAGCCACGGCCTGGAAGAACGGTCTCTTCGCCGACGAGGTGGTCGGCGTCTCGATCCCGCAGCGCAAGGGCGATCCGATCGTCTTCGCCGAGGACGAGGGCATTCGCGCCGACACGACGGCCGACTCACTGGGCGGACTGCGCCCGGCTTTCCGTAAGGACGGCACCATCACCGCGGGCAACTCCTCGCAGATCTCCGATGGTGCTGCCGCGGTGATCGTGATGAGCAAGGCTAAGGCAACCGAGCTGGGCGTGACCTGGCTGGCCGAGGTCGGTCCGCACGGCGTCGTGGCCGGTCCCGACTCGTCGCTGCAACTGCAGCCGGCGAACGCCATCGAGAAGGCGTGTGCCCGGGCCGGCGTCACGCCCGCCGATCTCGACTTGATCGAGATCAACGAAGCGTTTGCTGCGGTCGGCCTGGCCTCGGCTCGTCAGCTCGGCGTCGATCCGGCGATCGTCAACGTCAACGGCGGCGCGATCGCTGTCGGCCATCCGATCGGTACCTCCGGCGCGCGCATCACCTTGCACCTGGCACTGGAACTGCAGCGTCGAGGCGGCGGGATCGGTGCGGCGGCACTGTGCGGCGCGGGCGGTCAGGGCGACGCCCTCATCGTGCGCGTGCCCAAGAGTTGAGAGACTTCTACTACACAAAGTCGTAGAGACGTGGTCTCTTCGGCACAATGGAGACCATGTCGAACATCCTGGATCTGCGCACCCCGGCGAAACGGTTCCGACTCGTCGCCATCCTCGAAGCGATCACCTGGCTCGCCCTGTTGATAGCCATGTTCTTCAAATGGGTTCTGGGCCACACCGAGGCGGTCGCCGTGCCCGGAATGGTGCACGGCATCGTGTTCGTCGCGTTCGTGCTGATCTCCTTGGTCACCGCCATGCAACTGCGATGGGGTGTCAAGGTCACCGGCCTCGCGCTGGTGTCCAGCATCCCTCCGTTCGGCACCCTGGTGTTCGAGTGGTGGGCGCAGCGCAACGGGCATCTCGCCGAGTTGTCCGACGAGCCGACATCCCAGCGGCTGGCCGTCTGACGAGGAGCCACGGTGATCGTCGCCTTCAGCCTGACCCCCTCGGGTGGGGACGCCGTCGACGATGACGGCGGCATGAGTGCTGCCGTCGCGGACGCCGTTCGTGTCGTCCGGGAGTCTGGACTGCCGCATCAGACGACCGCGATGTTCACCTACATCGAGGGCGAGTGGGATGAGGTGATGGCCGTGGTGAAACGAGCCGCAGATGCGGTCGCCGCGCGTGCCCCGCGAGTCGGGCTCGTACTCAAGGCCGACATCCGCCCCGGTCACACAGGTGAACTGTCGGGCAAGGTGGAACGGGTCGAGCGGCACCTCGCGTGACCCCGACGAGAGCGGCAGGTGCCGTTCGGGCTCGCGTCGCGGTCTCGGCGGTGTTCGCTCTCAACGGGTTCCTCGCGGCGATGTGGGTGGCCCACATCCCCGTCATCGCCGAGCGCACCGGCATCACGCACGACCTGTTGGGCGGCCTGCTGTTACTCCTCGGTGGGGCGGCGTTCGTGGGGATGCAGGTGTGTGGCCCGATCATCGACCGATGGGGTCCACGCCCCACGACCGTCGCCGCTGCGGCGGCCCTGTCGCTGCTGATCCTCGCACCGATCACGGCCACCGGGGCCGGAAGCCTGGCGGCGGCCCTGGCGGGTTTCGGTTTCGCCAACGGGGCACTCGACGTCTCCATGAACGCACAGGCGGTGCGGGTGGAACGCGAGTACCGGCGACCCATCATGTCGTCGTTCCACGGATGGTTCTCGGTCGGCAGCCTGGTCGGTTCGGGCATCGTCGCGTCGATGCTGTGGCTCGATGTGGACGTGCGAGCCACGGTGGCGGGCGCGACGGTGGTCGGGTTGGTGGTGATCGGCTGCGTGATGGGGGACCTGGAACGTGGTCCGGAAATCGATGACGGTGCGCCGATCGCCGATGATCGACCGGTTCCCGAGGGCTCTCGCTGGTGGACCGGGATCGATCTGCGACGCCTGGCACTCATGTCGGCGGTGGCCTTCGCGCTCATGCTCGCCGAGGGCACGGCCTACGACTGGAGCGCCCTGCACATCGTCGAGACGTTCGATACCCCGGAGGCGATCGGTGCCGTCACGTTCGGTGCGTTCAGCGCCGCGATGACGATCGCTCGATTCGGGGTGGACCGGGTGTCGGCGACGATCGGGCCCGAATCGGTGGTCCGCTACGGCGCGATGATCGGGCTGGCCGGGATCACGGTTGCGGTCGTCGCACCGTCTGCGGGGTGGGCGATCGCCGGCTGGACGGTCTTCGGAGTCGGGCTCGCCGGCCTCATCCCACAGATCTTCACCGCTGCCGGCAACCTCAGCGCCACGGCGAGCGGCCGCGCGATCTCGCTCGTCGTCGGTTGCGGGTACCTGGGAATGTTGGCAGGCCCCGCGGTGGTCGGGTTCATCAGCAATCGCAGCAGTTTGGCCGTCGGGTTGGTCGTGGCGATCGTGGCCCTGGCGTTTGCCGCGACCGCAGCGGGTGTGGTGCGCGTACCTGCCGGTGACAGCGGTCGGCCCGCACCGCGCGACATGCCACACTAGAGATGTGACACGACCAACGAATCGGCAGCAGGCGGCAGCAGCCGCCCGGCAGCAGGCACAAGCAGCGGTAGCCATGTCGGGAGCAGTCGACCTCTCGGGACTCAAGGAACGCGCCGACGCGCAACGGCAGCAGGCACAGCGACCTGCGGCACCGGCCGGGGACACCGCGGGCGGTGCGCCTTCGGGAACCGGCGTCGTCGACGTCACCGAGGAGAGTTTCGAGACAGAGGTGCTCGCCCGGTCCACGCGCCAGCTCGTGGTGGTGGACCTGTGGGCGGAATGGTGCGAGCCGTGTAAGCAGCTCTCACCCGTTCTCGAATCGCTGGCCGGCCGTTCGAGCGGACGTTGGATGCTCGCCAAGGTCGACGTGGACGCCAATCCGCGCATCGCGCAGGCGTTTCGCGTGCAATCGATCCCCATGGTGGTGGCCATCGCGCAGGGACAACCGGTCGCGGCTTTCAACGGGGTGCGTTCGGAAGCGGAGATCTCCTCGTGGATCGAGGAGATCCTCGGGCAGGTCGGTGATGCCCTACCCGGTGTGGACGTCGGTGAGTCCGAGCCCGAGCCCGAGGACCCGCAGATGGTGTCGGCCGCCGAGCAACTCGACCAGGGCGACTTCGAGGGCGCTCTCGCCGCGTATCGCGCGATCGCCGAGGCAGATCCGACGAACATCGAAGCAGCCTCGGCTGCAAGGAATCTCGAGTTCGTCCTGCGTGCGCAGGCGCACGATCCCGCGATCGTCGACAACGCCGCGCCCGCCGACCTCGACGCCCAATTGGCCGCCGCCGACGTCCTGCTGTTGGCGCAACAACCGGACGCGGCGTTCGATCGGATCATCGAGGTCATCAAGGTGACCGCGGGCGACGACCGCACCCGTGCGCGCACCCGCCTGCTCGAACTGTTCGAACTCTTCGATCCGGCCGAACCCTTCGTGATGTCGGCTCGTCGGAAATTGGCGACCGCGCTCTACTGACACCTACACCTGGTGAACCGCCCGGTACTGAACCGGGAGTTCCCTCAGACGGGGGAGCCCGCTACGGACGGACCGGGTGCGAGGAATACCGCCGAGTTGGCCGGCAGCATGACCTGGGCAGAGGTCATGCGGCCGTGCCATCCCGGGCCGTCGGCGACGACGCTGCCGAGATTGCCTTTGCCCGCTCCGCTGTAGGCGGCCGAATCGGTGTTGAGGATCTCGGTCCAGGTCCCGGTCTGGGGTAGACCCACCCGGTAGTCGTCGCGGTCGAGACCGGAGAAGTTGAACAGGCAGGCGACCGTCGACCCGTCCGCCCCGTGTCGCAGGAAGCTGATGACGTTGTTGGCGGTGTCGTTCGCGTCGATCCAGGAGTAGCCGTCGGGCGTTGCGTCCTGGCTGTAGAGGGCGGGTGACTCACGGTAGATGCGGTTGAGGTCGGTGACCAGGGCCGAGATTCCCGAATGCAATTCGCCCTCCCAACCCTGCGTTTGATGCCAGTCCAGGCTGCGACTCTCCGACCATTCACCGGTCTGGCCGAACTCCTGTCCCATGAACAGCAATTGCTTTCCAGGGTGGGACCACATGTACGCGAGGAGGATTCGCACGCCGGCGGCTTTGGTGAAGGAGTCGCCGGGCATCCGTCCCCAGAGGGTGCCCTTGCCGTGCACCACCTCGTCATGGGAGATCGGCAGCACGAAATTCTCGGTCCACGCGTACATCAGCGAGAAGGTGATCTCGTGGTGGTGAAAGCTCCGGTGCACCTGATCTCGGCCCAGATAACCGAGGGTGTCGTGCATCCAGCCCATGTTCCATTTGAAGCTGAACCCGAGACCGCCCAGATTTGTCATCTGGGTCACCCCTGGCCATGCGGTGGACTCCTCGGCGATCGTCACGACGCCGGGGAAGTGCTTGGCCACGGTCGCGTTGGTCTCCTGCAGGAACTGCACCGCCTCGAGGTTCTCGCGTCCGCCGTAGATATTCGGCCGCCAGCCGCCATCGGGGCGGGAGTAGTCGAGGTAGAGCATCGACGCGACTGCGTCGACCCGTAGCCCGTCGATGTGGAACTCGGCCACCCAGTACAGGGCGTTGGCCACCAGGAAGTTACGGACCTCGCGGCGACCGAAATTGAAAACGTAAGTGCCCCAGTCGAGTTGCTCGCCACGCATGGGATCACCGTCTTCGTAGAGCGGCGTTCCGTCGAACCTCGCGAGGGCCCAGTCGTCTTTCGGGAAGTGCGCGGGCACCCAGTCGACGATGACCCCGATGCCCAGTGTGTGCAGATGGTCGACGAGATGGCGGAAGTCGTCGGGCGAACCGAATCGTGCGGTCGGCGCGTAGTACGACGTGACCTGATATCCCCAGGAACCGCCGAACGGATGTTCGGCGACCGGCAGGAACTCGACGTGCGTGAAACCCTTCTCGACCACGTAGTCACCGAGTTGCTCCGCGAGTTCACGATAGGACAGTCCGGCCCGCCACGAACCGAGGTGCACCTCGTATACGCTCATCGGCTCGTCGACCGGGGTGCTCGCGCTGCGCCGCGCGATCCATTCGTCGTCGGACCACGTGTGGGTGGACTCGTCGACCACCGAGACGGTCGACGGTGGTGTCTTGGTCCGTCTGGCCATCGGGTCGGCCTTGTCCCGTATCGCGCCGTCGGCACCGTGCACGCGGAACTTGTACTGCTCGCCCGCGGTGATGTCCGGGATGAACACCTCCCAGACCCCACTGCTGCCCAGGGTGCGCATCGGAGCCTGTCGCCCGGTCCAGTTGTCGAAATCGCCGATCACTGCCACGCCGTGAGCGTTGGGCGCCCACACCGAGAAGGCGACCCCGCGCACCTGCCCGTCCGGAGTGGTGTAGCTGATCGGGCGGGCGCCGAGGATCTCCCAGAGTGACTCGTGCCTGCCCTCGGCGAAGAGGTGGATGTCGAGGTCGCCGAGACTGGGCAGGAAGCGGTACCCGTCGGCCACGACATGGCTGGTGGTGGTGCCGTCGGCGTTGCCATAGGTGACCCGGTAGCGATAGTCGACCAGATCGGCGATCGGGACGGTGACCACCCAGAGGTCATCGCTCTGATGATGCATCGGATGGTCGACCCCGCCGATCACGGCGACGACCGACACCGCGTCCGGCCGCAGCGTGCGCAGGATCGTGTGTCCGCCGGGGGCGTCGTGGGCCCCGAGGAAGCTGTGTGGATCGGGATGGGTCAGGTTGAAAAGGCGACGCAGGTCGTGGTCGGATGCGAACGGGTCCGGGCTCGTGGTCACGTCAACCTCACTGGGTCCGGTAGGCGAGTCGTCGGGCACTGGTCGGATCCAGCGGAGGCAGCGCGAGGATGTGAGCGACCTGTCGCCACGGTTCTAGCTGAATGTAATTGGCCTGGCCCCAATGGTATTCGTCGCCGGTGACCTCGTCGGTCACGGTGAATCGATCCTGCCATTCGAAGCCGAGCGCAGGCATGTCGAGCCAGAGCGTGGAGATCTCGGTGCCGAACGGATTGAGGTTCACCACCACGACCACGCGGTCGCCGGATACCGGGTCCAATTTGGAATACGCGATCAGCGCTGGGTTGTCGAGATGGTGAAAGGTGATGTTGCGCAACTGCTGCAGTGCCGGATGACGACGACGGATGGCATTCAGGTTGCTGATCCACGGTTCGAGCGATTCGCCGCGGCTCGCGGCCGCCTTGTAGTCGCGCGGACGCAGCTCGTACTTCTCCGAGTGCAGATACTCCTCGCTGCCCTCTGCGACGGCCACGTGCTCGTAGAGTTCGTAGCCGCTGTAGACGCCCCAGGTCGGGGCGAGGGTGGCCGCGAGCGCGGCGCGTGCCGCGAACATGCCTGGGCCGCCGTGTTGCAGGCTGGCGTGCAGGATGTCGGGAGTGTTGACGAACAGGTTGGGTCGTGCCTCGTCCGCGTGCTCGGCGATCTCCCGGCCGAACTCCTCGAGCTCCCACTTCTGGGTCTTCCACGTGAAATACGTGTAGGACTGGGTGAATCCGATGCGAGCCAGACCGTAGAGCCGTGCCGGGCGGGTGAACGACTCGGACAGGAACAACACGTCCGGATCGCGTTTCTTGACCTCGGTGATCAGCCACTCCCAGAAGTTGGGGGGCTTGGTGTGCGGATTGTCGACCCGAAAGATCTTGACGCCCAGTCCGACCCAGTGCAGCACGACCTTGAGGACGGCTCGGTAGATGCCGTTGCGGTCGTTGTCGAAGTTCAGTGGGTAGATGTCCTGGTATTTCTTCGGCGGGTTCTCGGCGAATGCGATCGTGCCGTCGGGCAGCGTCGTGAACCATTCCGGGTGCTCGCGCGCCCAGGGATGATCCGGGGCGCACTGCAACGCGAGATCCAGGGCCACCTCGAGTCCGAGTTCGCTTGCCCGGCTGACGAAGTAGGCGAAATCGTCGACGGTGCCCAGCGCGGGGTGTATCGCGTCGTGGCCGCCCTCGGCGGACCCGATTGCCCACGGTGACCCGACATCGTCGGGTCCGGCCACCAGGGTGTTGTCACGGCCTTTGCGGTTGATCATCCCGATGGGATGGATGGGCGGCAGGTAGACGACGTCGAAACCCATGTCGGCGATGCGCGGCAGATCATCGGCCGCGGTGAGGAACGTGCCGTGGACCGGATGACCCTCCCCGTCCCAGCCGCCGGTCGAGCGCGGGAACATCTCGTACCAGGAGCCGACGAGGGCGCGCCTGCGGTCCACCCAGATGCGATACGAGCGGGACTTGGTGACGAGTTCACGTACCGGGTGGACGGCGAACAGATCGGCGACCTCCGCGGAGATGGCGAGGTTGACCCGGTTCTCGATACGCCGCCGCCGCGCGCGCAGACCACGGATCGCGTCGTCGAGCGTCTCCTGGGATTCGATCGGCACCCGGTCGCGGGCGGTGGCGAGCAACCGCGCGCCGATCTCGAGATCGTTGGCGAGGTCGGCCGCACCCTGGCCTGCGGCGATCTTCTTGCCGATCGCGTCACGCCAGGTGGCATAGGGATCGCTCCACGCCTCGATGCGGAACACCCAGAAGCCGACGGTGTCCGGGACGAACGCGGCGTTGAACGCGTCTTGGGTGTTCGCCGGCTCCATCCGGATGTCGAGCGACCGCTGACCGGGGCCATCCACGTGCAGAGTCACCCCGAGTGCGTCATGTCCCTCGCGCCAGGCCGTCGCGCTGATCGGGATCAACTCACCCACAACGGCTTTCGCCGGCAGCTGTCCGGCCGACACCAGGGGTTGGATATCTTCGATCCCCATCCGCCCGATCACCCGGGGCCTCCTCTCGTCAGACCTCGCGACTCAGTGCGTACGCGGCCGGCATCGCTGCCGTCCTCAACCGTAGGGGATCTCGGCCAGTCTGCCCAACGCAGAGCGGACCAGATCACCGTCGGTCGTACGCCAGAAGGGCGGCAGCGACGCGAGCAGATATCCACCGTATCCGGCGGTGGCCAACCGGGAGTCCAGAACGGCGACCACCCCGCGGTCCGAGGTCGACCGCAGAAGTCGTCCGGCACCCTGTGCGAGGAGCAATGCCGCGTGATTGGCGGCGATCGTGAGAAATCCGTTGCCACCGCGGGCCTCCACGGCGCGCTGGCGGGCGGTGAGCAGCGGATCGTCGGGTCGCGGGAATGGGATCCGGTCGATCACCACGAGAGTGCACGACGGCCCGGGGACGTCGACACCCTGCCATAGCGAGAGCGTGCCGAACAGGCAGGTCTGCGGGTCGTCGGCGAACTTGCGGACCAGTGCCGACGTCGCGTCGTCGCCCTGACACAGCACCGGGTGGTCGATGCGCGTACGGATCGCCTCGGCGGCCTCCTTGGCGGCCCGCATCGAGGAGAAGAGTCCGAGGGTGCGTCCACCTGCGGCGTCGACGAGTCCGGCGAGTTCGTCCATCGTCGCCGGCGCGATGGCGTCACGACCGGGCCGCGGAAGGTGGCGAGCCACATAGAGGATCGCGGACTTCGGATAGTCGAACGGCGAGCCGGCATCGAGTCCCGACCATCGGACGGGCGCGCGGTCCGACGGCGTGGTGAGGCCCGTGGCCGTCGTGCCGATGTCCGGCTCGGGCAGGGGATCGGGGTCGGTACCCTCGGCACCTCCGGCATCGCGCCGGCGCGCCGACGGAAGGCCCCAGGTGGCCGCGAGCGCGTCGAAATTCCCGCCGATCGTCAGTGTCGCCGACGTCAACACGATTGTGGCCTGCGCGAACAAGGTCGAACGCAGGAGACCACCGACCGAGAGCGGCGCGATCCGCAGGATCGGGCGGGTGTCGTTGCCGACCCGATCGTGTGCAACCCACACGACGTCATGACGTTTCGACTCGTCGGGCTGGTCGAAGTTGCCGATGACACGCACCACCGTGTCATGGGTTTCCTCGAGAGAGGTGAGCGCCGCCGACCGCGCGGCCGCCGAGTCGTCACCACCGGAGCCCGGGGTGCGTACCGGGCCGATCGCGTTGCGCGCCTGCCACAGTCGGTCACGCAGCATCGCCAGTGTCTCCGGGATCCCAGAGGGTAAGCGAGTCCATTCCCGCGCGGGCATCTCGGCGAGGACGTCTCCGAGTTGTTCGCCCGCACCTAACACGGCGTCGCTGATCTCGTCGTCGAGGAGCTTGCCGCAGCGACGGGCGACCAGCGTGATCGACGCCGCCGACAACTCGGCGGTGGAGACCGACGTGATGCGATCGACCAGTTCGTGTGCCTCGTCGATCACCACGACGTCGTGCTCGGGCAGGATGCTCGCCGGACTCATCGCGTCGATGGCCAGCAGCGCGTGGTTGGTCACCACCACGTCGACCTGCCCGGCCGCGCGCCGGGACCGCTCGGCGAAACAGTCATCGGCATAGCTGCAATTGGCGGCGCCGAGACATTCGCGCGCGGTCACGCTGACCTGCCGCCAGGACCGGTCCGAGACGCCGGGGGTGAGGTCGTCACGGTCGCCGGTCTCGGTGTCCGACGTCCACTCCCGCAGTCTGGTGACCTCGCGTCCCGTCCGGGACAACTCGAAGGCGTCGAACAGTTCGGTGGCCGGCTCCTCCGCGGTCCCACTGTGGATCTTGTTGAGACACAGGTAGTTTCCGCGTCCTTTGAGGATCGCGAAGGTGGGCTCCCGGTGGAGTGGCTCCCGCAGGGCCGCCGCCAGGCGGGGCAGGTCCCGCTCGATGAGCTGGCGCTGGAGCGCGATGGTGGCGGTCGAGATCACCACGGTCTTACCGGATTCCGTGGCGTGTCGGATCGCCGGGATCAGGTATGCCAGGGATTTGCCGGTACCCGTTCCGGCCTGTACGGCCAGGTGCTCTCCGGTGTCGATGGCGTGGGCCACCGCCGTGGCCATGCGGACCTGCCCGTCGCGGCGGCTACCGCCGAGGGCGGTGACCGCGGAGTCGAGCAGCGCGGTCACCGGTGGTGTCGTGCTCATCCGGTGTGTGCGGAGCCGTCATAGAGCAGGTCGCCCACCAACTCCACACCGGCAGCGTGCATCGCGTCGAGTGCCGTGGCCGATGTCTCCGGTGACACCGCAGCGGTGAAATTCAGCAGGACTCGGGTGTGGAATCCGGCGGCGACGGCGTCGAGGGCGGTGGCTCGCACACAGTGGTCGGTGGCGATGCCGACCACGTCGACCCGTGTGACACCGTGATCGGAGAGCCACGCGGCGAGGCCGGTGCCGTTCTCGTCGGCACCTTCGAACCCGGAATACGCTGCGCTGTACTGACCTTTGGAGAACACCGCCTGCGCCGCCGTCGCGTCGAAGGACGGGTGGAACCAGACGCCGTCGGTCCCGACCCGGCAGTGTGGCGGCCAGGAGTTCACGTAGTCCGGGTCGTCGGAGAAATGATCTCCCGGATCGATGTGATAGTCGCGGGTGGCGACCACGGCTCGGTATTCGCCGACGATGGTGTTGACCGCGGCCGCGACCGCGGCGCCGCCGTTCACACCGAGCGAGCCACCCTCACAGAAGTCGTTCTGTACGTCGACCACGATGAGGGCCTGGTCTTTGGCCGGTCGCTCAGACATCTCGATCCTCACCGAGTAGATAGCGGGTGGGCACGGCCGGGTCGCCGTGGGACAGACCAAGACCTTCCCATGGCAGGCTGACCAACGCGTCGGCGAGGTGCGCGCGTCCCTCGTCGAGAGTCGGTAGTCCGTCGACGGGATCACCGCCTCGCACGAGCGGGATCTGCAGCGGACGGGCGTCGAGTCCACGCGTGGACGGCGCGTCGTCGGTGGCGCGATAGACGATCTCTTCGACGATGGTGCCCGTCGAACGTGCGGCGCGAATCGCAGTCTTGGCGCCGCCCTTGGATTCTTTGTGGCTCGATCGTTTGGCGACCGGTAGTCCGCCGACCTCGACGAGTTTGTAGACCATGCCCGCGGTGGGTGCGCCGCTGCCGGTCACCAGCGAGGTACCGACCCCGTAGGTGTCCACCGGTTCGGCGCGCAGTGATGCGATGGCGTACTCGTCGAGGTCTCCGGACACCACGATCTTGGTGTTCGGCGCACCGAGGTCGTCGAGCTGATCGCGCACCTGCCGGGCCAGCACCCCGAGGTCGCCGGAGTCGATGCGCACTCCACCGAGCTCGGGGCCGGCCACCTCGATCGCGTTGCGAACTCCGCGGGTGATGTCGTAGGTGTCCACGAGCAGGGTGGTGCCGATGCCGAGGGCCTCGATCTGGGCGGCGAAGGCCGCCTTCTCGTCCGGGCCGTCTGGCCCGGTGAAACCCAGGGTGAACGCGTGCGCGGCGGTGCCTGCGCTGGGCACACCGTAGGTGCGTGCGGCCTCCAGGTTCGAGGTCGCCGCGACGCCGGCGAGGTAGGCCGCGCGGGCCCCGGCCACCGCGGCCCGCTCGTGGGTGCGCCGCGACCCCATCTCGATGATCGGGCGCGAGCCCGCTGCGCTCACCATGCGCGCCGCCGCCGACGCGATGGCGCTGTCGTGGTTGAGGATCGACAGGATCAGCGTCTCGAGCAGGACCCCCTCGGCGAACCCGGCACGGACGGTGAGGATGGGCGAACCGGGAAAATAGAGTTCGCCTTCGCGATAACCGTCGATGTCGCCGGAGAAGCGGTATTCGCGCAACCACTCGACGGTGTCGTCGTCGAGGAATCGGCTCACCGATGCCAACTCGTCGGGACCGAATCGGAATCGCGCCAGCTCGTCGAGGATCCTGCCGGTGCCGGCGACCACGCCGTAGCGGCGGCCGTCGGGCAGACGGCGTGCGAACACCTCGAAGGTGCACTGCCGGTGCGCCATCGGATGACGCAGTGCTGCCGAGACCATGGTCAGCTCGTACTGATCGGTCAGCAGGGCGGTGTTCTCTGTGGTCACGATGGCCTACCCTTGTGTCTTATGGCGCCTGAATCTCGTGCGCACGAGGCTACCCCCGGAGGGACAGCGGTCGCCGAACCCGCTGTCGCCGACGGCGCGGCGGCTCTCGATCGTCCGTGGGTGACGATCGTATGGGACGACCCGGTCAACCTGATGCGCTACGTCACGTTCATCTTCCAGAAGATCTTCGGGTACTCGGAATCCCAGGCGAACCACCTGATGATGCAGGTTCACACCGAGGGCAAGGCGGTGGTGTCCTCCGGCGACCGTGACAAGGTGGAATCCGACGTCCGGAAACTGCATGCCGCAGGGCTCTGGGCCACCATGCAGCGGGACACCTGAACGGGGAGACACACCGACATCGTGCGTACCTGGAAACGCAAGGGCCGAGGTGCGGGTATGCGCATCTGTTCGCAACTCGACCCCCATGAGTCCGAACTGCTCGCATCGATGGTGACGTCGATGCGTGAGCTGCTCGTGGAGCGGGAATCGAGCGCACCTCGCGACGATCTCTCCGAGGTCACCGGTATCCGCACCGGTCACACGGACGCCCCGAACGATGCCACCCTGGGCAGGCTGTTGCCCGACTTCCATCGTCCGGACCAAGACCGCGAGTTGGCCGCGGACGTGGTCAACGGCAACCTCAACGCCGCGCTGCGCAGTGTCCACGAACCGCACATCATCTCCGCGAAGCTCGCTGCGAGCCAGGTCGTGTTGGACACGTTGCCCAGCGGTGGCGGCGAGTTGGCGTTGACCGAAGACCAGGCGATGAGCTGGTTGACGGCGCTCAACGACGTGCGGCTGGCACTCGGCGCGATGCTCGCGATCACCGATGACACGCCGGATCAGCTGCCACCCGATCATCCGTATGCGGCGCATCTCGACGTCTACCACTGGCTGACCGTGATGCAAGAGCTCCTCGTCGAGTCGTTGATGTGAACACGCAACCGCGGGAGGACGATCGATGACGCTGATCGCGCCGCCGGGTAACCGGATCACGGATGTGGCCGGGATCGAGGTCGGACACCACCACCGTGTGGATCCCGATGCCCGGGTCGCCGGGGACGAACCCGGTCGGGGCTGGGCCACCGGCGCCACGGTGGTCCGGATCAGCGCCCCGGGCGCGGTCTGCGCGGTCGATGTGCGTGGCGGTGGGCCGGGCACCCGCGAGACCGACCTGCTGGACCCGGTCAACACGGTGCAGACGGCCCACGCGATCGTGCTGACAGGCGGTAGCGCGTACGGCTTGGCCGCCGCCGACGGGGTGATGACGGGACTGGAACGTGCCGGCGCGGGACTGTCCATGGACGATCGCGGTCATGTGGTGCCGATCGTGCCGGCGGCCGTCATCTTCGACCTCCCGGTGGGGGCATGGGAGAACCGCCCGGACGCCGACTTCGGCCTGGCCGCGCTGGCCGCGGTCACCCCGGACGTCGCCGTCGGCAGTGTCGGTGGCGGAGCAGGCGCGCGGGCCGGCCCCCTCAAGGGCGGCGTCGGTACCGCGTCGGTCTGGTTGGAGTCGGGACCTGCCGCGGGCGTGACCGTCGGCGCACTCGTGGTGGCCAACCCGGTGGGGGAAGTGATCGACCCCACGACCGGATTGCCCTGGGGCGCAACCGATGACGACATGGTGAGGTACCGGCTCGGCACTCCCGTCGCGGACGAGATCGCACACCTGACCGCCTTGTCGGCCAAGCAGACCGTGCTCAACACCACCATCGGTGTGATTGCGACGGACGCGGAACTGGACCCGGCTTCGACACGTCGGGTGGCCATGGCTGGACACGACGGACTGGCGCGGGCCATCACGCCCGCGCACTCGCCGCTCGACGGTGACACGATCTTCGCGGTCTCCACCGGTGCCGTACCGGTCCAGTCGCCGGTGCCCGGATCCCCGCTTGCCGTGCCACGCGGGATGAACCCCGACGTCGCAGTGCTCGCCGAGGTCTGCCGAGCCGCGGCGGGGGTCGTCCGGGACGCCATCGTGCAGGCAGTACTCGCCGCCGAGTCGGTCGCCGGGGTGCCCGCTTATCGCGACGTGTTGCCCTCGGCCGTGCACTGACGAGCTACCGCGCCGAGGATGCACACGGCACCGACGATGCACCGCGTCGGCCACCACCCAGGGCGCCGTCCCGGGGGCGCACGGAATAGCGTTGATGCGGCAGACGTTGGTGCGATCGCGGTCGGAGAAGGTGACGGGAGGAGTCGTCGAGTGCTGACGATCAGTCGGGAATTGGTCGATGCGATGGTGGCCCACGCGCGTGCCGACCATCCGGACGAGGCATGCGGGATCATCGCGGGACCGGAGGGTTCGGACCGCCCGGAGCGGTTCGTCGCCATGACGAATGCCGAACGCTCGCCGACCTTCTACCGTTTCGACTCGGGTGAGCAGCTCAAGGTGTGGCGTGAGATGGATCGCAACGACGAGGAGCCGGTGGTGATCTATCACTCGCACACCGCCACCGAGGCCTACCCGAGCCGGACCGACGTCTCGTACGCGAGCGAACCGAACGCCCATTACGTGTTGGTGTCCACCCGGGACGCCGAGACCGAGGAGATCCGCAGCTATCGCATCGTCGACGGCGTGGTCACCGAAGAACCGATCGAGATCAGGAGCTGAACGCCATGGCGGTAACCGTGTCCATCCCGACCATCTTGCGCACCCACACCGGGGGTGAGAAGCGCGTCGAGGCGACGGGCGCGACGTTGGCAGAGGTCATCGACAATCTCGAGGCGGGCAATCCCGGCATCAAGGAGCGGCTCGTCGCCCCCGACGACAGCGGCGCAGCCAAGCTGCACCGGTTCGTCAACATCTACGTCAACGACGAGGACGTTCGGTTCTCCGGCGGTCTCGCCACGACGATCGACGACGGCGACGACGTCACCATCCTCCCGGCCGTCGCAGGCGGATAGGCGGCGACACAGCAGGTGGCACGCTACAACTCACTGATCGAATCGGTCGGACACACGCCGCTGATCGGTCTGCAACGGCTCTCACCCCGATGGAGTGACTCCGACGAGGGGCCACACGTGCGGCTGTGGGCCAAACTCGAGGACCGCAATCCGACCGGGTCCATCAAGGACCGTCCGGCGCTGCGGATGATCGAGCAGGCCGAGCGGGACGGTCTGCTCTCGCCGGGCTCGATCATCCTGGAACCGACGAGCGGCAACACCGGGATCTCGTTGGCGATGGCCGCGAAGCTCAAGGGCTATCGACTGATCTGCGTGATGCCCGAGAACACGTCCTCCGAACGCCGTTCTCTGCTGCAGATGTTCGGCGCGCAGATCATCTCGTCGCCTGCGGCAGGCGGTTCGAACACGGCTGTCGCGATGGCCAAGGAACTCGCCGCCGAGCATCCCGACTGGGTGATGCTCTACCAGTACGGCAACGAGGCCAACGTGGCCGCCCATTACGAGGGCACCGGTCCCGAGCTCTACGCCGATCTGCCCGAGATCACGCATTTCGTCGCAGGCCTCGGCACCACCGGGACCCTCATGGGGGTCGGACGCTATCTCCGCGAACAGAACTCCGAGATCGAGATCGTGGCGGCCGAGCCCCGCTACGGCGATGAGGTGTACGGACTGCGCAACATAGACGAGGGTTTCATCCCCGAGTTGTACGACGACTCGGTGTTGACCCGTCGGTTCTCCGTGCAAGGGGTTGACGCAGTGGCCCGGGTGCGGGAACTGATCGAACTCGAGGGGATCTTCGCAGGCATCTCCACCGGCGCGATCCTGCAGGCGGCCCGCGGGGTGGCACGCGGTGCACTGAAGAAGGGCCTGCGTGCCGACATCGGGTTGGTCGTGCCCGACGCGGGCTGGAAGTATCTGAGCACCGGCGCCTACGAAGGTAGCCTGGAGCAGGCAGAGCAAGCCCTGTCCGGCCAGCTCTGGGCCTGACGGCCCGCGCCGGTCGCCGGTTCTTCTCTCTCCGGTCGAGTGGCCACGAGCGAGCGCAGCGAGCCCGAGGCGTATCGAGACCACGTCGGGTCCACCCGATCCGAAACCGCCCGACCCGAGACCACCCACCGACCGATGAACTCAGACAGGAACCCCCGATGGCAGCCACCCCCGCGCGACCGGGCATGACTGCGCCGAGTGCCCGTCCGCTCTGGCAGCGGTCGGTGATCATCATGGCGGCGATCACGGTCCTGCTGTTCGTCATCGAGGGCATCGACGCGGCCACCGATTACCGGCTCGACGACGCAGGCATCGAACCGCGCCAGATCGACGGACTCGACGGCATCCTGTGGGCGCCATTGCTGCACGCCGACTGGCAACACCTCATCGCCAATCTCATCCCGGGTCTCGTCCTCGGATTCCTGCTCCTCATGGCACGGCGGTTCGTGATCGTCACGGCCATCGTCTGGGTGGTCTCGGGGCTGGGCGTCTGGCTGTTCGCGCCGCCGCTGACCGTCACCGTCGGCGCCTCCGGGGTGATCTTCGGTTGGTTGACGTTCCTGCTGATCCGCGGTTTGTTCAACCGCAATCTGTGGCAGATCCTCGGTGGCGCCGTGCTGTTCGTGATTTACGGCTCGATCCTGTGGGGCGTGCTCCCCAACAACTCCGGGGTGTCGTGGCAGGCGCATCTGTTCGGTGCGATCGGCGGTGTGCTCGCAGCCTGGTATCTCGCGGACCGGGATCGCCGCCGCAAGGTCGCGCACCCCCAGACCCCGGGGGTGCGGTCATAACGTCGCAGACCGCTCCGATCGGCATCTTCGACTCGGGCGTGGGGGGATTGACGGTTGCGCGCGCCATCATCGACCTGCTGCCCGACGAAGACGTGGTGTACATCGGTGACACCGGTAACGGCCCGTACGGGCCGCTGCCGATCCCCGACATCCGTCGTCACGCGTTGGCGATCGGTGACGATCTCGCCGAACGCGGCGTGAAAGCGATTGTCATCGCATGTAATACGGCGTCGGCGGCCTGCCTGCGGGATGCCCGCGAACGGTACGCCCCGATCCCGGTCGTCGAGGTGATCCTGCCCGCGGTCCGGCGCGCGGTGGTCGCCACCAAGACGGGCCGGATCGGTGTCATCGGTACCGAGGCCACCATCTCCTCACGCGCATACCAGGATTCGTTCGCAGCGGCACGTGACGCCGAGATCACCGCGGTGGCATGTCCACGGTTCGTCGACTTCGTGGAGCGGGGCATCACCAGCGGACGACAGATCCTCGGTCTCGCCCAGGGGTATCTGGAACCGTTGCAGGAGGCCGACGTCGACACTGTCGTCCTCGGGTGCACGCATTACCCGCTGTTGTCCGGTGTGATCCAGCTGGCGATGGGTGACGAGGTGACCCTGGTGTCGAGCGCGGAGGAGACCGCCAAGGATGTGTTCCGGGTGTTGACCGAGGCAGATCTGTTGCACCCGCACACCGATCGCGTGGCGTCACGCGTCTTCCAATCGACCGGTGATCCGGAGTTCTTCGCGCGACTGTCGACACGCTTTCTGGGGCCGGCCATCGGTCAGGTGCAACACCTGTAGGTGAGCGTCGGATCACGAACGGGTCGTTTGTCCAGTCGTTGGCCAGTTGTGACCCGGACGCCTGACCGACCGCATCGGGGGCGTGGCACAGTAGGGCGTATGCGTCTCACGGTCCTGGGGTGTTCCGGCAGTGTGGGTGCACCCGGTGCCGCCTGCTCGGGGTACCTGCTCTCCACCGCCGGGCACCGGCCTGTGCTGCTGGACTGTGGTCCGGGTGTTCTCGGCGAACTGCAGCGGTACGCCGAGCCGATCGACGTCGACGTCGTGCTGTCGCACCTGCACGCCGACCACTGTCTCGACGTGCCCGCCATGCTGGTCTGGCGCAGGTATGCACCGCGGCCTGCCACCGAACGCGCAGTGCTGTACGGGCCACCGGGCACCGCCCTGCGCCTGGGTGCCGCCTCCGCGGAGATCCCGGGCGACATCGACGACATCTCCGACACGTTCGACACGCAGGAATGGCAGCACGGCTCGGAGGTCTCGATCGGCGGCCTCGAGTTCCTCCCGATGCAGGTCAATCATCCGCCGCAGACCTTTGGCCTGCGTATCACGGGGCCCCAGGACCAGGTGATCGCCTACAGCGGCGACACGGCCATGTGCGATGAGGTCGTCGACCTCGCGCAGGGCGCCGACATCTTCCTGTGTGAGGCCACCTGGTCGCATGCGCCCGACGAGCGCCCGCCGAATCTGCACTTGTCGGGATACGAGGCGGGACAGATCGCGACCAAGGCGGGCGTGCGATCGCTGGCGCTGACCCACGTCGCGCCGTGGTCCGACGCCGAGACGATCCTGGCCGAGGCCCGATCCACGTTCTCCGGTCCGGTGGACCTCGTCCGGGCCGGCCAGGTCTTCGACCTCACTGCGTGAGCCCGTCGGTCCGGGCCGGATCGCCCGTGTCGAGTGGCGTCGGCACGCATCGTTAGAGTTGACGCCGTGACGACACGAGCTGACGGCAGGGCCGACGACGAACTCCGACCGATCACCTTCACCCGAGGATTCACCGGTCACCCGGCGGGTTCGGTACTCGTCGAGTTCGGCCAGACCCGGGTGATGTGCACGGCCAGCGCCACCGAGGGTGTGCCCCCGTGGCGCCGGGGATCGGGCCTTGGGTGGCTCACCGCGGAGTACGCGATGCTGCCGGCGGCTACCCATGAGCGGTCTCGACGGGAATCGGTGAAGGGCAAGATCGGTGGGCGTACCCACGAGATCAGCCGGCTCATCGGACGGTCGCTGCGCGCGTGTATCGACCTCGCGGCGCTCGGCGAGAACACCATCGCTCTCGACTGCGACGTCCTGCAGGCCGACGGCGGAACCCGCACCGCGGCCATCACGGGCGCCTACGTCGCGCTGGCGGATGCGGTGACATGGCTCGGTGCCGCGGGCCGGCTCAGCGATCCGCAGCCGCTGTCGTGCATGATCGCCGCGGTCAGCGTCGGGGTGGTCGACGGGCGGGTGCGTCTGGACCTGCCGTATGAGGAGGACTCGCGCGCCGAGGTCGACATGAACGTCGTCGCGACCGATGCCGGCACCTTGGTCGAGGTGCAGGGGACCGGCGAGGGCGCCACCTTCCCGCGGGCCACCCTGGACAAGCTGCTCGACTCGGCGATGGCCGGTACCGAGCAGCTCTTCGCCGCACAGCGGGCGGTGTTGGCCGACCCGTATCCCGGCGTCCTGCCCGGCGCGGACAAGTGACCACCGTCCTGCTCGCCAGCCGCAACGCGAAGAAGCTGGCGGAACTGCAGCGCGTCGTCGACGCGGCGGGGATCACCGGCCTCGAGGTCGTCGGCCTCGACGCGGTCGCGGAGTATCCCGAGGAACCCGAGACCGGCGCCACCTTCGAGGAGAACGCCCTCATCAAGGCCCGAGCAGGTGCGCGGGCGACCGGATTAGCTTGTCTGGCAGACGATTCCGGGCTCGCCGTCGACGCTCTGAACGGAATGCCCGGCGTGCTCTCGGCGCGTTGGTGCGGACGCCACGGCGACGACCCGGCCAACAACGAGCTGTTGCTCGCACAGATCTCCGACGTACCCGACGAGCGCCGCGGCGCGGCGTTCGTGTCGGCATGTGCGCTCGTCGAGAGCGACGGCACCGAGACGGTGGTGCGCGGAGAATGGCGCGGCACCATGTTGCGTGGGCCGCGCGGCGCCAACGGGTTCGGCTACGATCCGCTGTTCGTCCCCGACGATGCGGTGGCACAAGGCCGTTCGTCTGCGGAACTGTCCCCTGCGGAAAAGGACGGGCTCAGCCATCGGGGCAAGGCGCTGGCGCAACTCGTACCCGCCCTGCGGGAATTGTCCCGCCGCTGACCTGTTGCCGGGCCTGACGCGGGCACGCCGGGGCCCGAGCTCACCGTGCGAGGTGACGTGATTCGAACGTCAGCCGGTGCGATCCGTGAGTGACGGAACCGATCCTCGACCACGGTGCACGGCCAGCATCCGGTCCACCGAGTCGGGCCAGCGATAGCGTTCGGCCCGCGTGCGCGCGGCGCGCTCGCGGGCCTGCCGCGAGACCGCGAGCACCTGCTCGATCGCCGCGGCGAAGCCATCGGCGGAGTTGCTCGCCAGGGCGCCGCAACTGTCATCGACCATGCCGGCGACCGCCGATGATCGCGAGGCGACCACCGGTGTCCCGGACGCCAACGACTCCAACGCCGACAGGCAGAACGTCTCGTGCGGTCCCGGGGCGAGCGAGATCTCGGTGGTGGCGAGCAACGCGGCGATCCGACTGCGGTCGGTCACGTGGCCGAGGAAGGTGACCGGCAGGCCACGGGCGGCGCGTTCGAGGGCCGGACGGCGTGGGCCGTCGCCTGCCACGACGAGGTGAACCGGTCGGCGGGCACCGTGGAGTCGGGCCACCGCGGCGATGCTGCGGTCGGCGCGCTTCTCCGGCGACAGTCGCCCGCAGTGGGTGACCAGGGTCGCGGTGTCGTCGGCGTACAGCGCGCGCAGCCGTGGGTCGGCGTGACGCGGGTCGAACGCATCGAGGTCGACGCCGAGCGGTGCGCGATGGACATTCGGCGCACCGATCCGGTCGAACTCGGAGGCGGCGAAATCGGTGGTGCACACGATGGCGTCGAACGACCGTGCGGTGCGACGGTTTGCCTCGTCGGCGAGTGCCCGTGCGGCGCGCTGCGGTAGTGCCATGCCCAGCAACCGGTCCAGACGTTCGTGGGAGACCATTGTCGCGTGGACGTCCCGGTCGCGGGCCCACCGGCCGAAACCGCGCAGCGTCAACCGGTCCGACACCTCGAGTGCGTCCGGACGTAGATGTCCGAGGACGTCGGCGACCCGACGTGCAGATGCGATCCGGTAACCACCGGAACAGGGGAGCATGTGTGCTCGCACGGTCAATCGCTGCACGCCGGTCGGCAGGATCTCGGCGGCGTCGTCGGTGCCCGGGACGACGAGGGTCACCTCGTGGCCTGCGGCCGCATAGCCGGCTCCCCACCGATCGACCGCGGTGCGCAGACCACCGGACCGGGAGCCATAGAAGTTGGCGAGCTGCACGATGCGCACCCGGACAGTGTTGCCCGGCGGGGATGAACGGACGCGGTCGGTCAGGTCACGAGTCGTCGATCACCTCGTGAACGACCTGCCCCGTCAGAGGTTGTACTGCGCTTTGACTTCCTTGGTGCGGACGTGCTCGAACCAGAAGGAGAGGAACGGGATGGTGCCTGCGATGGCTGTGATGATGATCTTGCCCAGCGGCCAGCGCACCTTGATGGCCAGATCGATGGTGAAGATCAGGTAGACGAAGTACACCCAGCCGTGCACGATCGGGACGAAATCGAGGGCATCGACGCCGAAGCCGTACTTGATCACGAGCTCGACGACGAGCAGCAGCAGCCACAGACCGGTGATCCACGCCAGGACGCGGTAGCGCAGCAGTGCCCCACGCACCTTCTGCACGGGCGTGTCGGTGGCGGGTGTGGTGGTCTCGGTCACGTGCGGTGTTCCTCACTGCTCGGTTCGGTGGACGCCGACCGGCCCAGGTCGGCCAGGTACGCGTTGTAGTCGGCGAGCGTCGTGTCGTCTCGCTCGGATGGGGTCGATCGCAGAGAGGACGCACTCGGGGTCGTCGGGCGTTCGGGCAGGATGCCCGCCGGGATCTCGGTGGCGCCGTTGTGCTCGGTGAGCTTGCGTTGTTCGTCCGGGTCGTTCTCCAAGACCACGAACCGTCGATACGCCCAGATGACCGCGACCGCGAAGGCCGGCCACTGCAATGCGTAGCCGAGATTCTGCCCGGTGCCTGATGCGGACTCGTATCGACTCCATTGCCACCAGGCGAGCAGCAGGCACGCCACGGCTGCGACGACCACCAGCACGATCAGTGCCGGACGATGCCGCCGCCGGGGGGCAGCCGATCCGGATTCCATACCCTCGACGGTACCTGGCCAGCGATGATCGCTTCGCGGGCGGTAGGCTGACGCAGGCGTCGGTGTGGCCGACGACACGCGCGAGTGGCGGAATTGGCAGACGCGCTGGATTTAGGTTCCAGTGTCTTCGGACGTGGGGGTTCAAGTCCCCCCTCGCGCACGTTTGTGCCTTACGGGCGTGACAGCCAGGACGCTCTCCTCGTCGAACAGGAAGCCTCAGTCTGGGGACGACGACGATCTAGATGCTCCGCCAACGTTTCTCGTAGTCGCATCCCTCGGTTGTGCACCCGGCCACCCAGTCCTGGCGGACGACCTCGCCGGGCCACGAGGTCGTCGGATCGCTCACCTTTTCGACCTGCGCCGTGCGATTGCCGCACTGCGGGCATCGGCCGGTTTTCATGAAGGGGTCCTAGTGGTTTTCGCATGCTGGCCGGAGCGCGAGTTTTACCGTATCGGGAATCCTTGTTTTCCGATTCACCGACTGCCGCGCGATCTCCGGGGCCGTCGCGCTAAACGTCGCGCCGAATCTGCGCGGACCGCCGCCGATTTCAGGGATACGTTGTCAGAGTTCGATTGTCGGCAGGGCCTCGACCAGAGCTCGTCCGAGCTGCTGCGGAGTCATGCCGAGCCCGGCTGCGAGTAGCGGAATGTCCTCAACCGTGATCGAGGTTCGCCCGTTGGCGCGGTTCTGGACCCACTTCCCGTCCTTCTCGATCCGGCGTGCTAGTTCGTTCATGCCGACTTTTCTGCGAGCCATCTCGGCCCGGAGCTCGTCGGCGGCAGCATCTCGCGACGTCTGGTCGGAGTGGGGGCGAGCGGGCATCGACTCAGGGTAGCCGGGTGGGTTGACATCCACCTGCAGCGGTCTACTGTAACACTCATCACGTCACTAAGTGGTGTACACCCCGTGGTGTATGGAGTTCGTCATGACGAAGGCTGTTGCCGGATCGATCGGTATCGCGGCGATCGCCGCAGCTCTCGCGATGGGTGCAGGTCACGCCGACGCTCGATGCACTTCGTATGACGAGCACGGCAAGGTCGTGATGAGTGACTGTCCGAACGGGGTCCCGGGAGATCGGGAGAATCCGAACTCGGAGACGCCGGGGCCGAACCCGTATCCAGAGGACTACGGCTGGTCTGTGACGGTCAACCCCGAAGGGCTGGCGATCTGAGGTATCGCGCGCCGCATCTGCGAGGGCAGCGGAGACGTGTTCATCGCGGAGTGGGCCCTCAATCGGGCCACGCATCGAGCCGCGACCATTCCCCGAATGGCGGCCTTGATGACGCTTCCACGATGAGACCTCCGCTGGCGATGTACTTCGGGTGGTATCGCTCGATCTCGAACTTGATGGTGCTTTCTTCCGGAGAGCTTCTGTCGTAGATGAAGTCCGGAAACCCGATCCTCGATGCAGGTGAACTCACTGTCGGTGCGTTTCCAAAGTGGCCATCCCGGACCGATCTCGTTTGCCATGTCGGGCAGCGTAGTTCGATTGTTTGCGCCGACGGTGGAAATGGCGGAAGTGTCCTTTCATGATGAAACCGTTGGTGCACAGAGCAATTCGCTAGTTTGGTTAACTACAGATCGAATGGCGGAGGTGGGAGTGATGCCGGTGACGGAGAGATTCCATGATCCGTTCGGGAGGTGTCCATGGCCGTGCTGACGGGTCGCACGCGTGCAGTTGGCATATGTCGGTGCGGCGCAACCATCGTGAAACACGAGTACTACTCGAAGGTTCCTGGTCGTCCAACCCTGTGGGGCAGGCCGGAGTGCCCGATGGCCGAGGGGTGTGAAGTCAAGAGCAAGGGCTGGGAAGAAGAATACTTAGGGGAATCCGGCCAGATTTGAGGTGACCATGTCGCCCGAGTACCACGACACCGACGAGCCTTGCCCGGAGTGCGACCGGAGTCTGCTCAAGCTACGTATCGATCGCATCTGGTCCCGGGAGAGCCCCTTGCCGGCGCGGACCGATTGGTGGGCTCTCTGCGGTGACGATCGCTGTGGCTACGAGAGACTCATGAGAACCGAATACGGGTGATGCCGAATGCGGGTGTCGTGCTCTGAAATCGCGTAGTCGACTACTCGCGACGGCGTCGTTGCGGTCATCTTCAATCGATCCGTGGGCCGGTCGGCCCGCAGCCGGATCGACGAGGAGCCACATGATGACGAAGATGCTGCGGGGGATGATCGCCGGGGCCGGCGCGTTGGCGGTGATGTCTGGCGCCGCGGTCGCGGCGCAGGCGGCGCCGGCGATCGCGCCCACGCCGGTCACCTACTACCAGAACTGCACCGCGGTCCGCGATGCGGGCAAGGCGCCGCTGTATCGCGGAGACGACGGCTACGACACGCATCTCGATCGGGACCGCGACGGCATCGCGTGCGAGTGAGTCGCCGTCGAGGCGCATGAGGCCGACGGCCGTTCAGCGCTCGTCGGCGAAGACGATCCCGATGTCGGCGCGGATACGGTCCATGATCTCGAGCGTGGCCACGACGTCGCGGTGCGGATGGATCGCCGACTCGACGGCGCCCACGGCGACGCGTCGAGCCGCCTCGACAGCCGAGAAGTGCAGGCCGTCTTCGTGTCCGCCCTTCTCCTCGTCGTGCACCAAGAACTCGCCGTCGCGCATCGTCACCGTGAACGGCCCGGGCTGATAGAACGGGCCGGGCATCGACAGGTACCCGTCGGTGCCCGCGATGAACGCGCTCGTCGGTGTGTCGGCCAAGATCGTCGTGGTGAGCAGGGACTGTCCACCGTCGGCATGGCTCATCGTCGCCGAGATCTGGCCGTTCAGTTCGTGGTTCGCGGCTTGGCCGAGAGCGTGGAGGTCGGTGACCTCGCCGAGTACCCACGAGGCGAACGCGATCGGGTAGGTGCCGAGATCGAGCATCGGCCCACCCGCGAGCTCAGGATCGTAGATCCGGTGATCGGTGGTGAAGAACTCGCCGTGATCGGCGACGACGGTGCCCGGCGTGCCGAGTAGGCCGTCGGAGAGGAGTTGGCCGAGCACATCGAACTTGGGCAGGAATCGGGTCCACATCGCCTCCCCGGCGAACACCCCGGCGCCCCGGGCCGCCGCGAAGACCTCGGCAGCCTGGGATGCGTTGAGACCCATGGGTTTCTCGACGAGCACGTGTTTGCCCGCGGCGACAGCGTCCAGGGCGCACCGGTGGTGGTGCGGATGTGGGGTGCTGACATAGACGATGTCGACCCCCGGATCCGACAGCAGCGCCTCGTACCCGCCGTGGGCGACCGGGATGTCCATTCGGCGGGCGAAGTCGTCGGCCCGTGTCATCGAACGGGACCCGACAGCGGTGACCTGCTGCGTCGTGTGCTTACGCAGCGCGCTCACGAATCGTTGTGCGATCCATCCGGGACCCAGGATCCCCCACCGGAGCGGTGGTGCGGATCGTGCCTCCGGCGTGCGGGAGGTGGGCAGCAGACGCGTCACGGCGGGTGGTCCTTTCCGTCCGGACGGGTCATGCCCGGTATTTGGCGACGTAGTCGGTCATGGTGGCGAGTTGGTATCGCGAGACCTCTTGCGCATTCTCGTTCTCCGCGAAGACGCTCGAGACCATCACCGTGTCGTCCCGGTCGTAGAAGCCGATCTCGGCGAGGGTGCCGAAGAACTCGTCCCAGTCGACGTCGCCATCACCGATCTTGAGGTGCTGATGCACCCGGACCGCGTTACCCGGCGGATTGGTGATGTATCGAAGACCATGTGACGCATGATGATCCATGGTGTCGGCGACGTGGACCAGACGCAGCATGTCGCCCGCGGTGGTCATGATCTCGCGCATGTTGCCGCCCATGTGGAAACTGTGGCACGCGACGTAGACGAGCCCGAAGTTCTTCGAGTTGATCCCACGGATCATGCGGATCGCGGCCAGTCCGTCTTCGACGAAATCGTCGGGGTGCGGGTCGATCCGGACGTCGATCCCCTCGCGTTCGATGATCGGGACGAGCTCTTCCATCGAGCGGTAGAAGGCACGTTCGGATTCCTCGGGACGTTCGGGCCGGCCGGAGAACTCGGTGTTCATCACGTTCACACCCAGGTCGACGGTGATCTGGATGGCCCGCTTCCAGTAGCGAACCGCGGCTTCGCGCGCGTCCTCGTCGGGGCCGGACCACCGCAGCACCGGCAGTACCGACGCGATACCGACACCGGCATCCGCGCAGGCGCGACGGAACTTCGCGACCAGGTCGTCGTCGGCCTTGGGATGGTTGAAGAACGGGATCATGTCCGCGTGCGGGGTCAACTGGAGGTATTCGTAACCGAGATCGGCCACCACGCGGGGCAATTCGAGCAACGAGTGACTGTGGTGAAACGGGGTGGGGTCGAGCGCGACCTTCATCGTGTGTCCTCTCAGAGGTGAGCGGGTTCGACGTCTGGAGTCAGCGGAACCGGACGGCGGGCACGCCACAGGTGCCCAGATACTTCTGCGTGCGTGTGGCGATGGGCAGGGGAGCGTCTGGCGAACAGGGGTACATGTCCTGCTCGACGATGGCGAAGATGTCGATGCCGAGATCGGCGACCGCCTCGAGAAGTGGCGGCATCGCCGGGATGCCGCGCGGTGGCTCGGTCATCGCACCCAACTTGACGGCCTCGCCGAACGGCAGGTCGTCGGCCTCCACCTTCGCCCGGACGGCCTCGTCGACCTGCTTGAGGTGTAGGTAGCCGATGCGTTCGGGGTGGGCGGCGATGATCGCGAGATTGTCTCCGCCGCAATAGCTCACGTGTCCGGTGTCGAGGCAGAGGTTGACGAACTCACCGTCGGTGTTCTCCAGGAACCGGTAGATGTTCGCCTCGGTGTCCACATGCGAATCGGCATGCGGATGGTATTGCGCACGGACCCCGTACTTCTCGAACATGGCCTTGCCGAGTTCGTTCATGCCGCGGGTCTTCTTGAGCCACTGCTCGTCGGTCAGGTCACGGTCCTCGAGCACCTCGCCGGTGGCCGGGTCGCGCCACATCTCGGGGATGACCACCACGTGTTTGCCGCCGACGGCGGCCGTCAGCCTCGCGACGTCCTCGATCTGCGTCCAGACGGCATCCCACGAATCATCCTGGTGCAGATGTTCGAACACGGTTCCGGCCGACAGTTTCAGGCCGCGCTCGCCCAGCTCGGCGAGCAACTGTTCGGGATCGGTGGGGAGATAGCCGAAGGGGCCCAACTCGATCCACTCGTAACCCGATGCCGCGACCTCGTCGAGGAACCGGGTGTAGGGGGTCTGCTGCGGGTCGTCGGGGAACCAGACGCCCCACGAATCCGGAGCGGAGCCGACGATGATGTTGCTCATGGTGAGAGTCCCTTCGTGTGAGGTCAGTGGGTGGCGGCCGAAAGGGCCGGATAGACGATGGGTTGGGGAATGCCGGTGCGCAGCGACCGGGTGGCCGCCTCCGCGATGGCCTGCGCCTTGAGGGCTTCGGGCAGTGTCGGACCGAGCGTCTCGCGTTGCGCGAGGGCGTCGACGAAATGGTCGAGTGCGCTGCGGTAGGTCGGCGCGACCCGTTCGAACCAGCCTGCGTGCATGCCGTCGCCGACGACCCGGCCGGCGTGGTAGCGAGACACTGCGCCGACATGACGGCGACCGGCCTCGATCATCCCGTCGGAGCCGAGGACCTCGATGCGTTCGTCGTAGCCGTAGCCGATACGTCGCGCGCTGTCGATGGCGACCAGTGCGCCACTGGGCATCCGCAGCGTCACGACCGACGTGTCCACGTCGCCGAGTTCGGACACCCGCGGGTCGGTGAACACCGATCCGGTTGCGAACACCGTCTCGGGATCCTCGCCGGTGATCCAGCGAGCGAGGTCGAAGAAGTGCACGGTTTGGTCGCGCATCTGTCCGCCGGACACCGCGAGGTACTCGAGCGGTGGGAGTGCCGGTCCCCGGGTGGTCATCTGCACGAGTTCGACACCGCCGACCTCACCGGCGCGGACGGCCTGTCTGAGTTGCGTGTAGTCGCGGTCGAATCGTCGGTTGAAGTCGACCATCATCGGCCTGCCATCGAGGTCGATCGCGGTGACCACGGCGACCGCACGGTCGAGGTCGAGGTCGATCGGTTTCTCGCAGAGTGCCGCCAGACCGACTGTTGCGGCGCGTCGCAGGTGCTCGGCGTGGGTGTCGGTCGACGACGCGATGAGGACCGCGTCCACCGAGTCCGGATCGAATGCCTGGTCGAGATCGATCGCCGTGGTCGCGTGTCGCCGAGCCAGCGACGCCGACCGGGTCGGGTCGATGTCGGCCACACCGACGAAGTCCACATCGGGATGCGCGGCCAGATTGCCGGCGTGTACCGAACCGATGAAGCCGGCGCCGACAAGGGCGAATCGAATCATCTCAGGGCCTCCTCTGGTGGGTGGTGGGTGGCGAGCTCGCCTATGGGGCTCGTTGCCGGGGCTGTCGGATCCGCCACTTCTGTGGGACAGTTGTGGGACCGGTCCCAGTCACCATACGTGGCGTGGATCACGAGAGCAATAGGATGTGCGACGTGACTGACGATGAATCCTCGACACGGCTCGATATGGCGAGCCCCACCGGGCGTCGCGCCGCCACGATCCGCGACGTCGCGGCCCATGCCGGGGTGTCGAAGTCCGTGGTGTCCCGGGTTCTTCGTGATGAGCCGAATGTCAGTGAGGAGCGTCGGGTCCGCGTGCGCGCGGCGATGGACGAACTCGGATATCGGCCCAATTCGATCGCACGGGGATTGTCGGAGGCCCGCAGCGGAACCGTCGGTGTGGTGATCAACGATCTCCGTAATCCGTGGTACGTGAGCCTGCTCGAGGGGCTGGCGACGACTTTCGACGCCGTCGACATCGCGCCGCTGCTCGTGGACAGTCGGCTCGATCATCAGGTCGGGCGGGACACCGTGGAGACCCTGTTGTCGCGTCAGGTCGACGGGTTGATCGTGGTGGGCACCACCGACGCCCCGGTCGACGTGGAGCGCGCCGCGCGGTCGATCCCGGTGGTGTTGGCGGGCACGCTCGAGCCGGACCTGTCGAATGTGGACATCTCCGTCGACGACGACGTGGCCGGTGCCCGGATGGCGACCGAGCACCTGCTGCGCCTCGGTCATCGACGCTTGGCCCACATCCAGGGGCCGGGCATGGTGGGTACGTTGCGCCGCAAGGGTTTCGAGGAGACGATCGCCGCTCAGGGCGATGGGGGCGAGAGTGTTCTCGTCGAGTACGGGGGGACCACCGAGGAGGGTGGTCACGCGGCGGCGTTGCGTTTGTTCGACGCGCCGCACCCGCCGACCGCGATCCTCGCCTACAACGACATGACGAGCCTGGGCGTGATGTCGGCCGCCGACGACCGGGGACTGTCGATTCCCGCGGATCTGTCCCTGATCGGCTATGACGACACGCGTTTGGCCAGCCTGCGGCACATCTCGTTGACGTCGGTCGACAACGGCAACTTCACCGTCGGGGTGCAGGCCGCGAAGTTCCTGCTGCAACGTCGGGAGCGTCCGGACTCGCCTCAGCGTGTCTACCGGCACATGCCGCGGCTGGTGGTGCGCCGGACGGCGAGCGCCCCCCGCGTAGAGGGTTGAGCCTGCGCGACCCGCGCGTCAACTACGGTTGACGGCGCGCGTGTGCTCGGGCACGATGGGCGCATGAAGACGGGTATCGACAGCGACGACGGCGAGACGCCCATCGAAGCGCTGACACGCATTGCCGCGCAGCGCCGTGACCTCGCTCGTGATGAAGAGGTCGCGGTCCGGAGGGCTCGGCATGCCGGACTGTCCTGGGCCGAGATCGGGCTCCTGTTGGGTGTGACGAAACAGGCGATGCACAAGAAGTATCGGAAGGTCGGGTGAGTCGCATTCAGCCGCTGCGCGACGAGGACGTGGTCGACCGGATCGGCGCGGATCTGCGTTCGGCCGGATACACGACCGACGGGGTGGCAGACCTGTTGGGGGACACCGCCAACGAGGCGCTCGGACGTGGGATCTGGTGGCCTGCACTGCATGCCACCGCTGCGGGGGCGGCAGCAAATGCCCGCCTGTCGAGTCTGGTTCGACTGTTCCTGCTGGGGGCCGACGAGCCCGAGACGGCGGTGGCCGAGGCTTTTCCGTCGGTCACCGTGGACGTGTTGGTGGACAACGGTGTCCTCGAGCGCACCGACGCAGGCGAGGTGCGGGCCGCGCTCGACATCCGCCCGCACGCCGACGACGCACGCGAGTATCTCGTCGTCTCCGACCAGGACGCCGCGATGCGCAGCGGACCCGTTGCCCGTGACCACGTGCTCGGCATCGGCGGGGCATCGATCTCGCTGGCGCGAGCGGTGATCCGCGCGCCTGCCCGACGGGTACTCGACATCGGCACCGGATGCGGCATCCAGGCGCTTCATCTCGACGCCCACAGCGACGAGATCGTCGCCACCGACACCAACGCGCGTGCGCTGGCACTGGCCGCCGCCACCGCACGACTCAACGGTATGCGGTGGGATCTGCGGCAGGGCAGTCTGTTCGATCCCGTTGCGGGTGAACGGTTCGACCTCATCGTCTCCAACCCGCCGTTCGTGGTCGGGGCGGGGGAGCAGGACTACATCTACCGCGATTCCGGTGTTGCCGGGGACGCACTGTGTGCCGAGCTGATCCGTCGCATTCCCGAGCATCTCAATCCCGGTGGGACCGCACAGATCCTGGCGAACTGGATCGTTCCCACCGACGCGGAGTGGACCGAACGGGTGCGCGGGTGGCTCGCCGGAACCGGGCTCGACGCGTGGGTGGTACAGCGTGAGCTCGCCGACCCGGTCAGCTACATCGCGCTGTGGCTGTCGGACGCGGGTGAGTCGTCGGAGGCCGTCGCGCAACGCGGTGCGCAATGGCTCGACTGGTTCACCGAGTCCGACATCGCGGGAATCGGTATGGGACTCATCACCCTTCGTCGTCGCATCGACGGTGAGGCCGGCGAACCCGACCAGGTCGTCGAGGAGATCACCGGTGCGGGTGAGGAGGTGACGGGACACGAGGCCGAGGCGTTCCTGGCGCGGCGCCACTATCTGAGGACGACGACCGACGCGCAGCTGTTGGCCGCGCGACTGTCCACCGCGCCGATCTTTCTCGAGGAGCAGTCCCTGCCGGGTGAGCAAGGATGGCAACAGGTCTCGGCCACGGTCCGAAGGCCGGGCGGACCTGCTGCGGTACTGGGGGTCGACGAGGTCTCGCGTGCCCTGCTCGCCGGCTGCCGGGGAGAGGTGCCGCTGGCGGCGTTGATCGAGTTGCTCGCCGACTTCCACGGTGTGGATGCCGATGCGCTTGCCGAGGCCGCGCTCCCGGTGGTCCGCGAGGCCATCGGACGGGGCATCCTGTACCAGGCGACCTGATCGGTCGGCGAGGTCAGGCGAAGGTCGCGTCCAGGGCCTGTCGCAGATCTGCCGCCAGGTCGTCCGGATCCTCCAGCCCGACAGAGAAACGGAGGTGACCCCAGCGGCGGAAGTCCTCGGGATAGGCGGCGACTCGGGGGCCGTCGGTCCCCACGTGCACGATCAGGGACTCGTCGTGGCCGAGGGACACCGCCGATGTGATCACCCGCAGGTGGGAGACGAACCGATTCTGGGTGGTCGGGTCTCCGTCGACGGCGAAGGCCATCATCGCGCCGAATCCGCGACCACCGAACTGCCGGGCCGCCAGTTCGTGCTGCGGATGCGTCACCAGGCCGGGGTAGGCGACGAAGGCGATCCGCTCGTCGTCGGCGAGCAACTCGGCGATCCGCTGGGCGGTGGCCTGGTGCTGGGCCAGCCGCAACGGCAACGTCACCGCGCCGCGGCTGATCAGCCATGCATTGAAGGGGGAGATCACCCCGCCCACGTCGACCATGGCTTCGGCTCGGATCGGCTCGAGCAGTTCTCGCCGACCGATGATCGCACCGCCCATCGCGTCGCCGTGGCCGTTGATGTATTTGGTGAGTGAATGTGCGACGAGGTCGGCGCCGTCGTCGAGTGGGCGATACAGCGGCGGCGGCGTGAACGTCGAGTCCACCACGAGCAGGGCCCCGGCATCGTGGGCGGTTCGCGCCAGAGCGCCGATGTCGGTGACCTTGGTCGTCGGGTTGGCGACGACTTCGGTGACCAACAGTCGGGTGTTGTGCCGCATGGCCGCCCGTACGGCGTCGTGATCGGTTGCGTCGACGAAGGTGGCCTCGATGCCGTACTTGCGCGGCAACAGATCCGACCACAGTTTCCAGGTCGCCTCGTAGGTGGTGTCGGAGACGACGACGTGGTCGCCCGCGGCGACATGGGTGAAGAAGATCGCGTGCAGCGCGGCCACCCCCGACGCCAGTGCGACGGCATCCTCGCCGTGGTCGAGGGCGGCGAGTTTGTGTTGCAGTGCAATCTGATTGGCGCCCGAATTGCGAGAATAGAAGAGCTGGTCGGTGCCGGACCAGTCCATCGTCGACGGATCGTCGGGCAGGTGATACGAGTTGGCCATCGTGATCGGGGTGCGGATCGCGCCGTCCGTCGTCGGGGTGTTGCCGACGTGGACGCACACCGTGTGGTCGCCAAGGCTGTCCGGGCGTGCCGGGTCGGGTGGGGTCGACGGCGTCATGGGGTGGCTCCTACGGGTTCGGCGGTGTGGGGACGTGATTCGGTCTCCGGGGTGGGCCCTCGCCGCCACAACGCGACGCGCTGCGCGATGATCACCGGCAGGCGATGGAGTTTGTCGATGCCGTAGGCGCGGCGGAACTCCGCCCAGGCCCAGCACAGTCCGAAGACGAGTAACACGACGAAGGTGGTCGTCACCGCCGACCACGGACGATGGGCCACATGGATCGGCACGATCACGAGAGCGATCGCCTGCAGCACATAGGAGTCGAGACTGCGCGTACCGGTCATCACGAGCGGCCGCAGCCAGTCCTTGTGCCACAAGCGCAGTGCGAGTCGGAAGATGCCGTAGATCGCGGGCACCGCGACCCAGGCTCCGATCGCTCGAGCGGGACGGAAATCGAGTTTGTCGGCGATGTCTGGTTCGAACCGTGCCCACGGCCCGGCGTCGAAACCGAAATGGAAGAACAGGGCGACACCGACCGCGACGGCGACGATTACGGGCAGCCACCGGTCGACGATCTCGGGCACATGCCAATCCCGCCATTTCCATCCCAGCACCACCGCCGGGACGAACATGATCTGCCAGCCGGCCCAGTTCTGGATGCGGGGACCGGCCATGTGGGCGGTGAGGTAGAACCAGTCCGGCGACCACACCAGGGAGACGATGTAGAGCGCGAACGATGCGCCGAGCACCATCACCCACCACCCGCGCATGAGCATGGGGAACAGGAGGTATGCCGACGCCATCAGCACCATGTAGAGCAACAGGATGTTGCCGCCGCTGGGTAGGTACTGCATCGTGAGCGACAGCTCCACACCCTGGCGCCAGCCGTCGATCGGCAACAACAGGGTCAACCAGCGGTGTCCGGCCATCGCTGCGGCCACCGCCACCAGAGCGATCGTCAGCTGGCACACGTAGAGCACCGCGATCCGCTTGGTCAGCCGCCAGTAGCCGTGACGCAACGAGACACGCTCGATCCAGCGTCGGTAGACCAGGCCGAGCACCAGACCTGACAGCAGGACGAATGCCGACATGCCGTCGACATAGGGGAAAGAGTGTGTCGGTGCGGCGATGTAGGTGCCTGCGGCGAAATGTAGCGAGATCATGCTCCAGATCGCGAGCCCCCGCGTCGCATCGATGGCGAGATCTCTGTTCATCGGTGACTCACCCTACCCAGGCGTCGTGGTGGCCCTCGCCATGCACGCCGAGGGCAACCAGTTTCCCGCCGACAGCAACCACGAGCCCGCTGACAGCAACCACGAACCCGCCGAGAGCACCGGATGGTGGTTGGTCTCGGCGGGTTCGTGGTTGCGCTCGGCGGTCGGCCTCACCTTCCGGTGAAGGCCGGGTCACTCTAGGTGTAGAGGTCGGCGATGGCCTTCTTGTACGCGTCGTGGATGACGTTGCGCTTGAGCTTCATCGTGGGGGTCAGCTCGCCGGACTCGATGGTGAAATCGCCGTCGAGAACGGTGAACTTCTTGATCGCCTCCGCCTTGGACACCTTGTTGTTGGCGTCGGTGACGGCCGCGTCGATCTCGGCGAGCAGCTCGGCGTTACGTGCCAGGTCGGCCGGCGAGGTGTCGGCAGGCAGATGGTGGCGTTCCAGCCATCCCGGTACCGCCTCGGGATCGATGGTGATCAGCGCGCCGATGAACGGTTTGTTGTCGCCGACGACGAGGCACTGACTCACCATCGGATGTGCCCGGATGGTGTCCTCGAGCTGGGCGGGGGAGACGTTCTTGCCGCCCGCGGTGACGATGAGTTCCTTCTTGCGTCCGGTGATGAAGAGGTAGCCGTCCTCGAGTCGGCCGATGTCGCCGGTGTGGAACCAGCCGTCGACGATCGCCTCGGCGGACGCTTCCGGGTTGTGCCAATAGCCACCGAAGACCACGGGGCCACGCAGCAGCACCTCGCCGTCGTCGGCGATGGCCACAGAGACGCCCGGGACCGGCCGACCGACCGAGCCCACGCGCTGGTGGTCCTCGTTGTTGGCGGTCACCGCCGCGGTGGTCTCGGACAGCCCGTAACCCTCGTAGACCGGGATTCCGACGCCGCGGAAGAAGTGGCCGAGACGGGCGCCGAGCGGCGCACCGCCGGAGATGGCGCCTTCGCACTGTCCGCCGAGCGCCGCGCGGAGTTTGCCGTAGACGAGTCGGTCGAACAGCGCGTGCCGCAGCTTCAGGCCGAGCCCGATCTTCCCCGATTCCATCGCCTTGCTGTACTCGATCGCGGTGTCCGCGGCGCGATCGAAGATGGAACCCTTGCCGCCGTCGTAGGCCTTCTGCTTCGCGGAGTTGTACACCTTCTCGAACACGCGGGGCACCGACAACACGTAGTTGGGTCGGAACTTGCCGAGGTCGTCGATGAGGTTCGGGATGTCGCTGGTGTGACCGAGGATGACGCCGTTCTCCACACACCCGACGGCGACGACACGGGCGAACACATGCGCGAGCGGGAGGAACAGCAGGGTGGACTTGCCCTCGACGAGGCCCGCACCCACGGCGTCGCGGGTGGCCGCGCATTCGGCGAGGAAGTTCGCGTGCGTGAGCACGACACCCTTGGGCCTGCCGGTGGTTCCGGAGGTGTAGATCAGTGTGGCCGCATCCGACGACAGGGCGTTGGCATGCCTGGCGTCGAGTTCTGCGTCGGCGATCTCGGTGCCGCGCTTGATGATCGTCGCCAGTGCGTGATCGTCGATGACGAAGGTCTCGCGCAGGTCGGGCGCCCCGTCGATCACGCCGAGGTGCTTCGAGTGGTGCGCGTGCTCCTCGACGAAGAGCAGGGACGTGCCGGAATCCTCCAGGATCCACTTCACCTGGTCCGGAGCGGAGGTCTCGTAGATCGCGACCGTGGTGGCGCCGGCCCGCCAGATCGCGTAATCCAGGACGGTCCATTCGTAACGGGTCGACGACAGGATCGCGACGCGGTCGCCGGGTTTGATCGCGGAGGCGACGAGTCCCTTGGCCACGGCGTCGACCTCGTCGGCGAACTGCTTCGCGGTGACGTTGATCCACTGATCGCCCGCCCGCTTGCGGAACAACGGCATGGTGGGACGCTCGGCGCGGTAGCGCAGGATGCTGTCGACGGTGGTCGCCTTGTCCTCGATGGACAGGTTCGACGGGGTGGAGTATTGCTCCATGACGGGCTCCCCCTGGGCTCGACTGATTAGGACATTTCGGACATTGACTCGCCCGGGTGAACGACATCAACGGCTTTTGAGTGTCACTGACAGTACCAGTATCCGTGTGCGCCATCACAGGCTCGACGTCGTGATGGCGTGACCACCGGATCCGTGATGACGTGGCCGACGCAACGATTCCTCGCAGAAGCCCTCGGACGACTACAGTTGACACCGATGAATGAGACAGACCGCCCATGAGCGACTCGCGCGACAAGCGGGACGCGCCCGCCGACGACGATCCCATCGGCTCCTTCGACGACCTGCAACTCGACGAGCGGGTCCGTCAGGCCATCACCGATGTCGGCTACGAATCCCCGTCGCCGATCCAGGCCGCAACCATCCCGCCCCTGATGGCCGGGCGGGACGTGGTTGGCCTCGCCCAGACCGGAACCGGCAAGACCGCGGCGTTCGCCCTGCCCATCCTGTCTCGGCTCGATCCCTCGGCGCGCCGTCCCCAGGCGCTGATCCTCGCCCCGACCCGCGAACTCGCGTTGCAGGTCGCCGAGGCGTTCGGGAGTTACAGCGCGCACATGCCCGAGGTGCGGGTGCTGCCCATCTACGGCGGCCAGGCCTACGGTGTGCAGCTGGCCGGCCTGCGTCGCGGTGCTCAGGTCATCGTCGGTACGCCCGGTCGCGTCATCGATCACCTCGACAAGGGCACGCTCGACATCTCGCAGCTCGACTTCCTGGTGCTCGACGAGGCCGACGAGATGCTCACCATGGGGTTCGCCGAGGACGTCGAGCGGATCCTTGCCGAGACCCCCGACACCAAGCAGGTCGCCCTGTTCTCGGCGACCATGCCCAATGCGATCCGCCGGCTGGCGCAGAAGTACCTGAACGATCCGCAGGAGATCACGGTCAAGGCCAAGACCGCGACCGCGCAGAACATCAGCCAGCGGTATCTGCAGGTCTCGCATCAGCGCAAGCTCGACGCACTGACCCGCGTCCTGGAGGTCGAGACCTTCGACGCGATGATCGTGTTCGTCCGCACCAAGTCGGCGACCGAGGAACTCGCGGAGAAACTGCGGGCCCGCGGTCTGTCTGCGGTGGCCATCAACGGCGACATGGCGCAGGCGCAGCGTGAACGCACGATCAACCAGCTGAAGAACGGCCAGATCGACATCCTGGTGGCCACCGACGTGGCGGCGCGCGGTCTCGACGTCGACCGGATCTCCCACGTCGTCAACTACGACATCCCGCACGACACCGAGTCGTACGTACACCGCATCGGTCGTACCGGACGCGCCGGACGGTCGGGCAACGCCCTGTTGTTCGTCTCGCCGCGCGAGCGGCATCTGCTGCGGGCCATCGAGCGGGCCACCCGGTCGACGTTGACCGAGATCGGACTGCCCAGCGTCGAGGACGTGAACGCTCAGCGAGTGGCCAAATTCGGTGACTCGATCACCGAGAACCTCGGGTCCGATCACCTGGACATGTTCCGCAAGCTCATCGAGGATTACGCGCGCGACAAGGACGTGGCGATGGCCGACATCGCGGCCGCGCTCGCACTGGAGACCCGTGACGGCGGCTTCCTGATGGCTCCGGACCCGCCGGAGGGGGAGCGTCGCGAACGGCGGGAACGTGCCCCACGGCAGTCGGGTGGCAGCTTCGCGACCTATCGGATAGCCGTCGGCCGCAAGCACAAGGTGTCGCCGGGCGCGATCGTGGGTGCGATCGCCAACGAGGGCGGGCTGACCCGCGGGGATTTCGGCAACATCAGCATCAGGGACGATTTCTCCCTGGTGGAACTCCCCGAGAGTCTCGACAACGAGACACTGGCGTCGCTGCGGCACACCAGGATCGGGAAGACGCCGATCGACATCCGTCGCGACTTCGGTCCACCGCGCTCGCGAGGCGGCGCCAAGCGTGGTCAGGGGCAGCGCGGCGGCGGCCACGGCCGTGACGGTCACGGCAAACGTTCGGACGGCTACGGCAAGCGTTCCACTCCTCGGGTGGCCGGTCGTGGGCGCGGCTGAGGTCTGAGCCGCCCGTCGCGGCGCCGTGGCCCGGCGTCGAGGAGGCGCGACTCGCCGACATCGTGACGTGGGGTTGCCGGATCGAGATAATTCCGTAACCTTTTGGTGTAGGGGGAACGACGTACCTCATAGGACACCCCGCGGGGGCCAATCGTCTCGACGAGAGCTTCTGCGTGTCCGAAACATGTTGGGCCACAGCGATTTAACAGGGAACGGTGAGTCACCGGTGTCAGTGGTGAATTCGATAACAGCAGCCGATGCGATGCAGCACTGCGCACACGATCACGCGGTGATCGTCGATGCGCGGCCTCAGGTGATGCGACATCAGGGCAGTGTGCCCGGTGCCGTCGTCGTGGAGCCGGATGATGTGCGGGAGCGGTTCCGTCCCACCCCGTCGGGCACCTTCCCGGTGGTGCGCGACCCGGACACCGAGATCGCCGTCGTCTCGGTCCGCTCGCAGGCACCCGCCATCGCGGAGGAGATCGCCGATCTCGGGTACACCAATGTGCACTACGTCGACGGCGGATACGGCGCCCTGCGCACCTTCCGCGGCGAGTAGTCCGCTCGCACAAGGCGTTCCGATCGGGAGCGTCTCCCACACACGCAGTACACGCCAGTGCGTCACGCCGACGACGCCGGGTCGGCGTACGGAGGAGGAATCGACACGGTGACCGACGGCACGCGTGCACAGCGGGTCGACCGGGTGATGCGCCTGGTCGGCTTTTTCCGTGAACTGGTGCTCGCGAGGTCGGAGATCGTCACCGATGTCGATCGCCATCCAGGGGTGCTCTGGCTCGGAGCCTCGACGTCGGCGCCTGCTCGTTCCACTGCCCGGGCCGGACAGACGGTCGTCGAGATCGCCCCGTCGTCGCCGGCCCACGCACAACTTTCCGGTCTCGTCGACGACCTGCATGCCGCACCCGAATCGTTCGAGTTGGTGCTCGCCAACGCCCTGGTCACGGTCTCTGCCGTCGACGGCGAGGCGTCGACGGCAGAGCGTCCGGTGCCGCTGGTACACGACCATCTGGTCAGCCAGCACGTCGTCGCCGAACGCGACGAGTCGGGCACCATCCGGATCAGCATCGGCTCCGGGGCGGTGCCGGCGGTGCGTGACACCTACCTGCTGGCGGCGATTCCCGGTATCGACCTGTCGGGAGCGTTGAAGGCCCGAGGCGCGCTCGCCGACCTGCCCAGTCCGCTCAACGGCGGTGTCGCCGACCTGATCGACGACTGGCGTGACGCGATCTCTGTCGACTCCGATCAGGTCTCGGTCTCGATGGACATGCGACCTGCGCTCGTGCTGCGCAAGCGCGGCGTGACCGCCGCACTCGACTTCTACGACGCCATGCTCGCCGACCTCCGCGACGCCACCGACGTTCCGATCGGGCTCGCCCAGCTGATCGAGCCGATCGAGGCGCCCGAACGCATCGCCGCACTGTCCGCATCAGGTGCGATGCCGGCCGACGACATCGTGCGCGACGCTCTCTACCCGTTGCCCGCCAACGTCGAGCAGCGTGACGTACTGGCCCAACTCGGCGTGGACACCGGGGTGGTGGTGGAAGGCCCACCGGGCACCGGCAAAACCCACACCATCGCGAATCTCACCGCGGCGCTGCTTGCCAAGGGCCAGCGGGTCCTGGTGACCAGCGAGAAGACGCATGCGCTGCATGTCCTGCGAGACATGTTGCCTGCCGAGATCCGAGATCTCGCGGTGTCGATCGCCGATGTCGAGCAAGACGATTTCGAGGCCACCGTGGACGGCGTCGAAGCGATCGCGTCACGCAAGGCCGCGTATCAGCCGCGCGTCGTCGCGGCCGAGATCGCCGATCTGCTCGACAAACGCGAACAGGCGACCACCAAACGCGAACGGGTGCTGAGACACCTCTGGGAGGCTCGGGAATCCGAGACCGAGGTCCATGAATGGATCGCAGGTGATTACCGGGGCACCGCAGCCGAAGTGGTACGCCAGTGCAACACCGATGCGCCGCGACACGACTGGCTGCCCGGCCCCGTCGAGGGCACTCTGCCGCCGTTGCCTGCCGACGACTTCGACCGGTTGCTCGAACTGTTCCGGGCCACCGAAGGCGTTTCGTCCAGGATGGGCCAGCGGTTGCCGGATCTGACCGATCACCTACCCGACTCGGCCGCTCTGGAACAGATCTGTCGACGTATCGCCGATCGTCCACACGAACCGATGGTCGGCAGCGGCTCTCTGCTGTCGATCCTGTCCGACGTCGACAGTCCTCGCCTGGTCCGGATCAAGGAGCTGTGCGAACGTCTCGCGGCGGCGTGCGGCGAGGTCGTGACCTTCCCCCCGGCCATCATCGAGATGGCCGACCAACTGCTCGACGGACAGGCGACGCACCTGTGGTCGCGGGTGATCGGACTCTCGCCGATCATCACCGAGGCGGCCGAGCGTGACCGGTCGCTCGGTGCCCACGCGGTCGGTGCCGACGGCGCACGCCCCGGTGACGCGGCGGTCTTCCGCGCCGCCGCCGACCATCTCGCCGCGGGTGGTCGCTGGCGCAGTCGGCTTCTCCGGTCGGCCGAGCAGCGCGCGGTCGAGGAGTCCGGTGTGCGGGCGAGTGTCGACGGCCGTACGCCGACCGACGAGGTCTCGTTGCGCATGGTCGCCGATCACCTCGCCGTGCTCGAAGCAGTGGCTCAGGTGCAGCGTGTTCTCGCGGATCTGCATGTCCCGGTGGATAACTCCGGTTCGCGATCGGCGCAGCTGAACACCCTGGTGCGACTCGACCGTCAGCTCGCCTGGGTCTCGGACCTGCTCGCCGGGCGCGACCGACTGGTGCGGGAACTGGAAGGGATCAGTCCCGGTGGGCCGCGTCCGCGGACGGTGGCGGCTGTCGCGGAGGTGGCCGCCCAGGCGGGAACGATCGCCGCCACCAACGATGCGGTGCTCGCCGAGCACGAACTCGCCGAATGCGCGTACCGGCTCTCCGCCGAGGTCGACCTCGGCCCGTCGCCGGAAGGCGATGCGATGGTGGCTGCGCTCGCGAATGCCGACGCCGATGCGATCAAGGCGGCGCGACGCCGGTGGAACACCGCCCGCGACGAGCTCGCCGACCAGGTCGAGCTCGATCTGCTCACGCTGCGGTTGCGCAGCAAGGCCCCGAGGTTCTTCGAGATGCTGCGCGAGCGCCCGGACAATCCGGCGTGGTCGGCGCGGTTGCGAGACGTGGGGGATGCCTGGGCGTGGCGTTGCGCGTACGACTGGGCCAGTGAACGCAGCGACCCGACCCTCGAGTCCCGGCTGCAGGCCGAACTCGACGAGCACGAGGCCGACATCGCCGCGTTCACCTCCAAACTGACCGCCGCGCACGCCTGGCGTTCCTGTCTGGATCGCATGAGTGTCGCGCAGGTGCAGGCACTGCAGTCCTACCGCGATCACATGATCAACCTGGGGCGCGGTTCGGGAAAGCACGCCAACCGGTTCCGTGCGGCCGCGCGCGCCGCGATGGCCCAGGCGCACAGCGCGGTGCCCGCCTGGATCATGTCCATCGGTCAGGTCGCCGAGACGGTGCCGCCCCAGCGCGACGCGTTCGACGTGGTCATCATCGACGAGGCGAGCCAGGCCGACATCAGCAGCTCGTTTCTGCTCTGGCTCGCGCCGCGGGTGATCGTCGTCGGCGACGACCGGCAGTGTGCCCCGAACGGTCTGGCTGGGACCACTCTCGACGATGCATTCGCCAGACTGGACGCGCATCTGCCGGACCTGCCGCAGTACCTGCGAGATGGTTTCACCCCCCGGTCGAGCCTGTTCTCGTTGTTGCGCAGTCGGTTCGGGCATCTGATCCGGCTACGTGAACATTTCCGGTCGATGCCCGAGATCATCGAGTTCTCGTCGCGACAGTTCTACGGACGGGCCCCGCTGCTGCCGGTGCGACAGTTCGGCGCCGATCGACTGCCGCCGCTGCGGACGGTCCTCGTCGAGGGGGCGACTGCCACCGGGCAGGGTGCCGGTCTGGTCAACGAGGCAGAGGCCGCGGCGATCGTGGACAGACTGTGCGCATGCCTGCGTGACCCCGCCTACGACGGGCGCGATTTCGGTGTGATCGCACTGACCGGCGCCAAGCAGGTCGACGAGATCACCCGCCGCCTGCGCGCGGTGATCGAGGACGCGCAGTGGCGGGAGCGCCGCGTCCGGGTGGGTACACCACCGGATTTCCAGGGCGATGAACGCTCGGTGGTGATGCTGTCCTTGGGGGTCACGGATCCGTCGGCCATCGCGCCGCTGACCCGGGCCGAGTCGCAGCGACGGATCAACGTCGCGGCGTCGCGGGCGATGGACCAGATGTGGATGTTCCATTCCGTGGAGGTCGTTCAGCTCAAGCCGACCGACCTGCGTCGTTCCCTGTTGGGTTATGTGCAGGCAAACCAGGGGGCGAGCACCCCGTCGATGCCCACCGACGTTCCCGATGACGTACGCCGACAACCCTTCTCGAGCCTGTTCGAACAACGCGTTTTCAATCGGCTCGCCGACCGCGGCTACCACGTGGTGCCGGCGACGACGGTGAACAATCGCACGATCGATCTGGTGGTCACCGGGGCGGACGCGCGGATGGCCGTCGAGTGTGACGGCGACTCGTTCCGCACCACCGGCGAGCAGGCGCGTTCGGACATGGAACGTGAACGCGAGTTGCGGCGCTGCGGATGGGAGTTCTGGCGTGTCCGGGAATCCGAGTTCGAACTCGATCCCGACCGCGCTCTCGACGGGCTCTGGGAGGTCTTGGACCGGCGCGGGGTCAAACCCGGGTCGGTCGAGGACGTCGACACCGACGGTACTTCCGAAAGGCGTTGGGAGCCCATCGATCTCAGCGCTGACTGAGTCGACTCCGGCCGATTCGCTCGTGGGGGCGGGGGCGGGGGCGCTAGCCCTGCCGCACCGCGGCCAGGAGTGCCGGTAGTCCGACCGCGGCGGATGTACGGATGCTGTGTGTGGCGTATCGGGTCAGCGCCGACGGTTCGGGATTGAACTCGATCACCCCGATGCCTGCGTCGGCAGCCCGTTCGGGAAGTCCCGCGGCCGGACGAACGATACCGCTCGTCCCGACGACGATCACGACATCACTTGCCGCAAAGGCTTTTTCCGCGCTCGACCACTGATCTGCAGGAAGCGGCTCCCCGAACCAGACCACCCCGGGGCGCACCGTGGACAGGCAGATCGGGCAGGTCGGCGGTTCGACACGGAGCTGTTCGACGGCGTCTGTCGGGTCCGCGTCGGTGCCGTGGTACGGATGGCCGCAGTGACTGCAGCGCGGCGCGAACAGGCTGCCGTGGAGATGGCTGATCACATCGCTGCCCGCGCGCTCGTGGAGGTCGTCGACGTTCTGGGTGACGACCATCACCGCGCGATCGGCGGCCAGGTCCGCCAACGCGCGATGCCCCGCATTCGGTTGCGCCGCCAGTACCTTGCGGGCGCGCCACTGATACCAGGCCCAGACCAGGGCGGGATCGTCATGCCACGCCTGCGGTGTGGCGAGTGCCATCGGGTCGTACTGCTCCCACAGGCCGGTGTCGGTGTCGCGGAAGGTCGCCAGGCCGCTTTCGGCCGACATGCCGGCCCCGGTGAAGACGGTCACCCATTCGGCATCGCGGACCGCCTCCACGGCCGCGGACGGGATCTCGATGCCGGGCGGGGGTGCGGGGTCGTGGTCGGTCACCGTAGATCGGCGCCCAGTTCGGCCCGCAAGATCTCGGCCGTCTCGTCGGGATCGGGGTCGCGGCGGACCACCAGGCCCTTGGCGAAGCTCAGCTTGTCGCCGTCGTGGCGGGGCACCACGTGCAGATGGGTGTGGAACACGGTCTGGAAGGCGGCCCGCCCGTCGTTGACGACGAGATTCACGCCGTCGGCGGCCAGTGCGCTCGAGCGCATGGCGCCTGCGACGCGTTGGCCCGCGGCGAAGAGTCGACCGCCCAGCTCGGGGGAGAGGTCGGCCAGCCCGGATGCGTGCGTGCGTGGCACCAGCAGGGTGTGCCCTCGGGTCACCGGCCGGATGTCGAGGAACCCGAGCACGTCGTCGTCTCGATAGATCGTCCGAGCGGGCGCCGTTCCCGAGACGATGTCGCAGAACACGCACGTAGTCATGTGCACACACCCTACGTAGTCGCCGGTGCGCAATTGTGGCGGTCGGGCGTCGGTGGCGAAATGTCCTGGTGCGGCACTCGGCGCGCAGGGAGTGCACCACGTCACATAACGATTGTATAACGGAATTCTGGGCCTCGCCCGACCGCCGATCGAGCGCTCGGGCACCGCGTGTGATCTGCGCGGATCGTGCACCTGTGCGGAGGCGTTCGAGTGCACACCTGTACTACTCCCGGGGTTACCGACGGGTATACCGCCGCGTCGCCGACAAACATGAGGAAACCCTCATTTTTGTGTGTCATGATTGGGGCACGTTCACGCCGACGGTGACTCACCGAAGAGCCCCGCGCGCCGCAAAGCCGTTGCGCGACAGGTGTGTTCAGCCAGTGTGCCAAAGACGGGCCGCACTGGGGGAACCCGCAGGCCACAAATCCAATCGACCTCGAGCGGGCATCCCCATGCCCGCGCATGCCAGACCCACGACGACAGAACCGCGACACTTCGTCGAGACAGAGGAGAACCCGTGACCGTCGACCAATTCCGCTCCGGCTCACAGGGCTCGGCACACGCCGACCGCCCGACAGCGACCCTCATCGATCGTCTGTCCGATGGCGAGCCGTATGCGATCAGCTTCGGCGGTCAGGGATCGCCGTGGTTGCCGACCCTCGCCGAACTGGTGGTCGACGCCGACCTCGAACATCGCATCGCCCAGATCGTCGCCGCCGCCGAGCGGATCATCGATCCGGTCGCGGACCGGATCACCATCGCGTTGGCCGACGGTTTTCACCCGCTCACCTGGGTGCGGGCGCTCGACGCCGAAGAGTCCGTCCCCACCGACACCGAACTGGCCGATTTCACCCTGTCGGGTCCCGGCGTGCTGCTCACGCAGCTGGCAGCGGTGGAAGCGCTGAAGAAGCAGGGCCTCGACACCGCGCTCATCTCGCCGAGCGCGGTCATCGGGCACTCCCAGGGCTCGATCGCGACGCACGCGATCGGCGCCGACGGCAATGTCGCCGAGTCCGGTCAGGGACTGCTCCTGGCCATCGCCCAGCTGCTCGGCGCAGCAGGCACCATCGTGGCCCGTCGTCGCGGACTGACCACGACCACCGACGGCACCCCGATGCTCGCCATCAGTGGTGTCGAGCCCGCGCGCGTCGAATCGATCCTGTCCGAGTACCGGGCCGAGCTGGGCGCCGATGATCTGGCAACGGCGCCCGTGGTGGCGATCAGCAACGGCCGACGGTCCGTGGCCTTGTCGGGCGCACCTCGCCACCTGGCCGCCTTCGCAGCGCGCTGCGAACGCATCGCCGCCGCCGAGGCAGCCGACCGCAAACGCAAGGTCACCGGTGGCGCGCCGTTCGATCCCAGCTTCGATCACCTCAACGTGAGTGTCGCCTTCCACCACCCGACGATGGCCGAGGCCGTCGAACTCGTGGGGCAGTGGGCGCAGGAGTGCGGGATCGACCGCGACACCGCGGTGCAGCACGCGAACGCCGTCCTGGTCGACCCGGTCGATTGGGTGTCGACAGTGGACGAGACCGTTCGTGGCGGCGCCAAGTGGATTCTCGACTTCGGTCCGGGCGACCTCGCGACCCGCCTCACCTCGTCACTGGTTCGTGGCCAGGGGGTCGGCCTCGTGTCGGCAGCGCTGCGCGTCGGCCAGCGGAACCTCTTCAGCCCGGGTGGGATCCCCGAGGTCGCACGCCCGTGGACCCAGTTCGCCCCGCAACTGGTGGAGCTGCCCGACGGTCGCAAGGTCGTCGACACCGCGTTCACCCGGTTGACCGGACGCTCACCGATGCTGCTGGCAGGAATGACCCCGACGACGGTCGATCCGGCGATCGTGGCCGCGGCGGCCAACGCCGGACACTGGGCCGAGCTCGCCGGCGGTGGCCAGGTGACCGAACAGATCTTCGCCGACAACGTCGCCAAACTCACCGAGTTGCTGGACGACGGTCGTCAGGCCCAGTTCAACGCGCTGTTCCTCGATCCCTACCTGTGGAAGTTGCAGCTCGGCGGCAAGCGACTCGTGCAGAAGGCGCGTGCCCAGGGCGCCCCGATCGACGGTGTCGTGGTGTCCGCGGGGATCCCCGAACTCGAGGACGCGGTCGCGCTCGTCGACGAGTTCGTCGAGGCCGGACTGCGTTTCGTCGCGTTCAAGCCGGGTACCGTCGAGCAGATCCGCGCCGTCGTGCGGATCGCCAACGAGGTCCCGCATCATCCGGTCATCGTGCAGATCGAGGGTGGCCGCGCAGGCGGCCACCACTCGTGGGAGGACCTCGACGACCTGCTGCTGGCCACCTACGGTGAGCTGCGCGCCCGTCCCAACGTCGTGATCTGCGTCGGCGGCGGCATCGGCACGCCGCAGCGAGCAGGCGAATACCTCACCGGCGCATGGTCTGCCGAGTACGGATATCCGGCCATGCCGCTCGACGGCATCCTGGTCGGCACGGCCGCGATGGCCACCAAGGAGGCGACGACCGCTCCCGAGGTCAAGCAACTGCTGGTGGACACCGTCGGATGCGACGAGTGGATCGGCGCAGGCCACGCCACCGCGGGTATGGCCTCGGGTCGAAGCCAGCTCGGCGCCGACATCCACGAGATCGACAACACCGCATCACGATGCGGCAGGCTGCTCGACGAGGTGGCCGGGGATTCGGACGCGGTTCAGGCGCGTCGCGACGAGATCATCGCGGCGATGGCCGACACGGCCAAGCCCTACTTCGGCGACGTCGCCACCATGACCTATCGCGATTGGCTCGATCGCTACGCCACCCTGGCGGTCGGCGACGGGCGCTCGGATCAGGTCGCCTGGGCCGACATCACCTGGCAGCAGCGTTTCGTCGAGATGCTGCAGCGCACCGAAGCCCGGATGAATCCGGTCGACTCCGGCGAGATCCCGACGATGTTCGGCAGTGCAGGCAGCACCGACGATCCACATGCCGCGATCGACGCGCTCGGCAGCGTCTACCCGGAGATCGAGACCGACATCCTGCACCCGGCCGACGTCGCGTTCTTCCTCGACCTGTGCCGCATCCCCGGAAAGCCGGTCAACTTCGTCCCGGTCATCGACAAGGACGTGCGGCGCTGGTGGCGCAGCGACTCGCTGTGGCAGGCACACGATCCCCGATATCCCGCAGATGCCGTCTGCGTCATCCCCGGTCCGGTCGCCGTCTCCGGCATCACCCGGGTCGACGAACCCGTCGGCGAACTCCTCGATCGGTTCGAGGCGCACGTCGTCGCAGATCTCGAGGGTTCGGGCGTGCAGGCAGCCGCGGTGGACACCCGCAAACGTGCCGGACTCGTCGCAGGTGACGGAACGATCGTCGCGGTCCTCGAGGCCGACGATGTGGAATGGGTCGGCCGTATGGTGCCCAATCCCGTTGCGCTGTTGGGTGACCGGGACCAGTGGCAGCTCGTGGATCCGGACCGTGCCGAGCACGAGCCCACGGGCGCGGTGCTCGAGCGCGTGGCCGGCACCCCCGCGAACGGCTCGTCGGCGGCCGGCGCCGTCGCCCGCTTCGACCTGGTGGCCCCGATCTCGGGTGCGTCCGTGCGGATTCCGCTGCACGTCGACGCCACCCTCCTCGACGGCGGCAATCCGCGTGTGGGTATCGACGAGGCCGCGCAGGCGATGCGCGAGATCCTGACCGTCGCTGCCGGTGGCGACCTCGCCGAGGTGACCGACGGCGCGTCGGTGACGACCGTGGCGTGGGATCCCGACTCCGTCGCCGACCACGCAGCGGTCACCGGATACACCCTCCCGAACAATCTGCGGCCCACGGTCCCGACCGAACCCTTCGGATTCGCCGTGCCGGACACGCTCGTCGGGGCTTCGTGGCCGAGTGTGTTCAGCGTCATCGGTGCCGCGCGCACCGCCGACGGCGCACCGGTCGTCGAAGGACTGCTGGACCTGGTCCACCTCGACCACGTGGTGGAGCTCGTCGGTGAGATCCCCACCGTCGCCACCGAACTCACCGTCACCGCGCGCAGTGGGGCAGTGCACGACACCGAGGTAGGACGCGTCGTCGAGGTCTCCGTGGAGGTCGCCGGGCCGCAGGGTGCCATCGCCACGTTCGGCGAGCGGTTCGCCATCCGTGGACGTCTCGGCGCCGCGGAATTGACCGATCCGGCCCGCGCCGGCGGCGCGGCGACCGACGAGCAGTCCGCGACGCGCAAACTCCTGCGACAGGCCACCCTAACCGCACCGAGCCGGATGAACGGATTCGCCGCGGTATCCGGCGACCGCAACCCGATCCACACCGACGCCAACGCAGCCCGGCTGGCCGGACTGGGCGATCCGATCGTGCACGGCATGTGGCTCTCGGCAGCGGTCCAGCAGGTCGTGACCGCCACCGACAGCAAGAACCCGATCCCGTCGGCACGACCGCTGATCGGCTGGACCGCACGCTATCTGGGCATGGTCCGCACCGGGGACAGCGTCACCGTGCGGGTCGACCGGGTCGGGCTCGATGCGGGGCGTGAGGTCGTCGAGGTGAGCGCCAAGGTCGGTGACGACCTGGTGATGAGCGCGACGGGGCTGTTGGCGGCGCCGCGTACCGTCTACGCCTTCCCGGGGCAGGGCATCCAGAGCAAGGGCATGGGCCTCGATGCACGGGCGCGATCGAAGGCCGCGCGTGAGGTGTGGGACCGTGCCGACAAGCACACGCGTGGCGCACTGGGATTCTCGATCCTCGCAGTGGTCCGCGACAACCCGACCACGCTGGTCGCCAACGGAACGACATACAACCATCCCGACGGCGTGCTGAACCTGACGCAGTTCACCCAGGTCGCCATGGCCACGCTGGGCGTCGCGCAGATCGCCGAACTCAAGGAAGCCGGCGGATTCGTCGAGGGCGCCATCACCTGCGGGCACTCGGTGGGCGAGTACAACGCCCTCGCGGCCTGCGCCGGTGTGCTCCCGTTGGAAGCGGTGCTCGAAGTGGTCTTCCAGCGAGGCGAGGCGATGCACCACCTCGTGCCGCGCGACGAACTCGGCCGCAGCGACTATCGGATGGCGGCCATCCGCCCGAGCCAGTTCGGACTGGCCGACGACGACGTCGCCACCTGGGTACAGGAGTACGGAGAGTCGGTCGGTGAGTTCCTCGAGGTGGTGAACTTCAACCTGCTCGGTTCGCAGTACGCGCTCGTCGGCACCGTCCGCGGCCTCGAACACCTCGAAGCCGAGATCGAGCGGCGCCGCATCGAATTCGGTGGAAAGCGCTCGTTCATCCTGGTGCCGGGCATCGACGTGCCGTTCCACTCGACGGTGCTGCGGGCCGGCGTGCCCGAGTTCCGCGAAAAGCTCGAGGACCTGTTGCCCGAGCACATCGACCCGGAAATCCTTGTCGGGCACTACATCCCGAATCTCGTGCCGAGACTGTTCACGCTGGACCGGTCGTTCGTCGAGGAGATCGCCGAACTCGTCCCCTCCGACCCGCTGAATGCGGTCCTGGCCGATTGGGATTCGTGGGCTGCCACACCGGGCCAGTTGGTGCGGGTGGTTCTGATCGAACTGCTGGCGTGGCAGTTCGCCAGCCCGGTTCGCTGGATCGAGACGCAGGAGCTGCTCTTCGCGGGCGCCGAGCGCAGTGGCCTCGGGGTCCAGCGGTTCGTCGAGATCGGGTTGAAGGGCGCTCCCACGCTGTCCGGACTCGCGTCCAACACGCTGAAGCTCGACGACTACGCCTCGGCGACCACCGAGGTGGCCAACGTGGAGCGCGACTCGGAGCTGATCCTGGCCAAGGACTCCGGCCCCGAACCCGAAGACGAGATCGACGAGCCCACCGACACCCCGGCAGCCGAATCGCCTGCCGCAGCCGCGCCGTCGGCGCCTGCCGCAGCGGCACCGGCGCCCGCGGCCGCTGCCGGTCCCCGGCCCGACGACATCGCCTTCGGCCCGGCCGACGCGGTGAAGTCCGTGATCGCGTTGTGGACCAAGATGCGTACCGATCAGATCGGTTCGGCCGACACCATCGAGGCGCTGTGCGACGGTGTCTCGTCGCGGCGTAACCAACTTCTGCTCGACATCGGTGGTGAGCTGGGGCTCGGTGCCATCGACGGTGCCGCCGAGGCGGACATGGTGGCGTTGTCGTCGACGGTGGACACCCTTGCTCGCGGCTACAAGCCGCTGGGGCCGGTCCTCACCGATGCCGTCGGTGACCAGATCCGCAAGGTGCTCGGCCCGCTCGGCAAGCGTCAGTCCTACATCACCGACCGCGTGTCGAACGTCTGGCAGCTCGGACCCGGCTGGGGCGTGCACACCACGGTTGCCGTGGCGTTGGGCTCACGCGACGGTGCGAGTGTGCGTGGTGAGGACCTCGGCAATCTCCTCGACGGTCCGCTGGCCGGTGCCGATGCGCTCGACGCGCTGATCGACCGCGCCGTCACCTCGGTGGGTGCGGCTCGCGGAGTCACGGTCACGTTGCCCGCAGCCGAAGGCGGTGGCGGCGCAACGGTCGACGCGGCCGCTCTGGGTGAGTTCACCGAGCAGATCACGGGGCGTTCCGGGGCCTTGGCCTCGGCCGCCTACACCGTGCTGGCCAAGCTCGGCCTCGCCGACGAGGCGCACACGGCCGAGGCCGTCGACGATCCCAATGCGGCTGTCGCCGAACGGGTCAGCGCAGAACTCGGCTCCGACTGGGCGCGCACGGTGGCACCTGCGTTCGACTCGGCCAAGGTCGTCCTCGTCGACGATCGCTGGGCCACCAGCCGCGAAGACCTGGTACACGTCTGGCTCGCCGACGAGCATGCGCTCGACATCGACCACGAACAGGTCGTGAGCAGGTTCGAGGGCGCGGGTCACACGGTGGCACAGCACGCCACGTGGTGGCAGGGCAAGGCACTCGCCGCCGGCAACTCCGTCCACGCACGGATCTTCGAGGCGATCGCGCACGCCGCCGAGGTCCCCGGTACCGGCCAGTGGTCGCAGGACATCGCCGTGGTGACCGGCGCGGGCAAGGGGTCGATCGCCTCGGGTGTGGTGGCCGGTCTGCTCGCCGGTGGCGCCACGGTGATCGCCACGACCTCGCGACTCGATTCCGACAAGCTGGCCTTCTACAAGAAGCTCTATCGCGAGAACGCGCGATTCGGCGCGGCTCTGTGGGTGGCGCCGGCGAACATGGCGTCCTACACCGACGTCGATGATCTGGCCGAGTGGATCGGTGCCGAGCAGACCGAGAATCTCGGTGGCACCACCGCGGTGGTCAAGCCGGCCATGAAGCCGACGCTGCTGTTCCCGTTCGCGGCACCCCGTGTCGCCGGTGACCTCACCGAAGCCGGTGGGCGCGCCGAACTGGAGATGAAGGTGCTGCTGTGGTCGGTCGAGCGGCTCATCGCCGGGCTCGCCGAGATCCACGCCGACCATGACATCGCCGCACGTGTGCACGTGGTGTTGCCGGGTTCACCGAACCGCGGGATGTTCGGCGGTGACGGTGCGTACGGCGAGAGCAAGGCCGCACTCGATGCGCTGGTCACCCGCTGGTCTGCCGAGGAGTCGTGGAATCACAAGACGACCCTTGCGCACGCCCTGATCGGATGGGTGCGCGGTACCGGGCTGATGGGCCACAACGACGGCATGGTCGACGCCGTGGAGGCCGCCGGGGTCCGGACCTGGAGTACGGCCGAGATGGCCGCGAACCTCCTCGGGCTGTGCACCGCCGCGCACCGGGAACACGCGCGATCCGAGCCGATCGTGGCCGACTTCACCGGTGGGCTCGACCCGTCGGTCGACCTGAAAGCACTCGCGGCCTCGGCTGCCGAGGCCGCGGCGCAGGAGGATGCGCAAGCGCAGGAGGCCGTCTCGACGGTGGCCGCACTGCCCCCGCCGGCGCGTGCTCCCAAGGGCGACAACGTTCCCGAGTGGCCTGCGATCGACACGCGTCCGGAGGATCTGGTCGTCATCGTGGGTGCCGGCGAGCTCGGGCCATACGGATCTGCCCGCACCCGGTTCGAGATGGAGGTCGACGAGAAGCTCTCGGCGGCAGGCGTCGTGGAGCTGGCCTGGAACACCGGCCTCATCCAGTGGGACACCGCACCCAAGCCGGGGTGGTACGACACCGAATCCGGTGATCCGGTGGCGGAGAGCGAGATCGCCGAGCGCTACCACGACGAGGTCGTGGCCCGCTGCGGTATCCGCCGCTACCAGGACGAGGGCGCGATGGTGGACAACACCTCGCCGCTGCTCACCTCGGTCTTCCTCGACGAGGACCTCACCTTCACGGTGAGTTCCGAGGCCGAGGCACGGGCGTTCGCCGCGGCGAACCCGGACAAGACCCGGGTCGTGGAGAACGGTGAGACGGGTGACTGGCAGGTCACCCGACTGGCCGGGACCGAAATCCGTGTACCGCGGCAGTTCTCGCTGTCCCGGACGGTCGGGGGCCAGATCCCGACGGGATTCGATCCCACCCGCTGGGGTGTGTCACCGGACATGGCCGAATCGGTCGACCGGGTGGCGCTGTGGAACCTGGTGGCCACCGTCGACGCGTTCTTGTCGTCGGGTTTCACGCCCGCCGAACTGATGCGCTGGGTGCACCCGGGTCTGGTGGCCAACACGCAGGGCACGGGTATGGGCGGCATGACCTCGATGCGCGAGCTCTACATCAACACGCTGCTCGGGGAGTCCAAGGCCAACGACATCCTGCAGGAGGCCCTGCCCAACATCGTTGCCGCCCATGTGGTCCAGAGCTACGTGGGTAGCTATGGCGCGATGATCCACCCGGTTGCGGCGTGCGCCACGGCGGCGGTGTCGGTCGAAGAGGGTGCCGACAAGATCCGTCTGGGCAAGGCGTTGTTCGCGGTCGCCGGTGGTTTCGACGATCTCGGCATCGAGGGCATCGTCGGTTTCGGTGACATGTCCGCGACCGCGGAGTCGGCGAAGATGTCCGCACGGGGGATCGACGAGCGTCGCTTCTCGCGGGCCAACGATCGCCGTCGCGGCGGATTCGTCGAATCCGCAGGCGGTGGAACGATTCTCCTGGCTCGTGGCGACGTCGCGGCCGACATGGGGCTGCCGGTCCTCGGTGTGGTCGCCTGGGCGCAGAGCTTCGGCGACGGCGTGCACACCTCCATCCCTGCCCCCGGGCTCGGTGCACTGGGTGCCGCGCGTGGTACCGAGACGTCGCCGCTGGCGAACGCGCTCAACGCGCTCGGCGTCAGTGCCGACGACGTGGCGGTGATCTCCAAGCACGACACATCGACCAAGGCGAACGACCCGAACGAGTCCGAACTCCACGAGCGGCTGGCCGCCGCGATCGGTCGAGGCGATGGTGCCCCGCTGTTCGTGGTGTCGCAGAAATCGTTGACCGGCCACGCCAAGGGCGGTGCAGCGGCCTTCCAGCTGATCGGCCTGTGCCAACTTCTTCGCGACGGTGTGATCCCACCGAACCGCAGCCTGGACTGCGTCGACGAGAAGATGAAGGAGTACCCGCATCTGGTCTGGCCGCGCGAGACCCTGCGGCTGGGGGAGCGGTTCCCGCTCAAGGCAGGTCTGCTGACCAGCCTCGGCTTCGGCCACGTATCCGGACTCATCGCAGTCGTGCACCCGGAAGCGTTTGTGGCAACACTGGATTCGGATCAGGCGAAGGAGTACCGCCGCCGGTCGGCGGAGCGGGCCCGCAACGGCAACCAGCGTTTGCTGGAGGCGATGTGCGGCGTCGAACCCGCCTACCAGCGACCGCCGAACCGTCGTCTGGACGCATCCGTCGACGAGCACGACGCCGAGGCCGCACTGTTGCTCGATCCATCGGTGCGGTTGTCCTCCGGCGATCGCTATGCCCGTCCCGTCGGGGCGGAGTGACCGCCGCAGCGGATCCGCCCATGACTGTGCTCGGAGTGGGGATCGACCTCGTGTCGATTCCCGAGTTCGGCGAACAGCTCAAGCAGCCCGGCACGACGTTCGCGGACCGGTTCACGGTTCGCGAACGTCGTGACGCCGCGGCGGGCACCGGCGACGAGGCCCGCCATCTGGCCGCGCGGTGGGCTGCGAAAGAGGCGGTGGTGAAAGCGTGGTCGGTGAGCCGATTCTCGCGATCGCCCCTGCTGCCGCTGATCCGGCACAGCGACATCGAGGTCGTCACCGACACCTGGGGTCGCCCGGCGATCCGTCTGGCCGGTGAGATCGGTGAACTGCTCGAGGGCACCCGGCTGCACATCTCGCTGACCCACGACGGTGACATGGCAGCCGCGGTCGCCGTCCTGGAGGGAACCTAGTGTCCCGCGCCCGAAGTTCGCTACATATTTCGGCGGCCCAGGCGGCACCTCGCTGCGTTGGCGTCGTCGCAGGTACATCGAGTACCGGCCTCCTCCGCCGCCTTGCGATGCATCCACCTGACCCGGCGAACTACAGAAACGAACTTCGGGCGCGGGACACTAGGCCGACCCGCGATCGGTCGCCTCACCCGTGGGGACCGGTGTCGCCAACGCCGAGATGATGTCGACGAAATGTTGTCGGACCGTGTCGAGGTCCATGTCCAGCAGCAGCTGGTAGATGACGCCGTCGTAGATGGTGACCACGGCGCGCGCGAGATCCGCGGGTGTGGTGAACGGCGCGGGCAGATCCATCCCGTCGTCGGCGATCAGCGCGGCGATCCGCTTCTGGGCCGCGTCCCGCAGGGCGGCCCGCGAACCACGCAGTCCCTCGGCGGCTTGCGGTCGTCGCGCGGCATACAGGACGAAATCGATGTTCACGAGCAGCCATTCCCGTGAGACGTCGAGAGCGTGGATCCAATCGGAGGCCAACGTGACGAGGTCGCGTTCTGCGCCGTGTAGCGCCACCTCGACGAGGCGATCGGTGGCGTCGGCCGACTGCTGACGATAGAGGTCGAAGAACAGCTCCTCGAGCGAGGAGAAGTTCGAGTAGAACGCGCCCTTGGTGTAACCGGACGCCCGGCAGACGTCGTCGATGCGCGTGGCCCCGAACCCCTTCTCCGCGAACACCCGGAACGAGGCGTCGATCAGGCGTTGCCGGGTGTGTTCTCGTCGCCGCGTGGGTGTCGATCCCGGACGTGATGCTGGCCCTGCCATGGCAGTCAGTGTGGCATGCCCGTTGACATCCGATACCGTTTGGTATTCGATACCTTTTAGTATCGGAGGAGGGCGATGTGGGTATTCGCATGACCGTGGGGGTCGTGGCGCTGGTGGTCGGCGTGATGGTCGGGCAGTCTGCACCGGCGATCGCGGATCCGGCGGCGGGTGCATCGATGGTCACCAGAACGTATGTCTCCGAACATGGTTCGCGTGACTACCAGGTGTTCACCCCGCATCGGGACATGCGCGGGCGGCCGCTGATCGTCTGGCTCCACGGCGCAACCGAAGTCGCACATGGTGATTCGCGAACGCTTCGCGCGGACAACTCGCTCGTGCGACTGGCGGATCGATACGGATACGCCGTCGTGGCGCCGAATCAATCGCTTCGTGCGAATCCACAGGGTGCCTGGAACATCTTCGACCCGGCCGGCATGGTGCGAGGCGGTGGTGAGGCGGCCATCATCGCCGGGATCATCCGTCGGGCCACCCGGGAACTCGGGACGGATCGGGCGCGAACCTATGTCGTCGGGCATTCCGCGGGCGCAGGCATGACCCAGTACATCGGGGCCCTGTACCCGGAGCTCGTCACCGCGGTGGCGCCGGTCGCGGGATGGCCGTATCTGTTCGACCCGACCGGTACGGCGGTCACCGTCGCCATGGGCGAACACCGGAAACGTATGCCCGCGTTCATCGTCCAGGGGGATCGCGACGACCTCTCGGTCCCCGCGTTCGGCGCCATGCAGCTCGCGGCGGCCAAGTCGGTGAACGGGATCGATCCGCTCGCCCCTCCGCGCAGAGCCGTGGTGCGGGGCACCGACCCGTATCGCACCGTGCTGGAGTCCTTCGGCGGGGGACGGGTCGTCTATGCGAACGTGCTCGGTGCCGGACATCCGACGGGGCGCGGAGGTGTGACGCTCTCGGGTCCCGCGCTCGATCAAATCCTCGTGAGTTTCCTGCTCGCCCAACGGTGACCGGGGAATCTCAGGCCTCGGCCGTGGTCTCCTCGAGCAGGAGATAGCCGGCCAGCATGCGCTTGAGCTCGGCGACGGTCTCGTCGTGGTCGTGGCCGTCTTGTACCGAGAAGCTGAGGACCGAATACGCCGTGTGCACCAGCACCTGCGACATCATCTCGCGGCGCGTGCGCTGCGTGGGCGTCAGTGGCGCGAGGATGCGGGCCACCTGATCGGCGAGGACCTTCTCGTTCTGCGACGCGGTGACGCGGGTCGCCGGGGTGGACTGGACTGCGAGCCAGACGGCGCGGCGCGACGGGTCGTCGCGCCACAGGGCGGCCAGGTGGTCGAGGAACTTCTCGAGCAGGTGCGGCCACTCCAGCGACGGGATCTCGGAGGAAAAGGCCGCCAACTCCTCGCGGACGTCGACGGTGTCCTGCCGATCGAGTTCGCAGACGATCACGTACTTGTTGGCGAAGTACTGATAGAGCGTGCCGATCGGCACTTCGGCCCGCGATGCAATCTCCTCGCAGGTGAGCGATTCGAAGCCGACCTCGATCAGCAGATCTCGAGCGGCTCCGAGCATCGCGGAGAACTTCTTCTTGCTCCGCTCCTGCGTGGGTCGCTTGCGAGGAACCAGCGGCTCGGCCGGTGCGGACATCGGTGTCGTCACCTCGGGGGAGCGCTCACACCGACAGATCGCGACGAAGTTTGGCGACGTGGCCGGTGGCGCGGACGTTGTACTGCGCCACTTCGATGTTCCCTTCCTCGTCCACGAGGAACGTCGAGCGGATCACGCCCGTGACAACCTTGCCGTACATCGTCTTCTCGCCGAACGCGCCCCACGCGGTCAGGACATCCTTGTCGGGATCGGACAGGAGGGGGAAGGTGAGCTCCTGTGCCTCGACGAACTTCGCGAGCTTGGCGGGCTTGTCCGGGGAGATACCGACGACCTCGAGCCCGGCGTCGTTGAGCTCGGCGAGATTGTCGCGGAAATCACACGCCTGCTTGGTGCAGCCCGGCGTGGAGGCCGCCGGGTAGAAGTACACGATGACCTTCCGGCCGGCGTAGTCCGACAGCGATACCGGTTTCCCGTTCGCGTCGGGGAGGGTGAAGGCGGGCGCTCGGTCGCCGGGAGACAACCGCTTGGTTGCTGACATACCCGTCAGGTTAGCCGATGGCGGCGTCCCAGCGTTTCGACATACACGGGTGGTATGTCGAGATGGTTCGATTCGGCGATAACAGCTCGACGTCGGGGTGTGCTGCGTGACCGCTCGGCGTCACGCCCATGACGTAGTCTCGACTGGTCATCTTCTAGGCGTCATCACGGGTCAGACGGTTCTGCCGGGACCGTTGACCTGACGCCCGTCGAACTCACTGGGAGGAAGCCGTGGCCGGGGATACCGAACGTATCGAACAGGACATCGCGCAGGCGCGCGAGGACCTGGCCAAAACCCTCGACGTCCTGGCCGAGCGCGCCAATCCGCAGCGCCTCGCCGACGATCTCAAGCACAAGGTGATCGCCACGTTGAACACGCCCGCGGTGAAGATCGGGCTCGCCGGTGTCGGCGTCGTGGTCACCGTCCTCGTGGTGCGGAAGATCATCCGGTGACAGTTCGTCCTGTGGCACCACGCCGCACGGACGGTGACAGACGGATCGGACTCGGCGGCGCGCTCCTGGTCGCGGCGTCCGTGGCTGTCATGGCACTGTCCGGATGCTCGTCGTCGCCGTCGTATCCCGACACCGTCACCGATGCCCAGAGCCTCGATGCATTCGCCCAACCGACCATCTCGGTGACCGGATGGCGCGATCAGCCGATGCGTGACAAGGCCGTCGGGGTCATGCCGGGTGCGCCGATCACCGTGACCGCTCACGACGGCAACCTGTCGTCGGTGGTGGTCTCCGGGCCGGACGGGAAGGTCTCCGGCAAGACATCGGCCGACGGGACCCGGTGGGTGTCCGACCAGGCCCTGGACTTCGGCGCCGACTACACGCTGACGGCCGCGGCGCGCGGCGTCGACGGAAACGGCGCCCGCAAGATCGGATTCACCACCGCGTCGGCGGATTCGCTGGCCGATGCCTCGACCGTGACCGCGGACGGGGAGACGGTGGGTGTCGGGCAACCGGTCGCCATCAACTTCGACACGCCGGTCGTCAACAAGCGCAACGCGCAGAACGCGATCAAGGTCACCACCGACCCGCCGGTCGACGGCGCGTTCTACTGGATCAACGACAGCATGGTGCGCTGGCGTCCGGAGCACTTCTGGAAGCCGGGCACCAAGGTGCACATGTCGGCGAAGATGACGGGCATCGACCTCGGTGACGGCGTCTTCGGTGACAACAACGTCGATTCGGACTTCACCGTCGGTCGCAGCCTGGTGGCCGTCGCCGACGACAACACGCATCAGATCAAGGTCTCGATCGACGGCAAGGTCGTGCGCACCATGCCGACTTCGATGGGCAAGGATTCGTCGCCGACCAACAACGGGACCTACATCGTGGCCGAACGTGACCCCAGCGTGGTGATGGACTCGTCCACCTACGGGGTGCCCGTCAATTCCCCGGAGGGCTACAAGGAGGTCGTCTACGACGCGACCCGGATGTCGTTCAGCGGCATCTATCTCCACTCGGCGCCGTGGTCGCTGGGTGATCAGGGTTACGACGATGTCAGCAACGGCTGCCTGAACGTGAGTCCCGAGAACGCCGAGTGGTTTTTGAAGACGGCGTTGCGTGGGGACATCGTGATCGCGAAAAACACTGTCGGGCCACCACTTCCGGGTGATGACGGACTGGGTGACTGGAACGTGCCGTGGGCGGTCTGGAAGAAGGGCAACGCCTGATCGACGCGGGTGCGAACAGGGCCACACGCAGGCGATTTCACTTCTGCCGCTTGGACATGTAAGGTTTCGTCTCGCACCGGCAAGCGCCATTAGCTCAATTGGCAGAGCAGCTGACTCTTAATCAGCGGGTTCGGGGTTCGAGTCCCTGATGGCGCACCACGCAAACGCCCCGTGAAAGCGGGGCGTTTCGTCGTCGGAGGGGTCGAGGTATCGACAGCCAACGGCGCCGATGATCCGGCATTCCGGGCATCATCTCGTACACTGGTCGCGGGTCGTGCGCCACATTCGGTGGCCGCACGATCCGTTCGTAGGTGGCTGGAAGGTTGGAGGATCATGCGGATCGGTCTGGGACGCTCTGGGCGGCGTTCACCCCTGGTTCTGATCGGCATCGTCGTCGCGGTTGTCGCGATGCTCTCGGCGTGTTCCGAGGAGCCGACGTACTCGTCGAACGTGGGTAGCTCCAACCTGCTCGACGACATGCTCAAGCCGGGCATGGAGGTCACCGAGTGGGGCAATCGTCCGCTCGCCGATCAGGCCGTCGGTATCCAGCCGGGTGCACCGATCACCGTGTCGGCGCGCGAGGGCGCGATCACCGGTGTGCGCATCGAGAAGGCCGACGGGTCCCCGCTCAAGGGTGAGCTGTCCGCCGACGGCACGAGCTGGACCAGTGCCGAGCCGCTGGGCTACAACCGCACCTACAAGCTGCAGGCCGACGCCGTCGGCATCGGTGGCAAGAGCACCAAGCAGGTCTCGTTCACCACGCGGGCGCCGAACAATCTGACACAGGCGTACCTGACCCCGTCGCCGGGTGAGACCGTCGGTGTCGGTCAGCCGGTGGCGATCAAGTTCGACGAGGCCATCCCGAACCGCAAGGCAGCGCAGCAAGCCATTCGGATCACCACCGATCCGCCGGTGCAGGGCGCGTTCTACTGGATCAGCGATTCCGAGGTCCGGTGGCGTCCGGAGCATTACTGGAAGACCGGGACCAAGGTGAACGTGGCGGTCAACACCTACGGGATCGACCTCGGCGACGGACTGTTCGGCCAAGAGAACGTGCGCACCAACTTCCGGGTCGGTCGTTCGATGATGATCACCGCCGACGACAACACCAAGCAGGTCGTGTTCAACCGTGACGGCAAGGTCATCCGCACCATGCCGACGTCGATGGGCAAGCCGGGCGCCGAGACCGACAACGGCATCTATCTGGTGTCCGACAAGCACGATCACATCATCATGGACTCGTCCACCTACGGTGTCCCGATCAATTCGGCCGACGGCTACCGGACCCCGGTGGATTACGCGACGCGGATGTCCTACAGCGGCATCTTCTTCCACTCGGCCCCGTGGTCGGTGTGGGCACAGGGCAACACCAACACCAGCCACGGCTGCCTCAACCTGAGTCCCGACAACGCGTTGTGGGTCATGCAGAACACCCTGCGAGGAGATCCGGTCGTCGTGAAGAACACCGGCGGCGCGACGCTGTCGGGCGTCGACGGTCTCGGCGACTGGAACATCCCGTGGAGCGAGTGGTCGAAGGGTAACGCCTGACCCGAATCGTCGGCGGCTCGGCGCACTGCCGCGGTCTGCCGCGATCGATGACAACCTGCGGAACCCGGGGACACGATCCTCGTGGGATCGGCCCGAGGACCGCTCGGTCGGCCTGATCCGGATGTGGCAGGGCCCTGACCACGAAGTAGACGACGTCACCGGGTGGATCGGTCCGGTCGGTGATCTCCATACGTCGCGGAGATGACACGGGCGCGATATTGCCACTGTGCACTGTTACGATCTCGGATGTCATTGATGTCCGACGACCGAAGGTATGCACGACATGGCCGAACGTTCCCCCTGGGAAACCGATGAACTGACCGCACTGCGTGACCTCGCCCGCAGCTTCTGTGAGAAGGAGATCGCGCCGAACTCGGACAAGTTCCGCGAGCAGCACCATGTCGATCGCGACCTGTGGAACAAGGCAGGTGAACTCGGGCTGCTGTGCATGTCGATCCCCGAGGAGTACGGCGGTGGTGGCGGCACATTCGCCCACGAGGCGGTGCTCATCGAGGAGCAGGCCCGCATTGCCGACTCGTCCTGGGGCGTGAGCCTGCACAACGGCATCGTCGCGCATTACCTGCTCGCCTACGGGTCGGAGGAGCAGAAGAAGACCTGGCTGCCGCGCATGGCCAGCGGTGAAGCGGTCGGCGCGATCGCGATGACCGAACCGGGGACGGGTTCGGACCTGCAGAACGTGAAGACCAAGGCCATCCAGGAGGGTGACGAGTACGTCATCGACGGTTCGAAGACCTTCATCACCAACGGTGGGCAGGCAGACCTGATCATCGTGGTGGCCAAGACCGACGTCAGCGAGGGTGCCAAGGGCATCTCGCTGATCCTGGTGGAAGCCGACCGCGAGGGTTTCCGGCGTGGGCGCGTGCTCGACAAGGTCGGGCAGCGCGGTCAGGACACCTCGGAGCTGTTCTTCGACGGCGTCCGCGTGCCGACCTCGAACCTGCTCGGTGCCGAGGAGGGGCAGGGCTTCGTACAGCTGATGATGCAGTTGCCGCAGGAGCGCCTGATCATCGCGGTGGCCTCGGTCGCCGGCATGGAATCCGCGGTGGCGCAGACGATCGAGTACACCAAGGACCGGACGGCCTTCGGCAGGCCGATCTTCGGATTCCAGAACACCAAGTTCAAACTCGCCGAGGCAGCTACAGAGGCGCGCATCGCCCGCGTGTTCGTCGACGACTGCATCAACAAGCACCTGGTGGGGGAGCTGGACATCCCGACGGTCGCGATGGCCAAGTGGTGGACCAGCGATCGCGCCATGGTGGTGGCCGACGAGTGCCTGCAGCTGTTCGGTGGCTACGGCTACATGAACGAGTACCCGATCGCGCGGATGTGGGCCGACAACCGCGTGCAGAAGATCTACGCCGGCACGAACGAGATCATGAAGGAGATCATCGCCCGGTCGCTGTGATGGGATCGCCGGCGCAGCAAGGGGACTGCGCCGGCGTCGCGGTGACCTGTCGCGTGTCTATCCGACCACGAACGTGCGTGACGTCCCGGTGAAGGAGCGTAGCGCGCCGTCGGCGCCGCGGCTGTCCCCGTGGTAGCGAATCCGGAAATGACCCGAGGTCTGCGGCGGAATGGTCCACTCGATACGGACCACCGAGGCGGCGGCGTCCGTCGGTGGCCTGCGCCAGTGCAGCTCGGTGGCCCAGTCGTTGTCGTCGGCGACCTTCACCCATCCGTCCTGATCGCGGCGCTGGACCTCGAGATAGGTTCCGCCGGTGTGGAAGTCGTTGTTGGGGTGGGCGCCGACGAACTCCGCGACCACCGTCTGACCGACTCTCGAGCGGCCTGCGGGCTGAGTCAGGATGTCGCCGAACCGGTGACCGGACAACGGGCGGTCGGGGGGTACCGGCGGTAGCAGATCGGGTTGGAACGCGGATTTGTCCAGCGGTGCTGGGCCGCGGCCCAGACGTCTGCCGGCTGTCATCGCCGCGGCCAGCGCCTGGAATTCCTGAAGATATGCCGAGAGCGTCCACCGACCGAACTGTGTCTCGCCGCCCTCGTACTGTTGGGCATCGTATTCCTCCGGTGTGGTGACGTACTGGGTATAGGCGTTCGAATAGCCTTGGACCAGAACGTTGTCCATACTCACCTTCATCGCATCGGCGACGACGGTGCGTAGCCGTAGCCCCGCCACGATCGTCACCTCGGCCGGGACGGCCACCAGGACGATCTCGCCGATGCGCAGGATCTGCAGCGGCACGACCTGCGGAATCCACGGGGCCGGCGGCATCAGCCCGAGCGGGAACATGATGAGTTTGGGTGCCTGCATGTCTCGAAACCGCTGCGGCACAGCGGGTCTGCGATCGCCTCCGAAGGAGGAGACCAAGGGGTTGGTCATGCCTTCCTTGAGAAAGGAGAGCTGCGAGTAGTAGTTGTCCTCGGTGCTCGTCGCCACGGCTCCGGCGCCCATCATCGCCGGTGTCGTGGAGGCAGGCCTGCCCTCTGGGGTGAAATCCGCCGCGATCTGCACCGACGACATGTCCACATACCGCGTGATCGCGTCGACGCCACCTCGCGTCATGGGTCGAGCCGAGTCGAAAGCCTCACGGCCGGCGAGATACTGGCGCTCGCCGATCAGCGCGCAGTTGCGTTTGTTGTCGTGGGTCGGTCCGCTCGGGTGCATCTTGACGAGATCGAGATTCGGCGTCATGTCGCCGCTGTTCGTCTGCGGGAACGCGGCGACGAATCCGGGTTGTGTCGACTCCCAGCGGTAGCTCGCGTACCCCTTGTTGTCGCCTGCGATCAGACGATTCTTGTCGGTGAGCGACGTGCCGTGGGTGGGAAACCAGGTGATCGCACCGACGTCTTCGCCGCCCTGGGCGAACCGCAGCACCGTGACCATGGGATCGATGGCGTCAGGAAAATGTCTGCGGTCCGACGCCGGGTTGAGGTCGAATGCCGACCTCGACCGGTTACGGCTCGCGTCGTGCAACTCGCCGCGGCCGATGGTGATCGTTCCCGGTGCCAGACTGTCATGCGCTCGCACGATCGCCGCGTAGATCCCGTTCAGTTCCGCCTCGTAGGAGTTCTTCTTGAAGCCGTACGCCGCAAGCGAATACGCGAAGTCCCACGCGGTCCCACCACATGACGCGTGGGTGTGGGTGGCATTGAGGTTCACGTTCTGCTCGGTGTAGAGCGAGCCGAACTTCTTGCGCAGCTTGGCCATCAATCCCATGTGATGGGACTGGAACAGGCAGGCCACGTCGCTGGTCACGAAGACCACGCGCGAGCCGGTCGAGGCGTCGACGACGATGTACGCGCGTGCCCAGCACCGTTGCAGCAGCCCCTCCGCCACCTGGTCGGCCTCGGAGTAGCCCATCATGCCCTGGCCTGCGATGGCACCGGTCATGTCAGCGATTCCGCACCCGACGAGGTAGTCGCCGCCCACCGCATCGCCGTGACTCGGCGCGGCGCTCGCCGACGGTGCTCCGATGGCGAGCGCGATCCCGCCGCCGACCGCGGCGGTGGTCGTCGTGGTCAGCAGTTGTCGGCGTGTCACGTCCATGGTGGTTCCCCCTGTGAGTGCGCGGCGGGTGTGGTCTGCCGCGGTGATCAGTGCGGTGAAGTGATGTGGTCGGCCAGTACGGTGACGGTGGCCTCCGCGATGCGTTCACAGATGCGGCGATCGCGGGTGTTCAGGTAGGCCAACGTGATCCCGTCGGTGGCGGCGACCACCAGCGGTGCGAGGTCGGCGGTCGCCTGATCCCAGGTGACGTCGGACTGGGCCGCGGCCGACTCGAGACCGCGGGCGATGGTGGCGTAGTACCGGCGGTACATCTCGGCGCCCAATGTGGCGAGTCCCGTGGTCTGGCGCGCATATTGGTTGAGCGAGATCATCGCCTGCTCACGCTCGGGGTCGGCGACGAGAGCGTCGATGTAGCCGAACAATGCTGTCCGCAACGTCGTCACGACCCCCGTTGCACCCCTGGTGGGTGCGGCCGTCCCCGCTCGGAGGGCGGCTTCGATGACGCCGAGCTCCGAGTCGATTCCGCGCTGGACCAACGCGGTGAGCAGTTCCTCTCGCGAGTCGAAGACGTAATGGAACGTCGACAAGGTGACGTCGGCTTCGGCGCTGATGGCGCGGGTCGTCGCACCGTCCACCCCGGCGTTCGCGATCACACGGAAAGCAGCGTCCAGCAGCAGTTCTCGCCGCTTCTCGACAGGCATTCGGGCCATGATGGTTCCTCGGTTCGCGTCTGACGCCGCTGACGATGGTGTGTCAGCGGAGCTCGGTGAGGACCTCTCGCGCCGCACGTTTGCCCGATCGCACCGCACCGTCCATGTATCCCGTCCAGTAGTCGGCCGTCTCGGTGCCTGCCCAGTGGATCGGTCCGACGGGTTCACGCAGTGCCGGACCGTATTTCGTGAGCGTTCCGGGCCGGCTCACGGCGACCGGGCCACCGCGCGACCACGGTTCCAGATCCCATTTGAAGATGCCGTGGTCGATGTGGTCGCGAGCCTCCGGCCCGAAGTAGTCGACGAAGTTCTCGATGCACTCGTGCACGATCTGACTCTCCGGTGCGTGATCGAGCCTGCGCATCGCGTCCGCGGAGATGAACCCCATGAGGATGTGGTCTCCCCCGGCGTAGCTCTCGAAGGTGACGTCGATCGGGCGGCCGTTGCCGTAGACCTGACCGGACAGCCCCTTGTCGCGCCAGAACGGCCTTCGATACAGCGCCGAGAACTTGCTGATCGCCCCCATGTGGTAGCCGCGCGTCAAGCCCAGACGTGCGGCGGACAGCCCGGGTTCGTAGCGGATCTGGCCACTGATCGCCGGCGACATCGCGACGATGACCTTGCGCGCGGTGAACGTGCCTGCGTCGCTGGTCACCCGAGCCACGCCGCCGGACCAGCCGATCGAGCGGACCGGGGCGTTGTAGACGATGCGACTGCCGAGTGAGCGTGCCATCCGCAGCGGGATGAGCGCGGCGCCGCCGTCGAAGAGCTTCTCCTGTGCGCCGCCGTCTGTGCTGAGCAGTCGGATCAGTGTGCCGGGGTTGTTCTCGTCGCCGGCAGCTGCGATGTAGTTCAGGTAGTACAGCGCCGACAATTCGTCCGGCCGTACCGACACCGCCGCCGACATCGCAACCGCAGCCAAGGATCTGGCGGTGGGGGAGGACACGATCTGGTCGGTGTACTGCTTCCAGGTGATCGAATCGAGGTAACGGGCGTTGGGGTGTTTCCACGGCTCGCCGACAGGGAAGCCCGCGAGTGCGTCGGCCTGCGCACGTGCGAGTGCCGGTCCTGCCTCGGCCGTCGCCGGGACCAGCGGCAGCGGGACGTCGGCCGTCATCCGGTGCGCGGTGCCGCTGTTCCAGAAGATGCTGTCGCCCTTGTTGTAGGTGTTCAGCGTCGGCACGCCGTACTCGCGGGCGAGCGCGGCGATGTGGTTCTGGGTGGGGCCGATGAACTCGGCGCCCGCGTCGAGGACGGCCCCCTTCTTCGGGGATCGGATGTTGTGGACGCGTCCACCCGCTCTGTTGCGGGCCTCGAGGACGAGAACCGAAGCTCCCGATGCGGTCAAGGTCTTGGCCGCGGCGAGGCCCGACAACCCACCACCGACGACGATCGCATCCACGGTCGTGCCACGCGGCGCGGCTGACACGGGACCGGCGCCGATCAGGCCGGCGCCGGCGACCGCACCGGCCGCGGCGACGGTTCCACCGAGGAACGTGCGACGTGAGAAGTCTTGGCTCATGGAGGCTTTCCGATCCTGGCAAGGGACTGCGAGAGTCCGCGGGTGGGTAGAACGAAACGCTAGTCACCGCATGTTTAGGTCATCTGACCTGAAGTAACGGCATGGTAACAGGTGATGTGTTCTGTGTCTCCATTCAGGGCTCGTGTCGTGCCGGGTCACGTTTGGCAGTGGGTGACGCCGAGCCTGCCGCGCCGGTTGAGCCGCGGGGTTGGGGGAGCGTTGCGAGTGTGTGAACAACCCGGACGAAGTCATTGACCGCACCGAGGGTGCCGATTAGCTTAGCGGTAAGAAACTGAGTGATCAGGGACCTAGGACCCGATCTCGACCACGCAAGGGAGTGTCATGACAACAACACGCTGGGTGACCGCGGACACGCACAAGTGTGCCGCGCGATGATCTCGGGAGATGTCGCAATCGTCGGTGCCGGTATCGGAGGCCTTGCGACTGCCATCGCGCTGCGGTCGGTCGGCATCGAGCCGGTGTTGTTCGAGCAGACGGCACAGTTCTCGCGAGTCGGTGCGGACATCAACCTGACACCGAACGCGGTGCGGGCGCTCGACGCTGTGGGTGGACGACGGCTCGGTGATTCGCTGCGGTCGAGCGGTGCGAAGCCCCGGTTCCGGATCAGCCGGACGTGGGACACCGGTGCGGAGACCTCCCGTATCGCGATGGGAGCAGAAGCGGAGATTCGTTACGGCGCACCGCAGCTCACCTTGCATCGAGGCGACCTGATGTCGGCGCTGCGCGCCGAGGTGTCCGACACCTGGATGCGCATGGGTCGTCGGGTCGATTCGGTCGGGTTCGGTGAGCGGACCACATTGGTGTTCGATGACGGTTCCCGTCACGAATGCGATGTACTGATCGGCGCCGACGGCATCCACTCTCGCGTACGGACGGCCATGTTCGGTGCCGAACACCCGACCTTCACAGGGGTTGTCGCGTTCCGGGCGGTGGTGGATGCACAGAAGGTCGCCCACCTCCCGAACATGGACAGCTTCACGAAATGGTGGGGGCCCGACGCCGACACCCAGATCGTCACCTTTCCGCTGAACCGGGGCAAGGAGATCTTCGTCTTCGCAACCGTCGCTCAGTCGAATTGGACCGAGGAGTCGTGGACGACGCCGGGGCGGATCGAGGAACTCCGGGAGATCTATCGTGACTTCCATCCGGAGGCCCGCGAACTGCTCGGTGCGTGCGACGACGTCATGAAGTCGGCACTGTACGTGCGCAATCCGTTGTCGGAGTGGACGAACGGATCCGCCGTCCTGATCGGCGACGCCTGCCACCCGATGATGCCGTTCATGGCACAGGGCGCCGGTCAGGCGATCGAGGATGGCGTCGTGCTGGCTCGGTGCCTTGGGTCCGGGTCCGATGTCGAGGCCGCCGTGCGCACCTATCAGGACACCCGGTTGGGTCGAACCTCCGAGATCCAACGTGGCTCACGCGGCAACGAGTGGCTGAAGACCGCGGGTAATGGCGACTGGGTGTACGGCTACGACGCGATGACCGTACCGCTCGGCGAGCCGATCGGTTTGCCCTGATCCAGGCTGACCGTCCACTTGCTGGTCGAGCAGGTCAGAGGCGCCGGCAGAGCGGCTGATGGCGGGATCACTTCTGTTGCGGGGAAAGTGATCCCGACGGTCGTTCGACTAATGGCCGCCCGATCGGCGGTCCGGCATCTGTTGTCTGCTCGATCGGCGACCTGCGTCTGCGTCAGGCGCGTCGCTGAGCCTCGTGCGTGACCAGTTCGGCGGCGATCGAGACGGCGGTCTCGACGGGTCCGCTGTTGCCGATCGGTAGGCCGATGGGACTCGAAAGTCGTATCAACTGTTCGTTGGTCAGGCCGGCGGAGAGCAACTCTCGACGGCGGCGGGTGTCGGCGCGCTTCGACCCCATCGCGCCGACATAGAACGGTCCGACATCCCATCGTGCGTCGTCGAGACATTCGATCAGGACGGGCACGTCGATCTTGGGGTCGTGGGTCAGCACCACGAACACCGATCGCGCATCGAATCGTCCTGAGTCACGTTCCCGGGCAACGTAGTCCGAGGGCCACTCGCAGACGACCTGATGTGCGCCGGGCAGGCGTGCGGCGGTGGTGAACACCGGACGGGCGTCGCATGCGGTCACGTGATAACCCATCCGAGCGCCGAGTGCCGAGACCTCGGCGGCGAAGTCGGTGGATCCGACGACCACCATTCGTGGTGCCGGTGTGAACACACGCAGGACATCGCCATTGTTCAGTAGGCCGGTCGGGGTGCCGTCGGGATCGACCACAGTGTGCCGACAGGCGTCGTCGGAGAGCGTAGTGCGGAACGCGGAACCCTCACCGTCGACAAGTCTTTGGCAGATCTCCCCGAGGATCGGGAACGATGCGCGGTCGAGTCGTTCGACGAGGACCGACATTGAGCCGCCGCAGGTCAAACCGGGCGCCAACAGGTCACCGTCGGGTCCGTAGTTCTCGATTCGCGCGACGCCGGTGGACAATACCTCCAACGCGCTCTCGTACAGGGCGCCCTCGACGCAACCTCCGGAGATGCTGCCGACGACGCTGCCGTCTTCGCGCACGATCAGCATCGCGCCCGGTCGGCGCGGCGTGGAACCGTGGGTCGCGACGACTGTGGCCAGCGCGCATGCATCGCCGGCGAGCCATATCTCCAGTGCTTCGGCGAGCACGGGCTCGGCGGTTCGGAGAAGACTGTCCATCTCGGGTCACTTTCGCACGTTGCCGGTGGTCTCCGATGTCGGTGGCAGTCCTGGGCTGAGGTCGACACACTGGCGGGATACCGTGATCCTACATAAGTTTTGCGCTAAGGTATCTCCGAGTGGCGCGCCCGATGCGTGCCTGCACGGCACCTGGGCCACCCGCGGGGAGTGGCCGATCGATGGGAGTGGCCAATGGCGAAGTCCTCGACCCGATTCGACGACGGGGTTGCAGACATCATCGGCGGCTGGGCGGTGTCGCGCCCGGAACTCGATGTCGCGGCCATGGAGGTCTTCGGTCGCCTGCATCGCAGCTATCTGCTCTATCGGGCGGAGATCAACGCCGGCTTCGAGAGCTTCGGTATCAACGAGGCCGGTTTCGATGTTCTCGCCTGCCTGCGCCGCGCGGAGCCGGATTATCGCCGCACCGCCGGTGAACTGGCCAAGCAGACCCTGGTCACCACCGGTGGGCTGACCTTGCGCGTCAATCGGTTGGAGGCAGCCGGGCTCGTGTTGCGCGAGCGAGACGAACATGACGCGCGGGTGGTGTACGTATCGCTCACCGGGGACGGGAAGGAACTGGTCGACGAGGTTGCCGACGCGCATTTCGCGATCCTCGATCGACTTCTGCAGGGAGTGTCGGCTCGCGATCGCAAGCAACTCGCCGAGCTGCTCTACCGACTGGAGGGCTCGCTGCGGGCCAGCGGCGATCCCGAACTGGTCGACGGCGTGGAGAGCGCCTGACGTCGACGCTCAACCGCCGGCGTATCGATGCCGGACTGGCCGGGGACTCGCACATCGAGATCGCCCCGGCCTTTGTCGTTTCTGGTGCTGACCACGAGCCGATCGAATCACGCCGGCCTCGAAGGTGTTTCCTTCTGTGCCACTTGCGTAACCCGTATGTAAATCATCTCGGCAAAGTTCTCGAAAACGTTGACCTCTTTGCGCAAAGACAGGCACACTCTCTTACACCAAAGATGCTTGGTGCTCAGATGTGTTGGGCACCCGCTGTCGAGAACGAACGGAAGAAACCAGCCCATGAAACGAATCCGCGTCGCATTGGCGGCGGTCGCCGCCGGCAGTGCCCTGGTCCTGTCCGCGTGTGGTGGGAGTCCCAGCGAGCCCGCTGCCGCGAAGACCGACGGTGCACTCGAGGCCACCGACATCACCGTCGGCGTGCTGCCGCTGGCCGACTACGGCGCCGTGTACTGGGCCGATGAGCACAAGCTGTTCGAGAAGGAAGGGCTCAAGGTCACCCTCGAACCCATCCAGGGCGGGCCGATCGGCATCCAGAAAGTGGCGTCGGGCGAGCTCGACTACGCCATCGCCAACACCATCTCGGCGTCGATCTCGCAGGCCCAGGGTGCCCCCATCACCGATGTCGCCTTCACCGCATCGCTCGGCGAGGGCAGCGGCGCGGTGTTCGTCAAGGACGATTCGCCGATCAAGACGATCGACGACCTGAACGGAAAGACGGTGGGCACCAACACCACCCGAAACATCGGCGACGTGACGTTCGCGAACCTTGCCAAGTCGCAGAACAAGGACGTCAAACCCAACTGGGTGGAGGTGCCGTTCAACGAGATGGTGTCCGGCGTGCAGGCGGGCTCGATCGAGGCGGGCTACACCCCGGAGCCGTTCTGGTCGGCGGCCGAGAAAGCGGGAATGCGACGAGTCGTCGACCTGACAAACGGGCCCAACGAAAACCTGGCGGCATCGATCTTCGTGGCGGGCAATCAGTTCGTAGCCAAGAATCCCGATACCACTGCGGCATTCGCGAGGGCGATCTACGCCGCCGGCCGCGAGATGAGCGCAAACGAGCAGCAGGTTCGCGGTTGGATTCCGAACGTGGCCAAGGTGCCTGCGGACGTTGCCCAGACGATGGTGATGCCGACCTATTCTTCGGCCATGGATGTCGAGGCATTGCAGAAGGTCGCCACGATGCTCAAGGACCAGGGGCTGGTTCCCGGCGACTTGGACATCAGCAAGTACCTCTACCAGTTGCCCAGGGACTGATCTGTCGTGCAGTTCAACACTGAGCCCCTCAGTCGTGCGGCGGTGATCGGCTATGGCGTCATCGGTACCGTCGGTACGGCGGTCGTGGCCGAGGTTGTGCTCCGCTCAGGGCTGATCGACAAGCCGGGACTGCCGATCCCGTCCACGGTCCTCGGCAGTGTCGGTGACCTCTTGGGAGACAGCACCTTCTGGGATGCCGTGGGGTTCACACTGCGTGAGTGGCTGTTGGGCGTTCTGATCGCCGCAGTCGCGGGTGTGCTCCTGGGTGGGCTCATGGGTGCGTTCTCGAAGGTCTTCGTGGCCTTCGAGTTGCCCGTCGAGGTGTTCCGTGTCCTCCCATCGGTGGCCGTCGGACCGATTCTGGTGTTGCTGTTCGGGTCCGGGATGCTCCCGTTGTCGTTGACGGTTGCGCTGTCGTGCGTGTGGCCGATCCTGCTGAACACGCTGTACGGCGTGCGCGGCACCGACGCGACCGCCGTGCAGACCGCCCGCACCTTCGGCATCAGCGGCCTCGGGGTCCTCGCCCGGGTGAAGATCCCGAGCGCACTCCCGTTCGCCTTCACCGGTATCCGGGTGTCGGCGTCGATCGGTCTGATCGTGGCCGTGAGCGCCGAACTGCTCATCGGCAACGGTCAGGGCATCGGCGGCTACATCCTGGTGAACAGCGCCAACGCCACCGATCTCGACATGGTGTACGCGGCCACTCTGGCCGCCGGAGTGCTCGGAGTGGCCGTGAGCGCCTTGTTCGCCGTCGTCGACAAGAAGGCCTTCGGATGGAAGAAGGGACTGGCGCAGTGACTCTCGCGCAAATGGATCAAGTGGCGGTCGCGACCGGTCGGCCGACGTCCACCCCCGCTGCACCGCGGCGCGTCCGGGCCTATCAGCGTTTCGCCGGCCGGGCCGGGCTACGGATCATCGTCCCGGCGTTGCTGATCATCGGCTGGTATGCCCTGTCGCAGTCGCCGACATCGGGACTGTTCGTGGCACCGCCCGGCGACGCGCTTGCGCGTGTCTTCACCGACTTCTTCAGCTCGGATCCGGCGAAACTCTTTCTCGGGGAAGCATTCTACGACGACCTGCTGCCGAGTTTGGGACGTGCGATGGCGGGTCTGACGCTGGCCATCGTGGCGGGTATGGGCTTGGGCATCCTGCTCGGGATGAGCCGCGTGCTGACGGCCTTGTTCGCACCCCTCATCCACCTCGGCCGGTCGCTGCCGAGCCCGGCCCTGCTGGGGGTGTTCTTCCTTCTGTTCGGTACCGGCGACAGCCCGAAGATCTTCCTGATCGCATTCAGCGTGGTGTGGCCGATCCTGCTCAACACGATCGACGGTGTACAGAGCATCGGGACCGGCCGTATGCAGGCCGCAGCCATCTTCAAGATCAACCGTGTAGATGCGTTGGCGCACATCATCCTTCCAGGGTCCGCGCCGAAGGTGTTCGCCGGCATCCGCACCGCGATGTCGTTGTCACTGATCATCATGATCATCTCCGAGTTGCAGAAATCCGAGAACGGTCTCGGCTACCTGCTCGTGCAGACCCAACGGAACTTCGACTACACGGGGTTCTGGGCGGTCCTGATCGTGCTCGCCGTTCTCGGCGTGCTACTCAACATCGTTTTCAAGGCGGTCGAGCGGCGTGCGCTCGCCTGGCATCGAGGAGCTACAGCCCAGCATGACTAGCATCGCAGAACAGCCCACCACCACCTCCGCCCAACTGACACTGGACGCGGTCTCGCGGCGCTACGGGGACAACCTCGCCGTTCGGGAGGTGAGCGCACAGGTACCCGCAGGCAAGGTGAGTGTGATCGTCGGTCCGTCCGGTTGTGGCAAATCCACTCTGTTGCGCATGATCAGCGGCCTGGACGCCCCGACGTCCGGGACGGTCGAGTTCAACGGCGAGCCGGTGACCGGTGTCCCCGACGGGCTGTCCATGGTGTTCCAGGACTACTCGCGTTCTCTGTTCCCATGGATGCGGGTCGACAAGAACGTGGCATTCCCGTTGCGGCACCTCAAGTCCGACGAACGGTCCGCACGCGTGCACGAGGCCATCGATGCCGTGGGCCTGGCCGGCAAGGAGAAGCTGTACCCGTGGCAGATGTCCGGCGGCATGCAGCAGCGCGTGGCGATTGCTCGCGCACTGGCATGTCACCCGAAGCTGCTGCTGATGGACGAGCCGTACGCGTCGGTCGATGCCCAGACCCGTGCCGACCTGGAAGACCTTCTGCTGACCATCCAGCAGCGCCTGGGTATCACCGTGCTGGTGGTCACCCACGACATCGACGAGAGCGTCTATCTCGCGGACCACATCATCGTGCTGTCCAAGCCGCCGAGTGTGGTCGCCGAGGTCATCGAGGTCGATCTGCCGCATCCGCGTGATCAGGTGGAGACCAAGGAGGATCCGGCGTTCGTGGAGATCCGGGCGCACGTAACCAAGCTGCTCCGTTCGGCGGAGTCCTCGGCGGCCGGGAACACCTGATGCGTACGCAGGCACTGGGGGCGGGCCTGCTCGCCCAACATCAGTCGGCCGCGGCGCCGTTTCGGCTGCACCGACCCACCGGGGTGACCGAGACATGTGCGTTGGTCGCGGAGCATCCGGACGCGACGGTCGCGGCCGGATGTTCGGATCTCATCGCGCGGATGCGTGAGGGGGAGCAGGTCCAGCGGTTGATATCGCTGCGCCAGGTCGCCGAACTCGGCGAGATCAGCCGTCAAGGTGCTCTGCTACGGATCGGCGCGACGGTCACCCACCATCGCGGATCCTGTCATCCGCTGGTCGAAGCGACGCTCCCGGGATTCGCCGCCGCATGGAATTCCATTGCCACGGTGCGTATCCGCTACACCGGAACTCTCGGCGGCAACCTACGGGCCGGCCGGCATCGATACGAGATGCCACTGATGCTCGGGGCGCTCGAGGCTGGCCACGACACCGATCAGACAGGTCGGCTGCTCCTCGGCGTCCACATCGACACCAGCACCCTGGTCTGGTTCGGCTACGAACGGTCCCTGAGGCCGATCACCACCCTGGCAATGGCCATCCGACGAGCCGACACCGGCGAACTCGTCATCTGTGCAGTCAGCGGTTCGGAGTACCGGCGTGGATTCACCCTCCGAACCGAGACCGGCGTCGACGATCTCGCAGATCTCGACATCGCTTCGGTCAGTGGGCGGCTCGCCGCGCAACTGCCCGATGACTGCGCCGACTACAACGGATCGGCCGAATACCGACGCCACCTGGCGCAGGTGTTGGCGAGCCGGCTACTGCGTCGGGCCGGAGAGGAGAAGCAACGATGAGTGAATGTGACCTCGACAACGGAATGGTCGACGGCGGTCCGGACATCGACGGCGAACTCGAACCAACGGTCGAGTTCGTCCTCAACGGGACACGTCAGGCCACCCGGGTGGCCTCCAACGCCACCCTTCTCGGCGTGCTCCGCGACGAGTTCGGCTGCCGCGGCGTTCGCGCCTCCTGCGAACGCGGCGTGTGCGGCGCCTGCACCGTGCTGATCGACGGCGAGCCGGTGGCCGCCTGCTCGACGTTCGCCTTTGCCGTCGAAGGCGCCGAGGTGGAGACGGTGGAAGGTCTCACCGGTCGCGACGGTACTCCCTCTCCCGCCCAGAAGGGCTTCACCGAGTGCGGCGGATTCCAGTGCGGCTATTGCACTTCGGGCATGCTGATGCTCACCACCGGCCTGCTGCGCCGCAATCCCGACCCCGACCGCGACACGATCCGGGACTGGATCTCGTCGAACACCTGTCGATGCACCGGGTACGAGATGATCTTCGAATCGGTCGAGCGTGCTGCCGACATCGCGCGTGTGACATCACCGTGTGGTGTCGACTGCGCGTGTGGTGATGAGGCCACCGTGCAAGGCGCCGTCCGATGACCGTCGTGGAATCCTTCGAACACACCGTTACGCCGGATCGTCGCGGCGGATACGTGGTTCACGAGCTGCCCACCGTGGACCCGGACCACCGCATCCACGGACGTGACCTGCCGCGCGCCGATTCGCACGTCAAGGTCTCCGGCAAAGCGGTGTACGGCACCGACGTGGCGCGTGCCGGCATGTTGCACGCCAAGGTACTGCGCAGCCCGCACGCGCACGCGCGGATCGTCTCCATCGACACCTCCGCAGCGCGTGTACTGCCGGGCGTGCATGCGGTCCTGACACGTGACGAGGCGCAAGGCTTGCAGCCGTACGGCACCATGGTCAAGGACCAGCCCACGGTCGCGATGGACACGGTCCGCTACGTGGGGGACATCGTCGCCGCGGTGGCCGCCGTCGACGAGCGCACCGCCCTCGAGGCGCTTGATCTGCTCGACGTGCGGTACGAGTTGCTGCCCGCGGTGTTCGACGTCGATGCAGCGCTGGCCGATGGGGCACCGGAGATCCACCCGGAACCGCCGTTCGGTGTGGTGCCGGGATACGGCGACGGCGCGTCGGCGGTGTTGCGACCGCGTCCCAACGTGCCCTACGAGTTCCGCTACCGGACAGGCGATCCCGCGGTGTGGGATGAGTGTGACCATGTCTTCGTGGACACCTTCCGGTACTCGCGGATGAACCACATGCATCTCGAGCCGTTCGTCACCGTGGCGGAGGCGACCGACGACGAGATCGAGGTCTGGACCTCGACGCAGAGCCCGTTCAATCTGCGCAAGGAACTGTCGCGCATCTTCACGGTGCCGGAGAACAGGATTCGCGTCCAGGTGCCTCTGCTCGGCGGTGGTTTCGGCGGCAAGAACGGGCCCAAGGCCGATCCGGTCGCGATCCGGCTGTCGCAGTTGTGCGGGGGACGCCCGGTTCGGTTCGCGATGACCACCGAAGAGGTCTTCCTGACCGTCTCCCAGCACGCAGCCAAGCTGGTGGTGAAAGCGGGGGTCAAGGCGGACGGGACGTTCGTCGCCCGCGAATCGCTGGTGTTGCTCGACGGTGGCGCCTACGCCGAACACAGTCCGGCGGTCGCCGAGAAGGCCGGCTACCGGATGCCCGGTGCCTATCGGTGGAGCCACATCGAGTCGGCATGTCAGGTCGTCACCACCAACACCGTGCCGGCCGGCGCGATGCGCGGATTCGGTGGCACCCAGGCCACCTGGGCGAGTGAACGGCAGGTCGACCTCATCGCCGAACGCCTCGGTATGGACCCGTATGAGCTGCGGCTGAAGAACCTCAAGGCGCTCGGCGAGGAGTTCGTGCCGGGCGAATCGGGCATCGATTCCGACCTCGCCGAGGGGATGCGGGTGGTCGCGGACGCGATCGGCTACCACCAGCGTCCGCGCCGCGCCGAATCGGGACCGGTGCGCCGCGGGATGGGCGTTGCCGTCGGGGTGAAGGACGGCGGCGGCATCAACAAGCCGGCCATGGCCCGGGTCAAGGCGACCTCCAAGGGCGACGTGATCGTCAACTGTGCGCTCACCGAGATGGGGCAGGGTGGCCATTCGGCGATGTGTCAGATCGTCGCCGAGGTCCTTCACACCTCCCGTGAGCGGGTCACCTACGCCCGTATCGACACCGAAAACACCCCCTTCGATCAGGGCACCAACGCCAGCTCCGGGGTCGCGGTGATGGGGCACGCGGTACGCAGCGCGGCCGAGAACCTACGGCGCCAGGTACTGGAATGGGCGGCTGGACAATTCGGTTTCGACCCGGCCACCGCAGTGCTGGCGGACTGGGCGGTGCACACCGCCGACGGTGACGTGTACCCGTTGTTCGGCCGCATCATGGAGGTGTTCGGCAACACCGGATTCGAGTTCTCCGCGGACGGCTTCTACAAGGCCCGCAATGACCACCGGGCTCCGCTGGAGGCGCCGTGTGTGTTCTGGGAGATCGGCTGGGCCGCCGCCGAGGTCGAGGTCGACGTCGAGACCGGGCGGGTACAGGTGTGCCAACTCGTGGTCAGCGGCGACGCCGGCAAGGTCATCAACAAGATCGGTTGTCGCGGTCAGGACGAGGGCGCCGCGATCTTCGGTCTCGCCCAGGCGCTGTTCGAGGAGATGCGCTACGAGAACGGCGAATTGCTCAATGCCGAGGCGCTGCTCTATCGCGTGCCGCTCGCCGAGGACATCCCGCAACGCTTCGGCTCCATCACCCAGGAGCAGGGCCATGGTGCGGGACCGTTCGGTGCCAAGGGTATGGGGGAGGGTGGCATGCTGCCGGTCGCGCCGGCCATCGCGCAGGCGGTCGCCGACGCCGTGGGAGCACAGCTGACCGAACTCCCGATGAGTCCGCAGCGGGTGTACCAGGCGCTGTCGACGGTAGGAGCCAGGTGATGGCGGACCAGACATCCGGAGGCCGTCTGGGCGGGAACACGCGGGTGGCCGTCCTCGGACACGGCAGTATCGGCGCGGTGGTCGCGGCGCGGCTGGCCGCGGGAGCGGTGGATCGAGCCACACTCGGCGCGGTGATCGGTCGCGGACCGCGCGACGGCACACCCGTACCGTGTGTGCCGCTCGAGGACGCATTGGCCCTCACCGAGGTCGTCGTCGAATGTGCCGGACAGGACGCGGTGCGTGAGCACGCGGTCGCGATCGTGGAGGCGGGCTGCGACCTGGTGCTGACCTCGATCGGTGCACTCGCCGACGTCGACCTGCGTAAGCGGTTGTGTGATGCCGGGCCGGGCCGCGTCGTCTGCACCAACGGTGCCGTCGGAGGTCTGGACATGCTCGCTGCCGCCTTCGCGTCCGGGGGACTGGACACGGTGTCGATCACCTCGACGAAGAAGCCGGCCAGTCTGCTGCGCCCCTGGATGTCCGACGCACAGCGGACCGAGATCGCGTCCACCACCGTGTCGTTGCAGGTCTTCACCGGCTCGCCGGACGAAGCCGCCCGGCTCTTCCCGGAATCGCTGAATGTCGCCGTGGCCGTCGATCTCGCGGTCGGGGGCCTGGGCACCACCGTCGTCGAGCTCATCGCCGATCCGGCCGCTCCGATGACCAGACACGCGGTCCGTGCCGACGGGCCGATCGGCAGCTACACGTTTGTGTCAGAGAACCGCCCCGGCGTCGACAACCCTCGCAGCAGTGCGGTGGTGCCGTTCGCGGTCCTGAAAACCGTGGCAGACCTGGTGCGACAGCGCCAACCACGGCGCTGACCGGCCACCTGGTAACCAGATATTCACATATTTATCTTGACACTAAATATCTTTGCGCTCAGACTTACCTACACGGCAGGTGAACACCCCGGCCGCCCACACGAGAGGGAATGCACGAGAGATGAACTCCTCCAACGGAATCGCCGACGGCATCGTCATCGATCAGGCGTCGCGTGGTCTGGTCGACGCCGTCGATCTGCTGGACGAGATCTTCGTTGCCGGTCACTGGCGACAGGGCAGCGGTGCAGTCATCTCCTCGGTGGACCCGGCCACGGGTGAGGTGTTCGCGCAGCTGCACGGGGCAATCCCCGACGACGTCGACGAAGCCGTCGCCGGGGGATTGCGCGCCGTTGCCGACAGCGGCTGGGACCGTTGGCTGCCCCACGAGCGGGCCGCGGTGCTGCGCCGCATCGCCGACGGCATCGAGGCGAACAACGAACGCATCGCGGTCCTGCAGACCACCGACACCGGCAAGACCCTCACCGAGACCCGTGCACTCGCGGCGAGCGCAGCAGGCACCTTCCGCTACATGGCGGCCGCCCTAGAGACGATGGAGGGAGCCATCACTCCGTCGCGCGGCCCGTACGTCACGTTCGCCACCCACGAACCGATGGGAGTGGTCGGTGCGATCACCCCGTGGAACTCGCCGATCGCCTCCGATGCGCAGAAGATCGCGCCGGCACTGGCCGCGGGTAACGCGGTGGTCGCCAAGCCGCCGGTGTGGGCGCCGTGGGTGACCCTCCTGCTGGCCCGCATCTGCACCGACGCCGGGCTGCCCGCCGGCCTGCTCTCGGTGCTGCCCGGCCCGGGACGCACCGTCGGCGAGGCACTTGCCGAGCACCCCGACGTGGCGAAGCTGACCTTCACCGGCGGGACCGATACGGGTCGGCATCTGGCCCACATCGCCGCGGACAAGCTCATGCCGGTCACCCTCGAACTGGGTGGCAAGTCACCGACGATCGTCTTCGACGACGCGGACATCGAGCAGGCGGTGGCGGGCATCCTCTACGGGGTCTTCTCGTCGTCAGGGCAGAGCTGCATCGCCGGATCTCGGGTGTTCGTCCAGCGTTCGATCCACGACAGATTCCTGGCGCGGCTGGTCGCGGCAACCGAGGATCTGCGCGTGGGCCCGGGCACCGATCCGCGGACCCAGGTGGCACCGATGATCACCCGGTCGCACCGCGACGGGGTCGCGGCGATGGTCGAGGCCGCACGAACGCAGGGGGCAACAGTGTTGTGCGGCGGCGAGATTCCGTCGAACCCGGAACTGGCCGACGGGGCATACTATCGGCCGACGATCATCGCCGGCGTCGACAACTCCGCCGACATCTGCCGTGAGGAGATCTTCGGACCCGTTGCCGTGGTGCTGCCGTTCGACGACGAGGACGACCTCGTGGAGCAGGCCAACGACACCGTTTTCGGGCTCGCCTGTGGCATCTGGACCTCCGATTACCGCCGGGCCTGGCGGATCGCCGGTGCGGTGCGTGCCGGGACTGTCTGGATCAACACCTACAAGCAGTTCTCCATCTCCACCCCCTTCAGCGGTGTGAAGGATTCCGGCCTCGGCACCGAGAAGGGGCGCGAGGGCATCAAGTCCTACATGAACCAGAAGAGCATCTACGTCGACATGGCCGGGACACCGTTGCCCTGGGCCGGCGGCGCGTGAGCAGTCAGCGATCAGGAAAGGCAGACATGAACGCCCACCCCTACAGCCCGGCATTCGGCATCGCCGGATTCGGATTCGTCTCCGGCGCACTGTCGGTCGACGAGCACGGCGTCGCCGTCCCCGGACGACGCGATGCCCTCGAGGCCGCGATGGCGCGGCTGTCCGAACGACTCGGAACCGTCGACATGACGCTTGAGGACGTCGTGAAGACAACGTATTTCGTCACCGACATCTCGTTGCGTGACGAGGCGAACCGGCACTACGAAACCGTCTTCGCCGAGCCACGACCGGCCCGGTCGTTCGTCGCGGTCGCCGATCTCCCGTACGGCGCCACCGTCGAGATCGAGGCCATCGCCCACAAGACCCCGCAACCGTGACCGCGGCTGCCACCACCCACCACCCGGAGAAAGGCGACACCATGACCACCACCGAACAGCACACCGACCTCGAGACCTTGATCGACTCCTGCATCGCGAGCGCAGACACCCGCCACGAGGACTGGGACACACTGAAGTTCCAGGCCGAGAAAGGCGGCGATCGGTTCGCCCGCGCCCAGATCCGCTACATCGGTTCCGGCGCCACCGGCAACCACGACGGTGACGGCCGCACCATCGCCGCCGACCACTTCACCTTCTCCAACATGAAACTGCCGGTCGGTGCGGTCGGACCCGAGCACACCCACCACGACGTCGAAGAGGTCTTCTATGTCCTCGAGGGGCAGCTCGAGGTCGCCGTGCACGACGTCGAGGACGGTACCAAGAAGGCCACCCGCGTGCTCGGCTACCGCGACCTGATCCGCGTGCCCGCCGGCGTGCCGCGCAGCCTCGCCAACGTCGGCGACACCGACGCGCTGTTCTGCGTCATCATCGGCACCCCGAAGCCGCAGCTGCCGACCTACCCGCCGAGCTCGGAGATGCACGGCGTCACCCGCTGACCCCGACCGACCCCGACCACTGGAGCGATCCCATGGACGACACCCGCACCTTGCGCGTGCAGCAGAAGCGCTGGGAGGCAGACGGAATCACCAGCGTGACCCTTGTCGACCCGACCGGGGCTGCGCTGCCCGCGTGGGAGCCCGGCGCACACGTCGCGCTGCACCTGCCGAACGGACTGGTCCGCGAGTACTCGCTGTGCTCCGATCCCGCCGACAGCACACAGTGGACCGTCGCGGTCCTGCGGACGGTGGACTCGCGCGGTGGGAGTACCCACGTCCATGACGCACTACCGGTCGGCGCACTCATCGGGGTCGACGGCCCCCGCAACAACTTCCCGCTCGACGAGGACGCCACCGACCACGTCCTCGTCGCCGGGGGAATCGGGATCACCCCGATGATCTCGATGGTGCGTCGACTGGAGTCGGCGGGGAAACCCTGGCAGCTCATCTATCTCGGACGCAGCACCACGACGATGGCCTTCGTGGACGAGGTCGCCGCCCTGCCGGCCGAGCGCGTCACGATGCATGTCCTCGACGAGAACGCCGGCGCCCAACTCGATCTCGGGCAGGCGCTCGGCGGGCTGGGGCCCGACACCCTCGTCTACGCCTGCGGGCCGGAATCGTTGATGACCGCATGCGGCGACGCGCTCGCCCACCCGGACAGGCTGCGCATCGAACGCTTCCGGGCGCCCGAGGTGGTCACCGCACCCGGCGACGACATGACCTTCGACGTGGTCGTCTCGTCGACCGGCGAACGGATCACGGTCGACGAGAACACCTCGGTGCTCGACGCCCTCACCGGAGCGGGCCTGCCCGTGGAGTCCTCGTGCACCGAAGGCATCTGCGGCACCTGCGAGGTGGGGGTGATCAAGGGTGACGTCGACCATCGCGACTTCGTCCTCAGCGACGACGAACACGACGCTGGACTCACCATGTTGCCGTGTGTCTCCCGGTGCCGGTCGGCAGAACTCGTGCTGGACCTCTAGACAGAGAAGGAAATCATGACCAGCCCACAGCCCATGCGTTACGCAGATGAACCCGTCGTCGCCGTGCGCGCCCTGCGCTCGGTATCCCTGGCGGTGCCCGACCCGGCGGCCTCCCGTGACTTCTACCACGAGGTCTGGGGACTCTCCACCGTCGAGGCCGACGACGACCGATTCTGGTTGCGGGCGACCGGGACCGAACATCACGTGCTACGCCTGGTGCGCAACGAACAGAATGCCTTGGACCGCATCGCATTCGCTGTGAGCACGCCCCGTGAGGTCGACGACGCCGCACGGCGCCTGGATCGGCTGGGTATCCCCATGCTGCGCACGCCGGGACCGCTCGACGACGCCGGCGGCGGCTATGGTCTGCAACTCGTCGACCCGGAAGGCCGCTGCATCGAGTTGTCCGCGGACACCTTCGCGGTGACCGCGGAAGAGCCCGCCGGGCGTCGCGCCATCCCACGCAAGATCGCCCACGTGGTGCTCAACACCACCGACATCGAGTCGATGACCCGATTCTTCGTCGAGGTGCTCGGTATGCGCATCTCCGACTGGTCGGAACGACAGATGTCGTTCCTGCGCTGCAACTCCGACCATCACGTCATCGCGCTGAACCAGGCGCAGTGGCCGTCGATCAACCACGTCGCCTACGAGATGAACAGCCTCGATCACTTCATGCGCGGGATCGGCAGCCTGCACCGCCACGGCATCGCCCCCAAGTGGGGGCCGGGACGCCACGGTCCCGGCGACAACACCTTCTCCTACTTCACCGATCCGGCGAACCTGGTGTGCGAGTACACCTCCGAGGTTGCCCAGATCGACGAGGATGCCTGGCTGTGCCGCACCTGGCGTCGGACGCCGGAACTGTCCGACCAGTGGGGCTTCGCCGGGCCGCCCACCACCACCGTGCGCTCGGCGATGGCCGGAGTCGCCGACCGCGGACATCGCGACCTCGTGATCGCCGGTCGCGACGACTACTTCCTCGGCATCGACATCGACGCCCCGGTCGGGGTGTGACCCGTGATGCCCTCGACCGTCGAGCGTGCCGTCACCCGGTGGACATCGCGGGCCGGCATCAGTGTGGAGATCCGCGGCACGGGTGACCCGGTGCTGCTGATGCACGGTATCGGCGGCAGTGCACGCACCTGCGTCCGGTTGGCGGAGATCCTCGCCGACAACGGTTATCAGAGCCTGTGCTGGGATGCACCCGGGTACGGACGATCGGCTGATCCGGTCGGCCGGGTGGAACTCGATGCCGCCGTCGACGAGCTGCTCGACGAACTCGGGCTGCCGTCGGCACACCTGTTCGGTACGTCCTGGGGCGGTGTGATCGCCACCGCGGTGGCGCTGCGATTCCCGCACCGGGTGCGTTCGATCACGCTCGCCGACAGTACCCGCGGATCGGCGACATCACCGCAGAAGGCCGACGGGATGCGGGAACGCGTCGTCGAACTGCGCACGCTCGGAGCCGACGCGTTCGCGGACCGTCGTGCGCCGCGCCTGGTGTCGCAGCGGTGCGATCCGGCGATCGCCACGGCCGTGCGTACCGACATGGCGCGGGTGCGCACCCCCGGGTACACGGTTGCCGCCGACCACATGGCATCCACCGATCACGGCCCTCGGCTGCACCTCATCGCCCGTCCGACGCTGATCGTCGTCGGCGCCGACGACGTGGTCACCGGAGTGGACGAATCGCGGTTGCTCGCCGATGCGATCCCCGGTGCCCGGCTCGGACTGGTCGTCGACGCCGGTCACGCGGCCGTCCAGGAACGGCCCGATGCCGTTGCCGCACATGTCCTGCCCTTCTTGAGAGAGGTCGTCCGATGAGCCGACTCGTGGTGGTCACCGGGGCTGGTCGCGGCCTCGGATATGCGATCGCCGAAACCCTTGCTGCCGACGGTGACCGGGTGGTGATCGCCGAGAAGCGCATCGAGCTCGCCGAGCAGGCCGAGAAGACCCTGCGCGGCCGAGGACTCGACGTCACCTCGATCGTCACCGACATCACCGATAGGGACTCGGTGGTCGCTCTGACCGAACAGGTTGCCGCCATGGGCGGGGCACACGCGTTGGTCAACAACGCCGCACTCGCCGACGGCGTCGGCGGCGATACGTTCTGGGAACTCGACGAGGAGTTCTTCGCCCGGGTGCTGAACGTGAACGCCTACGGCACCTGGCTGGTCAGCAAGCACTTCTTCGGTCAGCTTGCCGGACATGGCAGTTCGTCGATCGTCAACGTGGCCTCCGATGCCGCCTTCTACGGCTCACCGCGGCTGGTGCACTATGTCGGCTCCAAAGGAGCGGTGATGGCGATGACCCGCACCATGGCCCGCGACGGCGGTCCCCACGGCGTCCGGGTCAATGCGGTCGCCCCGGGACTGACGCGGGTGGAGGCCACCGAGACGGTACCCGCCGACCGGTACGCGCTGTACGCGGACAACCGCGTCCTCGACCGTGAACAGACCCCGGACGACGTCGCGGGCGTGGTGCGCTTCCTGATCTCCGACGACGCCGCCTACATGACCGGCCAGACCCTGGTGGTCGACGGCGGATTCGTCCTGAACTGACGTGAACTGAAAGGTACGACAATGGATCTCGGACTCGCCGGACGCACGGTGTTGATCACCGGAGCCAGCTCGGGTGTGGGCCTGGCCACCGCGACCATGCTGTTCGCCGAGGGCGCGAACCTCGCGGTCTGCTCCCGCGATCGTGCGCGCCTGATCGACGTTCTGCGCGGGTACGGGATCGACGACGCACACCGGGTCTTCGCCGCCGACTGCGACGTCACCGACGCGTCGGCGGTGACGACCTTCGTCGAGGGTGCCGCCGCGCACTTCGGTGGCATCGACGGAGTCGTGTGCAATGCCGGCCGGTCCTTGATGGCGCCGCTCGACGAGACCACCGACGACCAGATCCGTGAAGAGTTCGAACTCAAGGTCTTCGGTTCCTGGAACGTGGTCCGGGCGGCCCGCAAGTGGCTCGCCGCCTCGGGGGTGGGCGCCGTGGTCAACGTCAACGCCATCTTGTCGCGCCAGCCCGAACCGCGCCTGGCGGTCACCTCCGCCGCCCGGGCGGCGCTGCTCAACCTGACCTACTCGATGTCGGAACTGCTCGCCGCCGACGGTGTGCGGGTCAACTCGGTCCTGCTCGGACTCGTGGACACCGGCCAGTGGCGGCGCCGATTCGAGAACTCCGGCACCGCAGACGATTACCAGACCTGGAGCGGTGAGATCGCCGCCGACCGTGGCATCGCGCTGGGGCGGCTCGGCACCGCCGACGAGGTCGCCTTCCCGATCGTCGGTCTGCTCTCGCCGCTCAGCGGATACACCACCGGCGCGTCGATCGACGTGGGTGGCGGCGTCGCCCGCTACATCTGACCGCACCGACAGCCCACACGGAGGAACCCATGAACAGCCCCGAGTCCACCGCAGCCAAAGAGCCCACCGGCGGCGACGTCCTCGTCGACGTCATGCGCCGCCACGGCATCGACACCGCCTTCGGCGTGATCAGCATCCACAATCTGCCGCTGGTGGAAGCCGTTGCACGCGAGCTGAACTTCGTGGAGATGCGCCACGAGGCCGCCGTCGTCAACGCCGCCGACGGCTACGCGAGGGCATCGGGCAAGATCGGCGTCGCCATCACCAGCACCGGCACCGGCGCAGGCAACGCGGCCGGGTCGATGGTCGAGGCGCTCACCGCGGGTAGTCGCGTGCTGCACATCACCGGCCAGATCGACAGCCCGTACCTCGGCGCCGGCCGTGGCGTCATCCACGAGTTCCCCAAGCAGTTGCAGATGCTCGAATCGTTCTCCAAGCACGCCGCGACGATCGGCGACGCAAAGGACGTGGAGGCCGAGCTGGAGACCGCGATCGCGCACATCCTCGCGGCACCGTCGGGCCCGGCCAGCATCGAGTGGCCATCGGACCTGCAGTATCTGGCGCGGCCGGAAGATCAACGGCCCTATGACCTTCCCGCCTTGGCGGTGCCGATGCCGTCGGACCCCGAGGTACTCGAGGCGGCCCGGATGATCATGGCGGCCGAACGTCCGCTGATCTGGGCCGGCGGGGGAGCCGCCGGCGCCGGACCCGAACTCGCCGACCTCGTGCACCGTCTCGGTGCCGGCCTGATCACCAGCAACTCCGGGCGCGCCGTCGTGGCCGAAGACGACGACCTGGTCATCGGCAACTTCGGTGCCACGCCCGAGGTCGGTGCCCTGCTGGCGGAGTCGGATCTGCTGATCGCGATCGGCAGCCACTTCCGATCGAACGAGACCAAGGGCTACAAGCTGCGGCTGCCCGACCGGATCGTCGCCATCGACGTCGATCCCGCCGCGATCGGCCGGGTGTATCCGGCGACCGTCGGGCTGACAGGCGACGCCGCGGCCGTCCTGTCCGCGCTGCTACAAGCCGTGGAGTCGCCCGCGACACTGCCGCATTGGCCGTCGCGGGTCACGAGTGTGCGGGAGACGGTGCGTGCCCAGCTGACCGACTACATCGGCGCCTACGCCGATATCTGTGCCGGTTTGCGTACCGTGCTGCCCCGTGACGCCGTCGTCGCCCGTGACGTGACCATCCCGTCGAGCCAGTGGGGCAACCGGCTGCTGCCGTTCTACGAGCGGCAGACGAACATCTTCCCGCTCGGCGGTGGCATCGGGCAGGGGCTCGCCATGGGAATCGGAGCCGCCCAGGCTCGACCCGACACACCGACTGTCGTGATCGCCGGTGACGGGGGACTGGCTGTGCACCTCGGCGAGTTGTCGTCGCTGGCCGGGACCGGCGCACCCGTGGTGGTGTTGGTGTTCAACGACGGCGGCTACGGCGTCCTGCGGAACATGCAGGAGGCCAACGGTTTCGATCGAGCAGGCGTCGACCTGCACACCCCACGCTTCGATCTGCTGGCCACGTCGATGGGCATGCCGTACGCGCTGATCCGTGACGCGTCGACCTTCGAGAAAGAACTGGCCGAAGCCGTGGCCCTGCGCGGTCCGGCACTCATCGAGATCGACGTGACCTCGCTGGAACCGGCACCGGGACCGTTCACGCCGCCGGTGCATGTGCCCACCCGGGAGGGCTGACCGATGAGAACCCCCGATCATCCCCGTGACCGTTTCGTGTGCCTGCACGACGGCCCCTCCGGTGCCGAATGGTTCGCCGAACAGATCCTGGCGTTGGGTGCATCCGTCGTCGAGGCCCAGCACACCTTGGATCTCGCGGACGCCGAGTCGGTCGACGCGTGGGTCGATCACGCCGTGAACGCCCTCGAACGCGTGGACGGCGCCGTGCATGTGGTGGCCACAGGTGCGGCCGCCTACGGTGCGCTCACCCTGCAGGTGCGGCGACCGGACCTGGTGCGCAGCCTGCTCCTCGGCGATCCGACCGGTCCGGCCGACTCTCCTGACCACCGCGCACTGCTGGCCGCCGTCACCGCTCCGACCCTGGTGATCGCCTCGGCACCGGACGATCTCGACAATGCGATCTCCGCCGATGCGCAGCAGATCGCCGGTCTGGTCGACAACGGGGTCTTCGTCGTCATCGACGGTTGTGCCGTACCCGCCCATCGCGAACGCGGCAGCTCATTCGACGAATGGGCGCTCTCGTTCGCCGGCATCGCCGAAGGACTTGCCGACCTGCACACAGCCCAACAGGAGGAAGCACATGTCTGACACCGCCGTCCAGTACCTGGATGCCCACCAAACCCATCCGAGCCCCATGACGCCGTACGAGACCAAACTCTCCGGCGCGATCATGGAGGTCTTCGGGACCGGTACTCATGATCTGCCCGGATTGGTCGCCGGACTCAACGGGCTCGGCCTGCACGCGCCCGACGGCACCGAGTGGACCGACGAGAACTTCCGCGCCGAGATGCGCCGACTGGGAGAATGACATGACCACCACCACTTCAGCCACCGACACCACCGCCCGCACCGGCGGGCCGCGCAAGAAGGCAGTCGGGTTCCGTCGCGACCTGACCGCCGAAGACCTTGCCGCCTATGGTCTTCGGGATCGTTGGTACCCGATCCTGCCGTCGCACATGGTCGCCGCCGGCGAGATGAAGAAGGTCACCCGGCTCGGCGTCGACTGGGTGCTGTTCCGCAATGCGCAGGGCAAGGTCCACATGCTCGAGGATCGATGCCCGCATCGCAGTGCGCCGCTGTCGATCGGCCAGCACCTCGGCGACCGCATCGCCTGCAAGTACCACGGGGTGCAGGTCGACACCACCGGTACCGTCGTGTCGGTGCCCGGCATGCCCGGCTGCGCACTCGAGGGCAAGCGGGCCACCGCATCGCTGACCGTTGTGGAGGCCGCCGACACGATCTTCGCGTTCGTGCCGCTCACCGAGGAGTCCGAGCCGACGCCCTTCGTGCTGCCCGACCGACTCAGCGACTCCGAGGTGTCCTGGTTCGGCAACTTTGCCGAGTGGGCCGGACCGTGGCGGTTCTACATGGACAATGTCCTCGACCCGATGCACGGCGCGTTCCTGCACCGCGATTCGCATTCCATGTTCGGCGGCGATGTCTCGGCCCGATTCCGCATCCGCGAAACCGACCGTGGGTTCTTCTTCGAGAAGACCGACCAGCGTGGCGTGAACTTCGACTGGGTCGAATACGTCCGTGGCTCCATGGACTACGTCGACTTGGAGATCCCGTATGCCGAGAATGCCGGTCCGGGTGGCGTTTTCGGTATCGTCGGCATGGCAACCCCGATCGATGCGAACAACTCGGCGATCTTCCACTGGCGTACCCGCCGGGTGCAGGGCTGGGAGCGTGAGGTCTGGCGGTTCCTCTACCGCACTCGCCTCGAGCAGCGGCACTGGGAGGTACTCGAACAGGACCGCGAGGTGCTCGAGGCGATGGCCGCCGACGGCGACGTCGGCGAGCATCTCTACCAGCACGACCTCGGCGTGACGAGGATCCGTCGGGTGTACAGGGCCGACGCCAAGAAGCAGGCGGCGATGCTCGCCGGGGAATTGGTGTGACCGTGGCGGAGACGATGATGCTCACCGTGTTCCTGCGTCATGATCAGTCGCAGAACCTGGAGCAGTTGCAGGGCAAGCTCGACGATGCCGACTGGTGGCACGGGTTTCCGCCGGAGGGCTGCGAGGTGGTCTCGTGGGTCGTCGCGATGGGTGTCGGCCAGATCGTCACGTTGCGGCTACCGGCGTCGAAACTCAACGCCGTCAACGTCGAACTCGAACGCCGTGCGTGGGGGGTGTTCTCCACCGAGTTCTATCCGACCTACGACTTCGTGCCGGTTCGTGAGCGGCTGACCCGGGAATCAGACGAGCGACGCGGGCTGGTCGACGGAACGGTGCGATGACCCGGGTGCTGGCGCCCGGTGTGCCGGAACCGCCGCGCGAGAAGATGTTCAGCAATGCGCGAGTCGTGGGGGACCGGTTCTTTCTGTCCGGCATGCACGCCGGCGGACCGGATGGCCCGGTCGGTGGTGGCGACACTGGTGCCCAGGCCGTGGAGGCATTCCGTCGGGTCTGCGAGTTGACGCGTGCGTGTGGTGCACAGGTCGACGACATCGTCGTGTTGCGGATCTACCTCACCGACATCGCCGACAAGGCGGCGGTCGGGCGGGCGCGCGCCGACGTGTTCACCGGCGATTTCCCGTGTTCCACTCTCGTCGAGGTGTCCGCGTTGGTCGATCCGGGTCTCACGGTCGAGATCGAGGCCGAGGGAATCATCGGGTCGGGCGGCGGATAGCGGTCGGCCCACCACGCGAATGACGCTGCGGCCGAGTCGATCAGACCGGACCGCAGCGTCTGGGGAAGGCGTCGGAGGCGTTCAGTCGAGCGCCACTGTCACCCCGTTCGAGAACATCGAGTCATGCAAGTCGATGCTCGCGGGTGTCGCATTCTGCGGCATGTCATACACGAGTTTCACATCGACTCCGTTGCCCGGATTGATGTCGCTGTAACTCGACTGCAGCGACATGTCCATGCTGAGCTGTGCTCCGGTGTCGGGCTGGAATGTGCGGCCGTCGGTGTCCTGCAGCTTCTGGTCCATGGAGGAGAACGACTGCGGCTGGTCGCCGATGTTGCTGACCTTCATCGAGACGATCACGTAGTGGCCCTGGGGCTGTTCGGTCAGGTACGGATTGTCACCGACCGAGGTCACCCCGGTCTGCACCTGAGTGACGACGAACTCGAACTTGCCATCGCGCACAGGCGTGTTCAGGCCGACGGAGTCGTCTTGCTGCGCGGCTGCGGTGTCGGTGCCCCCGCCGGCGGCGGACGCGGTCGCGGAGCTGTCGGCGTCGTCGCCACCGCTCGACGTCGCGACGACGATGGCGATCAGTGCGGCGAGGACACCCAGAATCCACGGCCACTTGCGGCGTTTGCGGGGCTTCTGCTGTTCCGGAGCCGGCGGTTGCTGGCCGTAACCGATCTGCGGTGCGGGCGCCGGCTGGGTGAATGGTGAATAACCTTGCGGCCCAGGTGCGTACTGCGGGTTCACCGGATTCTGGACGGCCATGTTGACACTCCTTTGTGCGAAAATTCGGCCATCTGAATGTTCGTTACGATGCGCAATTTCGTATCACCCTCCGATGGTGACGTTCGGCACATGCTGCGGCGACGCCCGGGCCGTCGCGACCGTTCCGCCGTGTCGATCGAAAAGTCTTTCACTGCAAGGTGTTCGAGAGTTACTACCGAGCGGTCATCGCGATCCCGCGGCCAGGCCGGCGAGCGCGCATGCGAGGTAGTCGTCTTCGGCGTCGTTGCCGGGTAGCTCCAGCGCTCGGCGGTAGGCGACGGCGGCACCTCGGTCGTCGCCGAGTTCGACGAGCGTCAGAGCGCGGGCCACATGGAACGGTCGGTAGCCGGCGAGTGCTTTCTCGGAGGACAGGCGATCGAGCAGGGCGAGACCGTGGGAGGGGCCGAAGGCCCGTCCGACCGCGACCGCACGACCCACACGGACCACCGGGCCGGGATCGTGCGCTTCGAGAAGTCGGTACAGCACCGCGATCTGTGCCCAATCTGTCTGCTCGGCGGTGTCCGCTTCCGCGTGGACTGCGGCGATCGCGGATTGGATCGTGTAAGGACCGGCATCAGGTTGTGCGGCAGCGTATTCGGCGAGCTCGATGCCCTCGATTGCTGAACCGCGATCCCATCGGGTGCGGTCTTGCTCGGCGAGCGGGACCGGCCTGCCGTCGGCATCGATCCGGGCGGGCCGCCGCGACTGCGTCAGCAGCAGGAGTGCGAGCAACCCCGTGGTCTCGGCGCGGGGGAGTAGACGGTGCAGTACCCGGGCCAGACTGATGGCCTCGCTGGTGATGTCGTCTCGCGTGTGCGAATCACCTGTCGATCTCGCAAAGCCTTCCGAGTACATCAGATACACGACGCGAAGCACCCCGCCGAGCCGTTCCGGGAGGTCGTCGGTTCGAGGTGCGGTGAAGGGCACTCCCAGCGCACGGATGCGTCGCTTCGCTCGCACGATCCGCTGCTGTGCCGTCGGTACCGGGACCAACAGCGCGTGCGCGACCTCGGCGGTGGACAGTCCGGCGACGAACCGCAGGGTGAGTGCGATCCGATCCTCGATGCGCAGTACCGGGTGTGTGCAGGCGAAGAGCATGCCGAGCCGCTCGTCGGGGAGGGTGGAGTGGTCGGCGTCGGCCGGATCGGCGAAGTCGGCGGGGACGGGTGCGCGAGCGGTCTCGATCCGTAGCCGCTGCAGTTTTCCCATCAGGGCGCCGTCCCGTCGGACGGAGTCGAACGCCTTGTTCTTGGCGGTGGTCGTCAGCCAGGCTTCCGGCGATGCGGGGACGCCGGTCCGGGGCCAGGTCGTGAGGGCCTGGGCGAACGCATCTTGCACGGTGTCCTCGGCGAGATCGAGATCACCGAACCTCCTCGTCAGCGATGCGAGGATGCGGGCGCGCCCGTCACGTCCCACGGCGGCGACCGCCCGGGCGGCCTCGTTGTCGGAGGCCGCCCGGTGGCAGGGTCTTTCGCTCACGGCTCAGTACGGCGCGATGGGGCGGATCTCGACGTGGCCCCCGGGTGCCGAGCCAGGGCTGCGCCGCGCCCATTCGATCGCTGCGTCGATGTCGGCGACGTCGATGATGTAGCCGCCACCGACGAACTCTCGCACCTCTGCGAACGGGCCGGACGAGGCGACGACGCGTTCGCCGGCGTCGTCGGAGTGGACGAACACCCGCTCGTCCTCGAGTGCGAACGAGCTGACGACCACGCCTGCACGCGTGATCTCCTCGTCGAATGCGAAGAACTCGTCGGGCGATGCACCACCGTCGTCCCCGCAGGCCGGATCGTCGACGTGTCCCATGAGGAGCAGGGCGTACTTCATGATTCCTCCAGTCATCCGTTGCCGAGCGGAAGTGCCCGACATCATGGTGACGTACGGGAGTCGGCGGGATCGACAGGTGACGGGAACGAATCTCGACGATGGGGGGTTAAAGGCCAAAATGTGTGTATGGAACCCCGGATTTCCGGGGGCTGACCTCGGGTGATGG
>NZ_JBCLVL010000019.1:0-93542 GCF_048537895.1 Gordonia sp. CPCC 206044
GGCGCCCCACTTGCCGGTCGAGTAGGAGCCGAGGCGCCAGCCGAGGCACCGTATCGAGACCAATGTTCTGGCACCAGTTCTCGATACGCGGCCTCGCTGCGCTCGGACGCTACTCGATCAGCGGACGCGGGGCTGATTCCTCCGCTGGTCGAGTAGGGGCTGGGGTGCCCCAGTTGCCGGTCGAGTAGGCGCCGAGGCGCCAGCCGAGGCACCGTATCGAGACCAACGCTCCGGCACCAGATCTCGATACGCGGCCTCGCTAGCGCTCGGACGCCACTCGATCAGCGCATACGGGGCTGACTCCACCGCCGGCCGAATAGGCGCCGAGCCGCCGCAGTTGCTGGTCGAGTAGGAGCCGAGGCGCCAGCCGAGGCACCGTATCGAGACCTGCGTTCCGGCACCAGATCTCGACACGCGGCCTCGCTAGCGCTCGGACGCTACTCGATCAGCGCATACGGGGCTGACTCCACCGCCGGTCGAGTAGGCGCCGAGGCGCCCCACTTGCCGGTCGAGTAGGCGCCGAGGCGCCAGCCGAGGCACCGTATCGAGACCAACGCTCCGGCACCAGATCTCGATACGCGGCCTCGCTAGCGCTCGGACGCCACTCGATCAGCGCATACGGGGCTGACTCCACCGCCGGCCGAATAGGCGCCGAGCCGCCCCACTTGCCGGTCGAGTAGGCGCCGAGGCGCCAGTCGAGGCACCGTATCGAGACCTGCATTCTCGCACCAGATCTCGATACGCGGCCTCGCTAGCGCTCGGACGCTACTCGATCAGCGGACTCAGGGACACCTCAGCGCGCTCGGATGCTACTCGATCAGCGGATACGGGGCCTCCCCTGTGCAACAACAGGACTCACCATCCCGAACTTGTCGGAGGGTGCCTTTACAATGGCAATTAGGTGACGACTGTGGTGGTGAAAGATGTTGCTGCACAATAAGATACCTGTGGATAAACTCTTCCCGGCGAACGCATGTTCGACTACAATCGAGTCATGCCGTTGGACACCCTGATACCCCTGCTGCGTGAGGTGACGATCGACGCTGATGCGTCCGGTCGCCAGGTCTTCGACACCACGAAGACATTGATGGACGTGCGTAACCTCGTTGATCATCAGTTGGCGGTGCATGTGGCGGCGATGGACAGATTGGGGGTGGCGCAGCGTTCCGGCGGTCGCACCCGCAGCCTGTTGATCGAGATGGGCGCTGCTCCGGCGGTCGCCGACCGGTGGCTACGCATCGGGACGGCTCTCGGCCGGTTGGAACGGGTGGCCGCTTATTCTGCGGACGGGGTGTTCTCCGGCGAACACGTCGACGCATTGGTGCGGGGGATGGCCCACATCGACCAACGGGCACCCGAACCACTATCGGCTGGGTCGGTGATCGAACACGAACTGGCGTTGATCGCCCAAGCCTTCTCCGGTGCCACCCCGCGTGAGGTGTTGGCGGTGGCGCGCGCGCGAGGCAATCAGATCGCCGAGGATGAGGGTGGGGTACCGGCGGCCGAAGACCGCTCGATCAACGAGCTGTCGACCACCCCGACCGCCGATGGCCGGTTGGAAGTGTTCGCCAACCTCGACATCGTCACCGGCGAAAAACTCGTCTCCGCGGTCGAATCCCTCGCACACAAGCGGCCCGAACCCGATGGCTCACCCGACACTCGATCGGCCGGGCAACGTCGCGCTGACGCGTCGGACATGATCCTCGACGCCGCGGCCAAAGCCACTCGCAGCGGTGACGCCGACATGGTGGTCGCCCCGAAAACACAGGTCAGTCTGACCGTGCCCGCAGACCACCCGGACCGCGCGTCGTTGGAATGGTTGGGACCGGTCTCGCAGACCACCGCCCATCTGGTGGCGTGTGATTCCGCCGTCACCATATTCGACCTCGACGAACACGGCGCACCCCTCGGCGTGAGCAACGCAGCGAGGTTGTTCACCGCGCAACAACGCAAAGCACTGATCGTGCGTGACCACTGCTGCGTGAAATGCGGAGCCGCCGCCGGATTCACCCAGTGCCATCACATCATCTACTGGTCACACGGAGGCGCCACCGTCATCGACAACGGCTGCCTGTTGTGCACCGCCTGCCACGCCCAAATCCACGCCTCCGGATGGGAGATCATCATGGGCGCCGACCGACACCCCTGGCTGATCCCACCCGCCGAGCTCGATCCGACACGCACACCGCTACCGGCCTACAACAGACGCACCATGACACTGGCCGCCTGACCCCCCACTGAGCGCCAGCCTGCCCCGGTCCCTGCGGCCACCGCCCGCAGTGAAAGCACAGTCAGGGGGTTGATCTCGATACGCTCGCTCGGCTGGCGCCTCGCGGGCTACTCGATCGGCGGCGGGCGGTGGGCGGGAAATCCCGGGCACGGACTCGATACCGAGCACATCCACAGAGCCGAAACAGGCTGACCCACCACAACTCCCACCAACACCTCAACCAACGACCCAGGACAGCCCCGGGACGTGCACGACCCTTGAAAACTCCACAGCGACAAATGGGAAACCCCGTTCGGGTGCCCGCCGACCAGCGACACGGCGGGCACCCGAACGGCGGCCATACCGCGACGCCCGAAAACCACCTGCCGACAGGCCGGAATGCTCGCACGTAGCGAGGGGATTGTCGCGGGTCCCGACGTACTCGGACGCGATTCTCACGGCCGGCGGCGACCAACGTTCGATCCGACCCGACCACCACGGCCGCAACGCTGCCGAACGCCGATCCGGCCACCTACCGAGCTGCGAGGGCCCTCGATGCCGCGATCGCCTGGACCCGCACGGTGTCAGACACCCTAGCCGCGCAGCATCTCCGCGACGAGGAACGCGAGTTCCAGCGACTGCTGGGTGTTCAGTCGCGGGTCGCAGGCCGTCTCGTAGCGGCCGGACAGATCGAGATCCGAGATGTCCTGCGCGCCACCGAGGCATTCGGTGACGTCCTCGCCGGTCAGCTCGATGTGCACACCACCCGGGTGGGTGCCGAGCGAGTGGTGGACCTCGAAGAAGCCCTGTACCTCGTCGACGATGCGATCGAAGTGGCGTGTCTTGTACCCGGTCGACGCCTCGTGGGTGTTGCCGTGCATCGGGTCGGACTGCCAGATCACCTTGTGGCCGGTCGCCTCGACGGCGGAGACGATCGCCGGCAGCACCTCGCGGACCTTGTTGTTGCCCATCCGCGCCACCAGGGTCAGTCGACCCGGACGATTGTGCGGGTCAAGGCGTTCCACGTATTCGACGGCCTGCTCGGGCGTCGTGGTGGGACCGATCTTGACGCCGATCGGATTGTTGATCAGTTCGGCCATCGCGATGTGCGCACCGTCGAGCTGACGCGTCCGCTCCCCGATCCAGAGGAAGTGCGCGGACAGGTCGTAGAGGACCTTGTCACCCGACCCCGCCTCGGCGCGCGGGTCGTCGGCCAGTCGCAGCATCGCACGCTCGTAGTCGAGGACCAGCGCCTCGTGGGAGGCGAAGATCGATGCCGAGTCGAGGTTCGAGTCGGTGACGCCGCAGGCGTCCATGAAACGCAGGCCGCGGTCGATCTCCGACGCCAGTGCCTCGTAGCGGGCACCGGCGGGCGAGGTCCGCACGAACTCTCGGTTCCACAGGTGCACCCGACGCAGGTCGGCCTCCGAACCGGTCAGGGCACGAACGAGATTCATCGCTGCCGCGGCATTGGCGTAGGCGCGCACCAGACGCGACGGATCGTGTGCACGCGTGGTCTCGTCGGCCGGGAATCCGTTGACCATGTCGCCCCGGTACGAGGGCAGTCCGAGGGCGTCGGTGTCCGATGAGCGGGGTTTGGCGTACTGGCCTGCGATCCGGGCCACTTTGACCACCGGGAGGCTGGCGCCGTAGGTCAGCACCACCGCCATCTGCAGCAGGGTCCGGATGTTGCCCTTGATGTGCGGTTCGGTGTTCGCGGCGAAGGTCTCGGCACAGTCACCGCCCTGGAGCAGAAACGCCCGCCCCTGCGCGACCTCGGCCAGCTGCGCCGACAGCTTCTCGACCTCGACGGGCATGCAGATCGGCGGCACACTCTCGAGCACCGTCCGCATCTTGCGTGCCTCGAGGGCCGGCCAGCTCGGCTGCTGCAGCGCCGGGCGTGCCAGCGCGTCGTCGAAGCGCGCCTGCAGGTCGCCGGGGAGCGGCGGCAGTTCCGGGAGCTCCTCGATCGGAACGTCTACGGTCCAGTTGGTCACCACGGTTACAGGGTATCCAAGCCGGGCCGAGCTGCTTCGATCGCCTGCCAGCGACGCCAGTTGTGCCGGGCATCGGTCAGGGCGTCGTGGGCGTCACGCGGCGACGGCGGCAGCGCGGGCTTACCCGCCGCCTCCCAGTGCTGGCGCAACTCACGGGTGAACCGCGGCATCGCCCGCGGCAACGCCGTCATCGGCCCCCACAGCTGACACAGCACGACGTGGTCGTAGGCCCCCACCCATGCCCACAGCTCGACCTCGTCGTCGACCTCGGTGAGGAAGGCGAGCAGATCCTCACGGATCCGCCTACGGTCGCGATATGCCGAGGACGACGGCGACGGCAGCTTGGGCAACACGTGGGTCCGCACCCAGTCACCGGCCCGTCGCGGATCGAACTCGGTGGACACCGCGTAGAATTCACGTCCGTCCTCGGCGACGACACCTATAGAGATGAGATCGATGGTGGTGCCGTCCTCGATAAACTCCGAGTCGTAGAAGAACCGCATGGCCACCAGTATTCACACACCACGTGGGCAGGAATCGCCGAGACCATGACTTACCTCGCCGCGGCCGACCGCAGGCTGCACCGATGGAGACCGTCGGGACGCGCACGTCTGACCATCTCCGCGATCATGGCGGTCTCGGCCACACTGCAGATCGTCGGCATCCCCTTCACCTCGAGTTTCGGCACCCGTACCCGCATCGACCTGGACGTCTATCGCCTCGGTGCGCAGATCTGGCAGCAGGGACAAAGCCTCTACGCCGACGGCTCCATGCCGTTCACCAGCGACGGGATCTGGCTCCCGTTCACCTATCCGCCGTTCGCCGCGCTCGGCTTCGTCCCCCTCGGTGCGCTCGGTCTCGGTCTGGCCGGCGCGATCATCTCGATCGTCAGCGTCGTCCTCACCGTGGTGATCCTGCACATCGTGCTGACCGTGCTGTCGGTCGGTACGTCGGCGAACCGGTGGTGGCTCGCGCTGTTGATCGGTGCCGGCGCGCTGTGGCTCAATCCGCTGTGGATGACCCTGGGGTTCGGTCAGGTGAACATCATCCTGATGGCGATGATCGTGGTCGACGTCTTCGTGATCGGTCGGGGCCGCACCGCGATCGCCGCCCCGGTGCGCGGTCTGCTCACCGGCCTCGCCGCGGCGGTCAAGCTGACGCCCATGGTGTTCGTCACCGTGTTCCTCGGTGCCCGACAATGGCGGGCCGCGCTCGTCACCGTCGCGACCTTCGTCGGTGCCGGTGCCCTCGCATGGATCTGGTTACCGTCGGATTCGCTCGGCTACTGGACGCACACGCTGTTCCACACCACCCGGATCGGTGACCCGGCCGGCCGCATCAACCAGAACCTCAACGCGATGTGGATTCGACTGGTGCCGCATTCGGAGACCGCGCAGCAACTGTTGTGGGTGACCAGCGCGCTGGCGGTGTCCGCGCTCGCCGTCGTCGCCGTGCGCTCGTGCCGGCCGGTCATCGCCTTCGCCTCACTGTCGGGCACCGGCGACGGCGACCCGTCGGCCCGGGTCGCGGCGGTTCTGACGACCTGTGTGATCGCGGTGTGGGGGCTGCTGGTGTCCCCGACATCGTGGGCTCATCACTGGGTGTGGGCGGTCCCGTTGATCCTGACCGCCACCGTGATCGCCGCTCGGACCGTCGACCGACGGGTCCGGGCCGCCTACACGACCATCGCGGTGGCCGGGGTGGTCGTCTTCGCCTTCGGGCCGTTCCAGTTCCTGTCCCCAGTGGTGCGGCACTGGTCGGTGATCGATCACCTGCTCGGCAACGCCTACACGCTCTGGGGACTCGGCGTCCTCGTGGTGGTGTGGCTCCTACCCCCGGAAAACACCGGCACGTCGTCGGAGCAGAAGACGCCGATGCTCGCCGACGCCCGCACCCTCTGAGGCGCGGCCGTCTTCAGGCCGCCGACGGCGGCGCCTGCTCCGCGGGCTCCTGGTTCTTCAGCGACGCCGCGTAGATGTCGACGTACTGCTGACCGGAGAGCTGCATGAGCTCGTACATGATCTCGTCGGTGATCGACCGCTCGATGAAACGGTTGCCCTGCATGCCCTCGTAGCGGGCGAAGTTCAGCGGTTTGCCGATCTTGACGACGATGCGCGCGGGCCGCGGGATGATCGACCCGGGCGGATTCAGCTTGTCGGTGTTGATCATCGCCACCGGGAGCACCGGCACACCGGTATCGAGGGCAACCCGCGCGAGGCCGGTCTTGCCCTTGAACAGACGGCCGTCGGGGGAACGGGTGCCCTCCGGGTACATACCCATCAGTTCACCCGCCTCGAGCTGACGACGCGCGGCGCTCAGCGCGCCCGCGGCGGCCTCCGCCCCGGAACGGTCGATGGGGATCTGGCCGACCGCGGTGAAGAACCATTTCTGGAATGCGCCCTTGAGACCGGTACCGGTGAAGTACTCGCTCTTGGCGAGGAAGTAGATCCGCCGCGGGACCATCAACGGCAGATAGAAGCTGTCCATGACCGCGAGGTGGTTGCTCGCGAGGATTGCGGGCCCGTGCGCGGGAAGATTCTCGAGGCCTTCGATCTTGGGCCGGCCGAGAAGTCGGAGAATCGGTCCCAGGAACACATATTTGAACGCGTAGTACCACATCGAAGACTCCGCACCTCGTCGATCGCCACCGCCTCAGACCTTACTCGCAGAAACCATACACATCCTCAGGTTCAGCTGCGCAGGTCGTCCGCGTCAGCTGCCGACTGGATCGCCGGCGGTCGCGCTGATGCCTTGGCGCGCAACCTCTGCCGCGCCGACGACACCGGCGCTCTCGCCGAGCTGGGTACCCCGGATGCGGGCGAGTTGGCGATGTCCCGCGCCGGTCACCAAGCGGGCGTAATGCTCTCGGGCCTCGTCGAGGAACAGCCCGGACGCGGCACCGACACCTCCGGCGAGCACGATCAGGTCGGGGTCGAAGATGTCGGCGACCATCGCGAGCCCCTGCCCGAGCGACGCGGCGAACTGCGCAAAAGCGGCAAGCGCGACGGCGTCGCCGTCGGCCGCCGCACCCGCGACGCGACGGCCGGTCAACGACCCGGGGTCGGCGGCCACGTCGGCGGCCAGTTGACTGCGCCCCCAGTCCCCGTCGGCCAGCAACTCGATCACGGTGTCGACCAGAGCCGTTCCGCTGCAGTACCTTTCCCAGCACCCGAGTTTGCCGCAAGAGCATGCACGTCCGTCCGGGACGACCGTCAGGTGGCCGAGTTCGGGCGCGACCCCGAAGCTCCCCCGGTAGATCTCGCCGTCGAGGAGGAGGCCCGCGCCGATGCCGGTGCCGATCGCGAGGACCAACGAGTTGCGGCCCCGGGCGGCGGCACCGAACCGATGCTCGGCCACCGCGGCGGCATTGGCGTCGTGTTCGAGGAACACCGGGACACCGATCCGGCGTGTCATGTCCTGCGCCACACGCGCCTCGCGCCACGGCAGATGCGGCGCGAATCTGATGACCTGCCGGTCCGGGGTGAGAAATCCGGCGATGGCCAGCCCGACGGCCTTCGCGGCCCATCGCGAGGTCAATTCGCCGACCAGTCGATCGAGGCAGTGCTCGAGGGCCGTCGCGGTGGGCGGCGTCGCCGCACGCAGGGTGTCGAGCATGGCACCGTGATCGTCGACCACCGACGCACGCACGCTGGTGCCGCCGATGTCGATACCGATCGCCAAGTCCCCCATCAGATCTGGTCCCCGTGGTCGGCGTGGTCGTCGGTGCGGATGCGGACCGCGATCGGCTGGTAGCGCGCCGCGCCGCCCGGTGCCGTGCTAGGGGTGGAGCGCAACGCCTTGGCGATGGCCTCGAGGACGGCGATCAGCGCGGCGATCAGCCGTGCGAGCAGATCACCGATCTCGGTGAGCAACGAGGTGATCTCACCGGAGAGGTCGGGGCCCGACGCCGCCGCGGTGCGAGGTGCGGGCGCGGCGAACATCGCCGCGAGTTGGTCGATCTGGCCGGCCACACCGAGCAGGAAGTCCCGGATCGGATCGGCGCCTGCCCCATGGTCGTGGCCGGTCCTTGCGCGGTCACTGGCACCGCTGGTGTCGTCCGAGGTCATCTGGGCAGCTCTCCTGTCCGGCTCGGCAGTAGTGTACGTGACGGTCGTCGCCGCGGCGCGGTCCCGGCGCTCAGCGCCCCTTGGGCCACAATGCCGGATCGGGCTCGAAGGTGACGGCCAATTCGGCACCGTCGAAGGTCGCGTCGGTGACCACACAGCGGCGCAGAACCGACGGTAGCCGGACCGGATGACGAAAACCGCCGACCGTGACCAGCAGGTCGTCACCCGACCGACCGAGGCGCAACCCGTCCGGCTCGGGCAGACGCTGGCGCCAGGAGAGTCGATAGACCGGGCCGGGCCCATCGAGCACCTGGCTGTCGGTCACCTCGTGCACATCCGCTGCCCCGGACCCGCGGGCCACGCCATTCGGCGACGGCAGTGCCACACCGAGTCTGCGCAGCCGAGCCGCGCGGTCGATCCGATCGTCGACGCAACGGATCTCGGCGATCTCCACGTCGGCGCCGTCGGAGCGTACCGCCGCGCGCAGTCGCGTGCCGCGGTCCTCGTCGGAGCGGCCGTCGGCGACCCCGTGGTTGACGACCACCGAGCGCAGGGCCAGACCCATCAGGTCGGCGGTGGCCAGAAAGTGTGGCAGGAGACGCTCGCCTCGGTCGTCGGCACCGACCACGAGGTGGACGGCGACACTGTGCGGATCGGTGACGAGTTCGGTGATGTCGCGGCAGTCGCCGTCGATCGCGTCGACGGCCGCGGTCAGTTGTGCCATCACCGGCCGTTCCGCGGCGGCCGCGAGACGACGATGCCTGGGCCACAGCCGATCCAACGTCTGACTCAGCACCGAGGACGCACGCAGGAACTCGAACGGGTCACCGAGCCCGGAGCCGTCCACGACGATGCGCCGCCACTGCCCGCTCACCGCCTCGTCGCGGATCCGCCGCAACACCAGGAAGTCCTCGACACCGGGCAGGGTCGCGATCTCACCGGCGTCGATGTCGGCGAGGGCACCGAGGCCGGGCAGCGTGATCCGGGAGCGACGCATCGTCTCCGACAACACGGAGGTGAACTCCGACCACGTGTCCTCGAGCAGGGCAAGTCGATCCAGAGCCAGCAGGTGCAGCCGGTCGGAGACGGCGACCGGTTCGCCGGGCAGGTGATACACGCCGAGCAGGTCGGCGCTCGGCGAGTGCCGGTCGACGGTGATCAAGAGCGTGTCGCGATCGGGCGCACCCATTCTCGACGCACCCGACGTCGACGCCGCCGTGCCGCGCTCGCGTCGCCGACCGGTGGGGCCGAGCGCCGCGGCGGCCGCGGTCACCGAGACCCCGGCACCGCCCGGCCCGATGACCACGTGGAGGGGCGTGAGATCGATCAGCCTTCGACCCTCTTCTTCAGGTCGTTGAGGGCGGCCTCGGTGATCGCCTTCTCGGCACGACGTTTCAACTGGCCGATCATCGGCACCAACAGGTCGACCATCAGCTCGTAGGTCACCTTGGTCGACCCCTCGGCCTGCTGCGAGAGCACATACCGGCCGCGCTGGTCACGCTGCAGATCACTGCTCACCAGGCGCCAGGACACGGCGTTGCCGTCCGGACTCCAGGTGTAGGACAGCACATAGGTGTCCTGCAGGACACCGGCGTCGAGGACGAAACGGACCTCGCTCGGCCGTCCGTCGGCGCCCTGCGCGGTCACCTCGACCTCGCGCGCCGCGCCGACCCAGTCCGGATAGTGCTCGAAGTCGGCGATCACCGCCATCACATCGCGGGCGTCCGCGTTGATGACGATCGACTGTTCGGTGTGGTCGGCCATCAGCCCACCGCCCGGTTCGCGGTCACCGCATCGTCGGCGGCCGGGTCTGTGGTCGCCGGGTCTGTGGTGGCCGGGTCACCGATCGCGGGTCCACCGACGATACGACCCGATTCCAGGCGGTCCTTCACCTCGAACGACATCACCTTGCCCCCGACACGGCGCTCACGGTTCGCATCGGCGAGTCGATCCGCGCGTGCGCGCGGTGCGGTGGGCAGCGCCACCGTCGGCTCCGCGTGCAGGAAGTAGTGCAGGACGAACCCGTCCATCACCGCCTCACACCAGATCTCCATGGTGCCTGCCACCGGCCCCTCGACGCGCCACCGAACCCCCTGCTCCCCCCGGTCCTCGGTCACCGTGAGATCCAGATCGGGCCACCAGCGCCGCCAGTTGGCCCGGTCCCCGACCACCTCGGCGGCCGACGACGGTGCGGCGGCGACGAAGGTCTCGTCGGCCACCTGAATGCTCGTCACGCCCAATAGCTTCACATACTCCGGCGAACAGGTGATAGGGACCTCACCGGACGCGCCCACCGGACGGCCCGGCCGCGGAGATACGATTGACACCGAGTCCTGACATGCGAAAGGTGCCCCGATGAGCGAGTTCAGTGTTCCCGCACACTTCAGTATCCCCGAGAACGCGAACTGCACCGACATCATTTTCGACATCGCCGACAGACAACCCGACAAGGTCGTCTTCCGGCGCAAGCAAGGCTCCGACTGGGCCCCGGTGCCAGCCTCGGAGGCCGCCGCGACCGTCACCGCCCTCGCCAAGGGGCTGATCGCCCAGGGCATCGCGCCCGGCGATCGGGTGGCGCTGCTCTCGCGGACGCGGTTGGAGTGGAATCTCCTCGACTTCGCCATCTGGTCGGCGGGCGCCATCACGGTGCCGATCTACGACTCGTCGTCGGGCCCGCAGATCGAATGGATCATGAAGGACTCCGGGGCCAGCGCGATCATCCTCGAGGACGACGGGCATCGGAAGATCTTCGACGGCATCGCCGGACTCGATCAGGTGCAGGTCCTCCAGATCGACGCCCCTGCCGGCGGCACGGGAGCCGTCGAACAGCTCACCGCGGCCGGTGCCGACGTGGCCGACGACGAGATCGCCAAGCGTCGCGACACCCTCGGCGCCGCCGACCCGGCCACCCTGATCTACACGTCGGGCACCACCGGACGCCCCAAGGGCTGCGAGCTGACCCACGCCAACATGCTCTCGGAGGTGCGCGGGGTACTCGAGGGCAACATGAGCACGTTGCTCGGGCCGGGCAAGCGCATGCTGATGTTCCTCCCACTCGCCCACGTGCTGGCCCGCGCCATCACCCTGGTGGCCATCGAGGCCGGTGTCGAGGTCGGCCATTTCGCCGACACCCGCAACCTGGTACCGGAGTTCGCCGCCTTCCGTCCCTCCCTGATCCTGTCCGTGCCGCGTGTGTTCGAGAAGGTCTACAACACCGCGCGCCAGCAGGCGCACGATGGCGGCAAGGGCAAGATCTTCGACGCCGCGGCAGACACCGCGATCGAGTTCTCCCAGGCGACCGAACGCGGCTCGGTGGGGCTGGTCCTCAAGGCGAAGCACGCGGTCTTCGACAAACTCGTCTACGGCAAACTGCGGGCCGCGCTCGGCGGTCAGTGTGAATTGGCGATCTCCGGCGGCGCGCCGCTGGGCGCGCGACTGGGCCACTTCTTCAGCGGCATCGGCATCCCGGTCTACGAGGGCTACGGCCTGACCGAGACGACCGCAGCCTTCAGCGTCAACACGCCCGGCGAGAGCCGAGTGGGAACCGTCGGAAAACCCTTGGCCGGCAACAAGGTCCGCATCGCCGAGGACGGCGAGGTACTGCTGTCCGGGGGTGTCGTGTTCGGCGGGTACTGGCGCAACCCGGACGCCACCGCCACCGCGCTGACCGACGGATGGTTCCACACCGGTGACCTCGGCAAGCTCGACGCCGACGGCTTCCTCACCATCACCGGCCGGAAGAAGGAGCTCATCGTCACCGCGGGCGGCAAGAACGTCTCCCCCGCCGGTCTGGAGGATGTGATCCGCGCGCACGCACTCGTCTCACAGGCGCTGGTCATCGGCGACGCCAAGCCGTTCATCGCCGCCCTGATCACCATCGACCCGGAAGCATTCCCGGCGTGGAAGGAGCGCACCGGCAAGCCTGCCGACGCGACGGTCGCCGACCTGGCGACCGACCCCGACCTGCGCGCCGAGGTCCAGTCGGCGGTCGACGACGCCAACAAGACCGTGTCACATGCCGAGGCGATCAAGAAGTTCCGCATCCTGCCCGACGATTTCACCGAGGAGACCGGTGAGATGACGCCGACCCTCAAGGTCAAGCGGAACGTGGTGCTCGACAAGTTCACCGACGACATCAGCGCCATCTACGCCAAGTAGTCCGCCTGCCGTTCGACCGGCGCGGCCGCGCCTCAGAGCAACTGGCGCAGCCGTGCCGCGATGGTGCGCCACTGCCAGTGCTCCAGGATCTGTTCGCGGCCTTGGGCTCCCATCCGCGCGGCCTCGCCTCGATCGGCGAGGATCGCGGTGATGGCCAGGGCGACCGCATCGACGTCACGTCCGTCGACGACTGTCCCGGTCACGCCTTCGACGACGGTCTCCGGGGCACCGCCGGAGTCCCCCGCGACCACCGGGACCCCGGTCGACGACGCCTCGAGGTAGACGATCCCCAGCCCCTCGACGTCCAGACCGCGCCCACGGGTACGTGCCGGCATCGCGAAGACGTCGGCGATGCCGTGGTAGGCGGGCAACTCCGCCGACGGCACCGATCCGGTGAACACGACGTGGTCGGCCATGCCGGTGCGATCTGCCAGTTCGTGCAACGTCTCCGCGTAGGGTCCACCCCCGACGATGACGAGTGCGACATCGCCGATCTCGCGCCGGATCAGCGGCAGCGCACGGATCAGCGTGTCCTGCCCCTTGCGCGGCACCAGACGCGACAGACAGAGCACCGTTGGCCGGTCGGCCAGCCCCAGCTGCTGCCGAAGACGTTCTCGCGCCGCCGGATCCGGGGCGAATCGGTCGGTGTCGACGCCCGGGGGCAGGTACTCCAGCGCGGCATGCCTGCCGAAGGCCGACGCGAACCGTCCCCGGGTGTAGCGACTGACAAAGGTGATGACGTCGACGTGGTTGCCGATGAACCGCAGTACCTGACGTGCCACCGGCAACATCGACCAGCCGACCTCGTGGCCGTGCGTGCTGGCGATGACACGATGCGCGCCGGCCCGGCGGACCGCGGGCGCGAGTACCGCCAGCGGTGCGGCAGCACCGAACCACACCGTCGAGATCCCGTGGGTGCGAATGATCTTCGCGGCTCGCCGGGCGACAAACGGGGTGGGCAGCATCAACGTGGTCGGATGCCGCACCACGGTGTAGGGCACCCGCGCGTCGAACTCCTCATGGCCGCGCCACCGGGGTGCGTACACCACCACCTCCTCGGGCGGCAGCAGGTCGACGAGATTCTGCAGGTACGACTGGATTCCGCCGGGGCGCGGCGGGAAGTCGTTGGTGATCAACAGGGTTCGGTGCATCACCGGACCTGCGCGCTCAGCCAGCGACCCCAGGCCGCCACGAGGTCGGCCCGCGACATCCCGAGCACACCGGAGATCGCCACGTCCTGGCGCCGGATGTCGTCGGTCCCGGCAACCCCCATGTAGAGCTTCGTCAGCTTCTCCTCACCGAATCGGTCGGCCACGAACGCGGCCACCGACCACGCCGACTGGTAGGCGACCTGCGACTGCTGCGCGTCGATCGCGAAATCTCGGTCGGTGGGTAGTGCGGTGGGCCGATCGCCGGACCGGACCGCCGAGGCGAGATCCGGTGCCGCATCCTGTAGGCGAGTGTATGTGCCCTTGCGGCCCACGTACTCCGGAACGCCCTCGGTGATCCACAGCGGCGCACCGGGCGACGTCTTCACCCGCGCGGCCACGTGCGTGAGCTCGTGGCGCAACACCACGGCCAGCGCGGGTTCGGGCAGTTGCGCGGCACTCGGCGTCAGCACGACGCGCTGCCCGATCGCCTCGCCCGCCTCGGTGTCGATGCGGGTGAAGGTGGTCGCCGCAGCTGCCGCAGAGATGTCCGATGCGCTCTGGGCCAGGTCGCCGAATCCCTTTGGTGTGTCGGTGGCGACCACGACCGCACGGCGCGGCCAGTCGTCCCCCCAGAACGCACTCACCCGATCCACCGCGGCCGGCAGCAGTCGACGCACGCGATCGACGAGCGCGGCCGTACCCGGGTACGAGGCGATCACCGACGTCCCGCCTGCCGTCCGGACGTCGTCGGCGGCGAGGCCGGGCAGTTCCCACAACTGTGTCGGTGCACCGGTCCCGTCGATCGCCGAGGCATCCCCGACGACCTTCCACGAATCTCCGTAGCGCGCCATGACGAATTGCGTGTCGACGACGACCTCCGGCTCGTCGATGCCGGGCGTGGACGAACCGCCGAGCGCATAGTGCAGTTCGATGGGCGCCACCCAGGAGTCCGAGCTCCCCTGCCCGTCCAACTGCGTCTGCAGCTCCGCGGGGACCAGCGTCTCGGCCTCCTCGGTGGGGGCGGGCTCGTAGCGCAGTTCTTTCAACCGCAGCACCGTGCCGCGGGGCGGCGCGGGCGCCGTCGTCTCCGATGAGGACCCGCCCGGCCGCGAGCGACCGGGCGGCGGCGAAGCCGCCGAGTCGGTGGTGTCGGTAGTCGGGTCGGCAGCAGAAGTGTCGGCAGACGACGTGTCGGCAGACGAGGTGTCGGTGATCGCGCCACGTCGAGCGAGATTGGCGACCGCGACGTCGAGTCGACGGCGGAATTCCGGTGACGCAGCCGGGTCGATCAGTTCGTGGACACGGTCGCGGTCACCGGCCGTGATGGCCTCACCGAGCTCGGCGAGCGTGGTCCGCACACCGGCCGACCGCTGCTCCTCGTAGACGTTCGCCGGGGTCGTCGTGGCACTACTCGTGGTCGACGACGCACCCGACGACACGTCGGGTTGCGAACACGCCGCGGTGAGCACCAACCCGAGGGTCAGACATCCGGCGGCGAGGGTGCCACGCACCCACCCGGCACGACACGGCACGCGAGCGGCTCAGTACCGTCGTGCCGCGCTGAACGGACCGGCCTCGTCGATCGGCACCACCTTGACCGGCACGCCGAAGGTCGAGGCGTGGATGACATACCCGTCGCCGACGTACATCCCGACGTGATGGGCGTCCGGGTAATAGATGATCAGGTCGCCGGGCTTCAGATCGCCCCGGTCCACGGACTGCCCGGAACCGTTCTGCGCCTCACTGGACCGAGGCAGAGTCTTACCGGCCTGCTGGTAGGCCCACACCATCAGACCCGAACAGTCGAAGGAGTTCGGTCCGGTGGCTCCCCACACGTACGGGTCACCGATCCGGGTGAGCGCAGCCTGCACCGCAACCAGTTCGGGTGAGGTCCCCTTGGGGATGAAGCGCGGATCGAAATCGAACTTGGGCCCACGCAGGGCGGCGAGCTGCTTACCGGTCATCGATTCGTAGACCGCACGGATCTGGACGGCCTGCAACTGCAGATTGGCCTGCTTTGCCTGGAGCTGCCCGCGGGTCTTCTCTGCGGCCGCGACGGCGGTGGTGGCCTCGGTGGCGGTCTTGTCGGCAGAGTCCTTGGCGGCCTGCGTCTTTCGACGCGCCTCCTTGAGCCCCTTGAGATCGGTCGCGGCTTGACGCGAGATCAGTTCGAGGCCCGACATCTGGTCCAGCAGCGACTGCGGGGAGTCACTAACCAACACCGCGTAGAGACGGTTGACCCGGGCGCCCTTGTAGCTGGCACGGACCACGGAGTCCACCCGCCCCTGATAGCTGTCGAGACGCTGTTGCGTGGTGACCAGCGTCCGATCGGCGTCGGACGATGCCTTCTTGGCGGTGGCCACGATGCGTCGCTGCTTGTCGTACTCGATCTGCGCGTTGTGCATCGCTTCGGCCGATTTCTCGGCGTCGTCGCTCAGCTTCTTGTACTGGCCGAGCAACTGGTCGGCCGAACGCACCGGAGCGGCCGATGCCTGCGGGGCGCCCCCTGCTGCCCCGAACTGCCCGATCGCCACGACCAACGTCATCATCGCGGTCACGAACAAGATGGGAACCGATCGCCGCGCGATCGAAGATCCGGAAACCACGATTGTCACTTCTCCTCCACCGCCAACCCGTCGCCTGCCGACGTGAGCGGTCCTCCCCCGCGGATGGTCACTTTCGACGAAGCGGTTCGGGCGGACCACGTCGGTCACGTGGTCCGCCCGTACCTCACACTCGTATGCGCATCGGTGTCGTCACTCAGTAGCGACGGATACCGGTGACCTGCCAGTTGCTCACGTTGTCCCGCTTGACCGGCACACCGTAGGTCGAGGCGTGGACGAACTTCCCGTTGCCCAGGTACAGGCCTGCGTGTCCGCCGCCGTTGAAGATCAGCACGTCGCCGGGCTGGGCGTCCTGCATGGACACCGCGCGGCCACCGCCGAGCTGGCCGTAGCTGTCGCGAGGGATGGTCTTGCCCGCCTGCTTGTAGGACCAGTAGACGAGTCCCGAGCAGTCGAAGGCGTTCGGGCCTGCAGCTCCGTAGGAGTACGGCGAACCGATCTTGCTCTCCGCGTTGCGGACTGCCTTCTGCGCGACGGTCTGACGACCGAAGATCGCGCCGCCGCCGTTCGGCTTGAACTGATCCGGGATCTGGTCCTGGTTCAGGCCGGGAACGGTGAAGGTGCCCAGATTCGGGATCTTCACGTTGGCGCCCGGCGACTTGGCAGCCGGTGTGCTCTCGGCGGCCGGTGCACTCTTGGGCGCCGGTGCCGCCTTCTTCTCCTGGAACTGCTGCGGGATCTGTTTGGTGTCGACCCCGGGCAGCTCGAACGTACCCACATTCGGCACATGCACCGGCGCAGCGAGCGCCGGGCCTGCAGCAGCAGCGAGCGAGCCGACCGTAATCGACCCAGCGATCACCGCACGCTTGGCAACCTTGGTGCCGCGATTGGGTTGTTCCAAACGATGTTTGGCCACGAAGCCACTTCTCCTTGCTCTCCCTCGACCGCCGACCGGGTTAGCTGTCGGGTTCGGGCCGGAAGAATGGCCCTACACACACGCACGACGACGTAAACGTCGGCGCGCACGCGCGACTCACCCCAATTCGGAATTGCCCCCGAAAATGATGGTTCCCCGGTTCGCCCAGCTGGGCGATTGAGCGGTGACCCCCCCAGACCACTCCTGTTGGAGCGGGACGCTCTGCAAAGGTCTCGGAAAGGTTACGAAATCAGATGCGGGTCTGTCTACCGACGCCGCCGCAGGCCTCGACGCCCGTCGGCTCAGCCAGCTCGCAGAATTCGCAAACCGCGGTCCCGATCTGCCCGGTGACCTGATGTTTTCCCATTTCTTGCAGATACTGCAGAGGTCCTGGAGACCATTGCAGCACTGGCGAATACATCGATGGCCGCATCGATTTCGGCATCGGCCACCCGGGTCGTGACCGTGACCTCTCCTCCACCTTCGACACCCGGGTTTGCCCAGTTCGGGGCGTCGAACAGGACCTGCATCACGCAGCCGTCACAGGCGGCGGGCCGGCCCGGGCAGCTCTGGCAGTCGATGTACATGTGTGATCTCCATCTCAATCGTGTCCGGTGGGTTCTCCGGCGGCGTGTCGTCACCGACCGCGGCCGCCGCGTGTACACGAGAAGAACCCTAGGGAGGACCACCGACAAGGCCGGCCCGCACAGCGCCCGACAACAGGTTTCCCGCCTGTCACACCAGAATCTGTCGCACCATCGAACTAATGTTCGCCACGTGGCTCCACTGACGACTTCGACCGGCCCCGCGCCCACTGCGGACGGTCAGCTCACCTTCGCCGACCTGGAGTCCGCGGGAGACGACTTCACCGATCGCTCCCTGTTCGACACCACGCTGGTGGTCGTCGACCTCGAGACCACCGGCGGCAGCCCCACCGAGGACCGGATCACCGAGATCGGTGCGGTCAAGATCCGTGGCGGCGAGATACTCGGCGAGTTCGCCACCCTGGTCGATCCGGGATGTCCGATCCCGCCCCAGATCGTCACGCTGACCGGCATCACGGAGCTGATGGTCAGTGACGCACCCCGGATCGGGGAGGTACTGCACTCCTTCGTGGAGTTCGCCCGCGGGTCGATCCTGGTGGCGCACAACGCCCGTTTCGACATGGGCTTCCTCCGCCAGAACGCGATGCGGCTGGGTATCGACTGGCCGTTCACCACGAGCCTGTGCACGGTGACCATGGCTCGTCGCATCCTGAGCCGCGACGAGGCCCCGTCGGTGCGGCTGTCCGCGCTCGCCGATCTGTTCGACGTGAGCACCCGTCCCACCCACCGGGCGCTCGACGACGCGCGCGCGACCGTCGAGGTGTTCCACCGACTCCTCGAGCGGGTGGGCAATCAAGGGGTGGGCACCCTGCGCGAACTCACCGCCTACCTGCCGCGCGGGAATCCGCGGTTGCGTGCCAAGCGGTCGATGGCACGCGACCTGCCCGCCCGTCCCGGCGTGTATCTCTTTCGCGGCCCCTCCGACGAGGTCCTCTACGTGGGGACCGCCGTCGATCTCCGCCGTCGCGTGCTCTCGTACTTCACCGGCAGCGACCCGCGGCGCCGGATCGGCGAGATGGTGAACCTCGCGACCCGGGTCGATCACGTCGAGTGCGCACACGGCCTCGAGGCAGGCGTCCGCGAACTGCGCCTGCTCGCCGCGCATCGTCCCGCCTACAACCGGCGGTCGACCCAGCCGCACCGCGGCTGGTGGGTGGTGCTGACCGGCGAGCGGTTCCCCCGGCTCAAGGTGTCGCGCACCCCGTCGGACGACGCCCTCGGGCCGATCGGCAACCGGACGACGGCCACCACCATCGCCGACATGATCGCTCAGGCCTCCGGATTGCGCAGTTGCACAACGCGTCTGGGGTCCGCGACGCACCACTGGTGTAAATCCGAGGCGGCCGGCGGCCCACGGATCGGCGGCTGTCACGCCGCCTCCGACCGCCCGCTCACCCTCCCCGACTACCTGCCCAGGGTGACCGCCGTCCGCGACCTCATGATCGGCGCCCACGACGACCTGCTCGACGTGATGACCGACCGGCTGACCCGACTCGCCGACGCACAGATGTTCGAAAGCGCTGCGCGGCAACGCGACCGGGTGTCGACGACGATCGACACGCTCGCCCGCTGTCAACGCCTGGCGGCGCTGTGCGGCATCGCCGAACTCGTCGTCGCCCGCCCCGACCAGGCCCGGGGGTGGGAGCTCGCCGTCATCCGCCACGGACGACTGGCCAGCGCAGGCGTCGCACGACGGGGGGTGTCCCCCATGCCGGTGGTGGCCGGCCTGTCCGCGGCCGCCGAGACCGTCGTCGCCGGCCCGGGCCCGCTGCTCGGCGCTCCGGCCGAGGAGGCGGCATTGCTGTACCGCTGGATCACCGAGCCCGGCGCACGCATCGTCTCGACCACCGAACCATTGGGCCTGCCCGCAGGGTGTGCCGAACGACGGCTGGCCTGGTCGCAGACCGCGCACGCGGCACGCGAGGCGCCACGCCGGGCGGGCTGAGCTTCGCCGTCGGCCCGGATCGCCCTGCGCCGACCACTACTGTGTCCCTCATGATCACCGCCATCGTCCTGATCCAAGCCGACGTGAACCAGATCCCCGAGACCGCGCAGGCCGTCGCCGACGTCCCGGGAGTCATCGAGGTGTACTCGTGCGCCGGGGACGTGGATCTGATCGCCAAGATCAAGGTGCGCGATCACGAACAGATCGCCGACGTGGTGACCGACAAGATCAATCGACTGCCCGGGGTGCGCCACACCGCCACCCACATCGCCTTCCGGAGCTACTCGAGCTCCGACGTCGAGGGCGGGTTCTCCATCGGCGAGGAGTGACGCGCGCCGTCCGGGCCGCTCAGTCTGCAGCCAACTCGGTGCTCAACGCCGCCCAACGGTCGAGCAGGCGGGTGGCCCCACCGTCGTCGATCACCGCGGCGACCCGGGCGATCGCGGCACGCATCGCGTCGGCGAGCTCGGCGGAGGTCATCGCCGCACGCTGTTCGTGGGCCACGACGGCACCGGCCGCGTTCAGCAGCACGGCGTCGCGCACCGGCCCCTGAGTGCCGGCGAACAGATCCCGCGCGATGGCCGCGTTGGCGACCGCGTCACCGCCCTGCAGCGCGGACAGCTCCACCCGTGCGATGCCCAGATCCACCGGGTCGAGGGACAGTTCGTGCACGTCGCCATCGACGACCTGCCAGACGCTCGACGTCGTGGTGGTGGTGAGCTCATCGAGCCCGTCGTCGCCGCGGACCACGAGCACCGACGATCCGCGGTCGGCGAACGCCTGAGCGAGCACCGGCGCGAGCTCCGGGAACGCGCAGCCGATCAGTCCGGTCGAGGGCCGCGCCGGGTTGGTCAACGGCCCGAGCACGTTGAAGACGGTCGGGATGCCGATCTGACTGCGCGGCGGACCGGTGAACCGGAACGCCGGATGGAACACCGGTGCGAAACAGAATCCGATCCCCAGTTCCTCGACGCAGCGGGCGACCTCGGTGGGACCGAGGGTGATGTTGACGCCCAACGCCTCCAGCACATCGGCGCCACCGCTCTTCGACGAGGCCGCACGGTTGCCGTGCTTGACCACCGGGATACCGGCAGCCGCGATGACGATCGAGGTCATCGTCGAGATGTTGACCGTGTGCGAACGGTCGCCGCCGGTGCCGACGACGTCGACCGCCGGGCGTGACACCTCCACCGGCACGGAGTGATCGAGCATCGCCGACGCCAGACCACGCAGTTCCGCGGGTGCCGCACCCTTCATCTTGACCCCGACACCGAAGGCGGCGATCTGCGCTCCGGTGGCCGCGTCGCTCATGATCTCGTTCATCGCCCACGCCGCTTCCTCGGCGGTCAGGTCGATGCGGTCGGTGACACGACCCAGGATCTGCGGCCAGGTATACGAGGAATGCGTGGTGTTCACCGTGAAAACAGTAGTGGGCGCGGTGGCACACGTCCCCTACCGGTCGCGCATCCGATCGGTCATCGGGCGGGTGACGGACGCTGCAGTACCTGCCATCCGACGGCGATCCCACCATGCCGCGACCCGAGGCTGGCCATGCGGGAGCGTTCCTGGGACAGATGCAGCGCATCGAGCCGCTGCACCCGCGCCAACACGACGGTGACGGTGTCGGCACTGTCGTCGGTGTCGGCCCTTCCCTCGGTGTCGGCCCTTCCCTCGGTGTCGGCCCTTCCCTCGGTGTCGGCCCTTCCCTCGGTGTCGGCCCTTCCCTCGGTGTCGGCCCTTCCCTCGGTGTCGGCCCTTCCCTCGGTGTCGGCACTGTCAACGATGTCTGCGCCCTCGTATCGCACGTACCCGTCGAGGCCCGCCATCGCGACCGCGTCGGCCACCCGTGCCACCGGCAGTCGCAAGAGGTGACGCACCACCACTTCGTCCTCCGGTCGCCAGTCCGCACCGTCGAGCACCGTGGAACTCGCCACCGCGTCGTCGTCGCAGGCGGCCACGACGATCAGTCCCGGCTCGCCCACCTCGAGCACCGCTTCCGTGCCACCGCCGGACAACCGATCGCGCAGACGTCTCCAACGTCCCGGTTCGATCGGGCGGCCGTTGACGTCGCGGCCCCGTCCGCCGGTGTTCGGATCGTCGCTCACCGATCCAGGAAACCACGCCCGCCGGACACGCCGACAAGGGCATTCCGGGTGCCGGGACCTGCGTCGGGACAAATACTTCGACCAATTTGGTGACCCAAGTGGTCAGCCCTTACTACGAACCGTCATACTTCACTTTGTGACTAGCGCTGTAGGTACCTCAGGAACAGCCATCACCTCGCGCGTGCACTCGCTGAACCGGCCCAACATGGTCAGCGTCGGCACGATCGTGTGGCTGTCCAGTGAGCTCATGTTCTTCGCTGGACTGTTCGCGATGTATTTCGTCGCGCGGGCCAACTCCGCGATCGGATGGCCACCCGAGCCGACCGAGTTGAACCTCGGGCTCGCGATCCCGGTGACGACGGTCCTCATCCTCTCGTCGGTGACGTGCCAGATGGGTGTGTTCGCGGCCGAGCGTGGCGATGTCTTCGGGTTGCGTCGGTGGTATGTGCTGACGTTCCTGATGGGCGCCTTCTTCGTCTGCGGTCAGGCCTACGAGTACTACCACCTGGTCCACGAGGGCACGACGCTGTCGTCGAGCGCCTACGGCTCGGTGTTCTACATGGCCACCGGCTTCCACGGCCTTCACGTCATCGGCGGTCTGGTCGCCTTCATCTTCCTGTTGATCCGCACCAAGCTCTCGAAATTCACGCCGGCTCAGGCCACGGCTGCGATCGTGGTGTCGTACTACTGGCACTTCGTCGACATCGTGTGGATCGGTCTCTTCGTCACCATCTACTTCATCAGGTAGCGCCCCGCGCGGGAGCTCCAGCACAACAGTCCGTCCGCTTAGTAGAGAGTCACAGATGAGTTCATCTCCACCGCGACCGTCGGATAGCGCATCCGCGAGTTCGGCGCGCAAGGCGAAATCGCGTCGCAAGCTGCGTCGCCGGGCAAGCGGGGCATTGCTGCTTCTCGTCGGCCTCATCTCCGCCGGCGTCCTCGCATCGGTCCTGACCCCCAAGCCGCAGGTGGCGGTCGCCGACGAGTCGAATGCCGCGCTGATCAGCGATGGCAAGAAGCTGTACGAGACGTCCTGCATCACCTGCCACGGCGCCAACCTCCAGGGTGTCGCCGACCGCGGCCCGGCTCTGCTGGGTGTCGGTGACGCAGCCGTGTACTTCCAGGTCTCCACCGGCCGTATGCCCGCCGCCCGCGGTGAGGCACAGGCCCAGCGCAAGCCCGCGAAGTTCACCAAGGCGCAGATCGACCAGCTCGGCGCGTACATCCAGTCACAGGGTGGCGGCCCCCGGGTCATCTACGAACGCAATCCCGACGGCTCGGTGAAGACCGACGACCAGGGATTGCCGGTGCTCGCACAGGAGTCGCTGCGCGGTCAGAACCTCGGTCGCGGCAGTGAGCTCTTCCGCCTCAACTGCGCGTCGTGCCACAACTTCACCGGCCGAGGCGGCGCATTGTCGTCGGGCAAGTTCGCCCCGACGCTCGACAATGTCAAGGAACAGCAGATCTACACGGCGATGCTGACCGGACCGCAGAACATGCCGAAGTTCTCCAACCGCCAGCTCTCGCTGGAGGAGAAGCAGGACATCATCGGCTTCATCAAGTACGCCACCGAATCCAAGCCGCAGGGCGGCCTCGGCATCGGCGGCTTCGGCCCGGTCAGTGAGGGCATGGTGATGTGGGTTGTCGGAGTCGTGGCGATCGTCGCCGGCGCGATGTGGATGGGATCACGGACATGAGTGCAACCGGCGGTAACGACACTCCGTCGCAGGACGAGCTCGACCAGATGAGTTCCGAGGAGCTCGTCAAGCTCGGCACCAACCTCGACGGCGTGGAGATCATCCACCGCGCAGAACGCTTCCCCGAGCCCGGTTCCCGGGTGGAGAAGCGCGCCGAGCGCCAGGTCGCGATCTGGTTCACCATCGCGGGCATCTCCGCGCTGGCCTGCTTCGTGATCTTCATCTGGAATCACTGGGAGTTCGCACTCCCCGACTCGGTCGACTACTGGCGCTACACGCTGAACACACCGCTGCTCGGTGTCACCTTCGGCCTGTCGGTGCTGTCGATCGGCATCGGCATGGTGCTGTTCACCAAGAAGTTCATCCCGTCCGAGATCTCGGTCCAGGACCGTCACGACGGCGGTTCCTCGGAGGTCGACAAGAAGACCATCGGCGCCGAACTCGGTGATTCGCTGAACACCTCGACGCTGCCGCGCCGCAAGATGATCCTCGGTTCGGCCGCCTTCGGCCTGGGCGCACTGGCGTTCACCGGTCTGGTCGCCGGCCTGGGTGGCTTCATCAAGAACCCGTGGGCCAAGGGCGACAAGTCGGAGCTGTGGCACACTCACTGGTCCCCGATCTACAACCCGGCCGACGACCCGAACGAGACCGTCTTCCTTCGTCGCGACACCGGCAACCCCTACCAGGTCGCGCTGGTCCGCCCGGAGGATCTCGACGCAGGCGCCATGGAGACGGTGTTCCCCTGGCGCGTCTCCGACGGCCACGGCGAGACCGAGGAGTCGCGCCACAAGCTGCTCGAGGGTCTGCGTTACGTGAGCAACCCGGTCATGCTGATCCGTCTGCGTCCCGAGGATGCGGCACGGGCCATCAAGCGCAAGGGCCAGGAAAGCTTCAACTACGGCGACTACTTCGCGTACACGAAGGTCTGCAGCCACCTCGGTTGCCCGACGTCGCTCTACGAGCAGCGGACCAACCGCATCCTCTGCCCGTGCCACCAGTCGCAGTTCAACGCGCTCGAGTTCGCCAAGCCGGTCTTCGGTCCGGCGGCACGAGCCCTGGCGCAGCTGCCGATCACGGTGAACAATCAGGGCTACATGGTCGCGGCTAGCGACTTCATCGAGCCCGTCGGACCGGCATTCTGGGAGCGTAGATCATGAGTATCGCGGACCGTCTCGCCACACAGGGCGAAGAGATCGATTCCCGCTATCACCTGTCGCCCGGTATTCGTCGTCAGATCAACAAGGTGTTCCCCACCCACTGGTCGTTCCTGCTGGGTGAGATCGCGCTGTACAGCTTCATCATCCTGCTGATCTCGGGCGTCTACCTGACCTTCTTCTTCGATCCGTCGATGTCGGAGGTCGTCTACGACGGCGCCTATCAGCCCCTCAACGGTGTGATGATGACCCGCGCCTACGAGACCACGCTGAACATCTCCTTCGAGGTGCGCGGCGGTCTGTTCGTGCGGCAGATCCACCACTGGGCGGCGCTGCTGTTCGCCGCGTCGATCATCATCCACATGGCGCGCATCTTCTTCACCGGCGCTTTCCGGCGTCCGCGTGAGGCCAACTGGATCATCGGCTGCCTGCTGCTGATCCTGGCGATGTTCGAGGGTTTCTTCGGTTACTCGCTCCCCGACGACCTGCTCTCGGGTACCGGCGTCCGCGCCGCGATGAGCGGCATCGTGATCGGTATCCCGCTGGTCGGTACCTGGATTCACTGGGCTCTGTTCGGTGGCCAGTTCCCCGGCGAGATCATCATCCCGCGCATGTACATGATGCACATCCTGCTGTTCCCGGGGATCATCCTGGCGCTGATCGGCGCCCACCTGGCACTGGTCTGGTACCAGAAGCACACGCAGTTCCCCGGCCCGGGTCGCACCGAGAAGAACGTCGTCGGTGTGCGCATCCTGCCGGTGTTCGCGGTCAAGTCGGGGGCGTTCTTCGCCATCACCACCGGTGTGCTCGCCATGATGGCCGGCATCTTCCAGATCAACCCGGTCTGGGTACTCGGGCCCTACAACCCCGCACATGTGTCCGCAGGGTCGCAGCCGGACATCTACATGATGTGGACCGACGGCCTCGCCCGTCTGATGCCTGCGTGGGAGCTGTACCTCGGCAGATACACGATCCCGGCGATCTTCTGGGTCGTCGTGGTGATCACGATCATGTTCGCGGGCATGTTCGCCTATCCGTGGATCGAGAAACGCCTCACCGGCGACGATGCGCACCACAACCTGTTGCAGCGTCCGCGTGACGTGCCGGTGCGCACCGCTATCGGCGCCATGGCGCTGTCGTTCTACATCATCCTCACGCTGTCGTGCATGAACGACGTGATCGCGTACAGATTCCACATCTCGCTGAACGCGACGACGTGGATGGGTCGCATCGGCCTGATCATCGTGCCGCCGATCGCCTACTTCATCGCCTACCGCTGGGCGCTGTCGCTGCAGCGCAGTGACCGCCAGGTCCTGGCACACGGCATCGAGACCGGCATCATCAAGCGTCTGCCGCAGGGTGAGTACATCGAGGTGCACCAGCCGCTCGGCCCGGTCGACGATCACGGTCACCCGATCCCGCTCCCCTACGAGGGTGCTGCGGTCCCGAAGCGTATGAACAAGCTCGGATCGTCGGGTGCGCCTGGCACGGGTTCGATCCTCCTGGCGGACCCGCCGGAGGAACAGGCTCGCCACATCGAGCAGGAACACGAGGACGAGCAGGCCGAGAAGAAGGCGCTGCGCGAACTCCAGTCCAAGGGCGGCAACCCCTTGGAGTGAGTGAATCCATCCGTTCGAGCCTCGGCCGCTGTCATGAATGTGACAGCGGCCGAGGCTTTTTCGTCTTAGGTTGGTGACCATGCAGTTCACCCGCGGGCTCGGCACCCTCGACGCCGAACTCTTCGAGACCATCGCCCGATCCCCCAGCCCGGCGCTCGACGCCACCATGCCCGCGCTGTCCCGGGCCGCCGACCACTCCAAGCTGTGGCTGGCCATCGCCGCCGGGCTCGTGCTGACCGGCCGTCCGACCGCACGCCGCGCAGCCATCCGCGGCGTGAGTACCCTCGCCGTCTCCAGCCTGGTCACCAACCAGGCAGCCAAACGTCTCCGACGCCGTGACCGACCGGTGCCGCGTATGGTCCCGCTCCAACGGCGAGGCCTCCGCCAGCCCACCAGCAATTCGCTGCCGTCGGGTCACTCCGCGAGTGCCGCCGCATTCGCCCTCGGTGTCGGGATCGAGCATCCGCCCACCGGACTGGCGCTCGGCGGACTCGCCGGATTGGTCGGACTGTCACGGGTGGCGACCGGGGCACACTACCCGGGCGACGTGATCGCCGGGCTGGGCATCGGTGCCGCGATCGCGGTCGTCGGCGCCCGTGTCGTTCCGCCCATCACGCGACCACACCTGAGCATCCCCTCCCCCACGCCGTATCCGTCCGCACCGCGGCCCACCGGCGCCGGTGTCACCGTGGTGGCCAACCCGGCATCCGGCTCCGGGACCGGCCGCCGGGTGCTCGACGAGGTGCGCAGCGCACTGTCCGATGCCGTCATCGTGGAACTCGACGAGAACGACGACGTGGAGGCGACCCTGCGCGCGGCCGCACGTGACGCGGAGATCCTCGCGGTCGCGGGCGGCGACGGAACGGTGGCGACGGCCGCGCACATCGCCATGGATCTCGACCGGCCGCTGGCGGTGTTCCCGGCAGGCACCTACAACCACTTCGCCCGCGACATCGGTTGTGCCGCAGCCTCCGACACCATCGAGGCGATCCGCGCCGGCACCGCACACCACGTGGATGTCGCGCTGCTCGACGACGAACACGTCGTGCTCAACACCGCGAGCATCGGCGCATACCCCCATTTCGTCCGTGTCCGTGACCGATTGACGCGCCGCCTCACCCGACCGGTTGCCACCGCGGTGGCGCTCGCCCACACGTTGCGCCACGACGCACCCGTGCGGATCGACGTGAACGGACGACAGATGGAGACGTCGCTGTTCCTGCTCGGCAACTCGATGTACCAACCGTCCGGCTTCGCGCCCACACGTCGGTTGCGGCTCGACGACGGTCTCCTCGACATCCGCATCCTGGAGCGCGGCAGGCACTTCGGCACCACCCGCATCGTGTTGTCGGTGCTGACCGGCCGTCTGGCACGCAGTCCGCTCTATCACGAACTGCAGGTACCCGAGTTCTCGTTCCGGGCCGTCGACGGCCCCACGGTGATCGCCCACGACGGTGAGGTCGGGGACGCACATGAGCGAGCCCGGTTCCGGGTCGCCTACCGTGCCCTGGCCGTGTTCGCACCCGCCTGACCCTGCTCACGACGAAGGCCGCGCCCGACTGGGCGCGGCCTTCGTGGAGATGTCTCGCCGGTCAGCACCCGGCGATCAGAACCTGCTGTGACTCAGTGCTTCTCGGGTCCGACATGGTATTCGAACACCATGCCTGCGGCGGTGCCGATGATGACGACCGCAGCGAAGATGGCGAACCAGAAGTTGGCCGTCGCGAAACCGATGGCGAACAATGCTGCACCGGCGGCGACCAGGATCGGCCACCACGAGTGCGGGCTGAAGAAGCCCAGTTCGCCTGCGCCGTCCTCGACCTCGGCGTCTTCGTAGTCCTCGGGGCGGATCTCGACGCGACGCGCCACGAACCGGAAATAGGTGCCCGCGATGAGGGTCAGACCACCGCTGAAGTACATCGCGGTCACGCCGGTCCACTCCACGCCCTTGCTCGAGAACGCGGTGCAGATCGTGTAGATGATGCCCGCGAGGAAGAAGAATGCGGTCAGCAGTTCGAAGATCCTGGCTTCGATTTTCATCCGTTGGCTCCCACTGTGCAGCCCTTCAGGGACGTGTTACCGGCGTCGCCGAGATCCTTGGGCGTGTCGCCTCCGGTCTTACGACGAGTGTCGAACGGAACGGTGGTGACCGACTCGGGGACCTCGCAGATTGCTTCGAGCGCCTGCGCATTGGTCGACTGCGGATGGGTCTCGCGGTACTTGATGTACGAGTCGAACTTCGCCGGACTGACCGCCCGCACCTCGAAGTTCATCATCGAGTGGTAGGTACCGCACATCTCCGCGCAGCGACCGACGAACGCGCCCTCACGATCGATGCTGCTGATCTGGAATTGGTTGTCGGTGTGGTTCTGCTTCGGGAACGGCATCACGTCGCGCTTGAACAGGAACTCCGGCACCCAGAAGGAGTGGACCACGTCGGCAGAGTTGATGTTGAACTCGACACGCTTACCGGTGGGCAGCACCAGGATCGGGATCTCGGACGACGATCCGACCGTCTCGATCTTGTTGAAGACCAGGTAGTTGCGGATGTCGTCGTCGCGACCGCCGGCGGGACCGGGGATCTCCTCCGTCTCGCCGTGCGCTTCACGCGATTCCGGCGACTGCAGCTCGAACGGGCTGCCATTGCGGACGAAGCCGTCGTACTTGGCACCGTCGGTGAAGGTCACGTCGCGGTAGCCGAACTTCCAGTTCCACTGGAACGCCGTCACGTCCACGACGACCTTCGGATCGTCGGTCTTGCGCTCGACGTCGTTCTGCACCACGACGGTGAAGTAGAACAGCACCGCGATGATGATGAACGGCAGCGCCGTGTAGGTGAGTTCGAGCGGCACGTTGTACGCCGTCTGACGCGGGAACTCGTCCTGCCCCGGCTTGTGCCGGTGGAAAGTGATGGTCCAGAAGATCAACGCCCAGACCAGGATGCCCATCACCAGCGCGGCGATTACGGACCATGTCCACAGATCGCCCATCTTGGTGGCCTCGGGCGTCACACCCGCAGGCCATCCGAAACGCATTGCCGTACGGGCATCACAGCCCGACATGAGGAGCGCACCGATACCGAGTGCGACGACTACCCCGACCCGTTTGATCGTCCGCGTCGCGGATCGGGCTTCTCTCGCCCGAGGCCGTCCACCGTGTGCCAATTTCACGCCTTCCCGCTCGCTCGGTACGGACACGTCGTGCCGTCCGAGTTGCCATGCCAGATGACCCGCACAGGTACATTCCTGCCGTCATCGCAGCGCCCATGCGCTTGCACAACGGCAATTCTTGCACCTAGTACTACGCAGCGTAGACCAACCCGGCGAACCTTTCGTGATTGGGGTTTGGCTGGTGGTGTCGTCGACGCCCGCAAACGTTGCCGTCCTGGTTCTTCAGGCATACTCGACCCGTCAGAAGCACGTGTGAGAGTCGATAGTGAGGCCTGTCTGGTGTGTGGTTTGCTCGGTCTGCTGACCGCGGATGGTTCAGCGGAAACCGCCGTCGAAGCCGTGTCGAAGGCGTCGCACTGCATGCGGCATCGCGGCCCCGACGAGCCCGGCACCTGGCATGACGACGACCTCGTGCTGGGGTTCAACCGGTTGTCGATCATCGACATCGAACACTCCCACCAGCCGTTGCGCTGGGGTCCGGCCGACCAGCCCGACCGCTACGCACTGGTGTTCAACGGCGAGATCTACAACTATCTGGAGATCCGCGCGGAGCTGACCCGCGACGAAGGAGCCGTCTTCGCCACCGAGGGCGACGGTGAAGCCATCGTCGCGGCCTTCCACCACTGGGGCCCCGACGCCGTCGGTCGCCTGCGCGGCATGTTCGCCTTCGCCATCTGGGACACCGTCACGCGATCGTTGTTCCTGGCCCGCGACCCGTTCGGCATCAAGCCGCTGTTCATCGCCACCGGCGCCGGCGGCACCGCCTTCGGCAGCGAGAAGAAGAGCCTGCTCGAACTGATCGACCGTCTCGGCCTCGACGACACGCTCGACCCGCGCGCCATCGAGCACTACACGGTGCTGCAGTACGTCCCCGAGCCCGAAACCCTGCACAACTCGATCCGCAGGCTCGAATCGGGTTGCCACGCCACACTCCGGCCCGGACAGGCCCCGCAGATCCAGCGCTACTTCACACCGCGATTCCCGGTGCGGCCGTTCTCGGCATCCGACGGCGGGCAGGCACGCTACGACGAGATCGCCGACGTGCTCTCCGATTCGGTGGCCAAACACATGCGCGCCGACGTCACGGTCGGATCGTTCCTGTCCGGCGGTATCGACTCGACCGCGATCGCGGCGCTCGCCATCCGCCACAACCCGGACCTGATCACCTTCACCACCGGTTTCGAACGGCAGGGCTACTCGGAGGTCGACGTCGCCGCCGAATCCGCCGAGGCCATCGGTGCCCGACACATCGTCAAGGTCGTCGGCCCCGACGAGTTCATCGCCGCCATCCCGGAGATCGTCTGGTACCTCGACGATCCGGTCGCCGACCCGGCGCTGGTGCCCCTGTACTTCGTGGCCCGCGAAGCCCGAAAGCACGTCAAGGTCGTGCTGTCCGGCGAGGGCGCCGACGAATTGTTCGGCGGCTACACCATCTACAAGGAGCCGTTGTCGCTCAAGCCGTTCGACCATCTGCCGATGTTCCTGCGGCGACTGGCCGGCACGATCTCCGACCGCATCCCGGAGGGCACCCGCGGCAAGAGCCTGCTGCATCGCGGGTCGCTGACGCTCGAGGAGCGCTATTACGGCAATGCCCGCAGCTTCGACGACGCCCGCCTGCGTGCGGTGCTGCGTGGCTACCGTCCGGAGTGGACCCACACCGATGTGACCGCGCCGATCTACGCCATGTCCGAGGGTCTCGACCCGGTCGCCCGCATGCAGCACCTGGACCTGTTCACCTGGCTCCGCGGCGACATCCTCGTCAAGGCCGACAAGATCACCATGGCGAACTCACTCGAACTGCGTGTGCCGTTCCTGGATCCAGAGGTGTTCCGTGTCGCCGAGGCACTGCCCTTCGACGAGAAGATCGCCCACGGCACCACCAAATACGCGCTTCGCAAGGCGCTCGAGCAGATCGTGCCCGCGCACGTCCTGCACCGACGCAAACTCGGCTTCCCGGTCCCCATCCGCCACTGGCTGGCAGGCACCGAGATGTACGACTGGGCCCACGAGACGATCGAGAAGTCCCAGACCGATCACATCTTCGACAAACGCGCAGTGGTGGCGATGCTCGACGAGCACCGCGACGGCGTCGTCGACAACAGCCGTCGCCTGTGGACGGTGCTGACCTTCATGGTGTGGCACGCGATCTTCGTGGAGAAGACGATCGTCCCGCAGATCACCGACCACCACTACCCCGTGCGCGTGTAGCGCCTGGGCTCGCGCAGCGTCGCCCTTCGCGGGGTGCCCTTTGTGCCGCGTCGCCCTTCGTGCCGCTCGCGTAGCGTCGCCCTTCGTGCCGAGAGCAACCAGAAATTCGCCGAGAGCAACCGGATTTTCGTCGAGAGCAACGGCGGCCTGGATCGGCCGGTTGCTCTCGGCGAATTTCTGGTTGCTCTCGGCCTCCGTGGGGTGGGTTTTGTGCGGAGGTTGCGTGGGTGCGGAGGTTGCGTGGGTGCGTGGGTGCGTGGCGGGTTACAGCGCGGCGTCGATTTCTTGGGCGGCGGTTTCGCCGTAGGCATCGCCGATGCGTTTGAGCGCCAGATCCCGGTCCCAGTTCCAGTCCTGGGTGGAGACCGTCTCGAGGACCAGCACGGCCACCATGGATCCGACCTGCGCGGAGCGTTCGAATCCGAGGCCCTTGCTCAGCGAGGTGAGGAAGCCTGCACGGAAGCCGTCGCCCACCCCGGTCGGATCGACCTTCTCGGTCTCCGGGACCACCGCAACATGGGTACGGGTCTGATCTTTCTCGACGATCTCGACGCCGTCCTTGCCCAGCGTGGTCACGCGGACGCCGACCATCTCCGCGACCTGCGCCTCCGACAATCCGGTCTTCTGGCGCAGCAGGCCCCACTCGTACTCGTTCGTGAAGAGGTAGGCGGCACCCTCGATCAGGGCGCGGGCCTGTTCACCGTCGAGACGGGCGAGCTGCTGCGAAGGATCGGCCGCGAACGGGATGCCCAGCGCACGGCACTGCTCGGTGTAGCGCAGCATGGCGTCGGGATCGTCGGCGCCGATCAGGACCAGTTCCGGTGTGCCGACCCGGGCCACCACGTCGGCGAGGTCGATCTCGCGCGCCTCACTCATCGCCCCGGGGTAGAACATGGCCAGCTGGGCCATGTTCTCGTCGGTGCTGCACATGAATCGCGCGGTGTGCTGGGTCTCCGACACGCGCACGCCCCGGCAGTCGACGCCGTGCGCCTCCAGCCACTGGCGGTACTCGTGGAAGTCGGCTCCGACGGCCCCGACGAGGACCGGGGCACCGCCCAGTTCGCCCATCGCATAGGAGATGTTGCCGCCGACGCCGCCGCGACGAACCACCAGATCCTCGACGAGGAAACTCAGCGAGATGTGTTCGAGCTGGTCCCCCACCAGCTGCTCGGAGAACTTCCCGGGGAAGGTCATCAGATGGTCGGTTGCGATGGAGCCACAGACAACGATTGCCACGTGCGGATCGCCCTTCGGTGCTGACGGAGTCGGACAGCAGTCCACGCTACTCACGTGCCCGAAAGCACGCTGACCGCACCCCCGTGGGAGGTGCGGTCAGCGTGAAGGGAACTGCGTCAGTTGAACGAATCGCCGCAGGCGCAGCTGCCGGTCGCATTCGGATTGTCGATGGTGAAGCCCTGCTTCTCGATCGTGTCGACGAAGTCGATGGTGGCGCCACCGACATATGGTGCGCTCATCCGGTCGACGGCCAGCGTGACGCCGGCGAAATCGTCGGTGAGATCGCCGTCGAGACTGCGATCGTCGAAGAACAGCTGGTAGCGCAGGCCTGCGCAGCCACCCGGCTGCACCGCAATCCGCAACGAGAGGTCGTCGCGGCCCTCCTGGTCGAGCAGCGCCTTCGCCTTGGTGGCAGCCGCCTCGGTCAGAAGGACACCCGTGGTGGTGGCGGTTCCGGATTCGTTCTGAACGGTCATGGGTGCTCCTGTGTGTCTGAAGTTCGGTCCTCGTCGGACGGCCGGCCAACGCTGCCGGGTCACCGACTCTGGCCACGCTCTCACAACAACCGTACCCCGCCGGTGTCTATTCCTCCCGTGTCGGGACGATCTGCGACCTGTGCGTGGCGGCGCGATCCCGCAACCGGCGCCGACGACGCGCCGCGAACAACGAATCCAGTGTGAACAGGGCCAACGCCATCCACACGACCGCGAAGCCGATCCACCGTTCCGGTGGCATCGGCTCGTCGAGCACCCAGACACCGATGACGAGTTGCGTGATCGGTGTGATGAACTGCGCGATCCCGAGCACGGTCAGGGGCACCCGCCGCGCCCCGGCCGCGAACAACATCAGGGGCGCCGCGGTGACGATCCCGGCCGATCCGAGCAACACCGCGTGGCCGACACCGGCGCTACCCCAGGTCAACCCGGTGGTCATCGCCACCACCATGAGCTGAACCAGAGCCAGCGGCGTCAACCACACCGACTCCAGCGTGAGACCGCTGATCACGTCGACCGACCCGCCGATGTGCTTTTTCACCAGGCCGTAGAAGCCGAAGGAGAAGGCGACCCCCAGCGCCAGCCACGGGAAGGCCCCGTACCCGACGACGATGACGACCGTCGCCAATGCCGCCAGCCCGACCGCCGCCCACTGCAGCGGCCGAAGTCGTTCGTGCAGGACGACGACCCCGAGCAGGACCGTCACGATCGGGTTGATGAAGTAGCCCAGACTCATCTCCACGACGTGACCGGTGAGGGTCGCGATCAGGAAGATCTGCCAGTTGAGGTAGATCAGCAGTCCGGCGAGTGCGGTCCACAGCACGAGTCGACGATTCGCCAGCACCGCACGGAGCCGCGGCCGGCCGCCGATGATCGGGATGAGCACCGCGTAGAACACCAACGACAGCAGGATGCGCCAGGCGACGACCTCCCACGGCCCGGTGGGTTCGAGCAGCACGAAGTAGAGCGGAAGGAATCCCCACAGTGCGTACGCGCCGACGGCGAACGCGCCGCCGGAGTACCGGCCGGTCACCGACGATCACGCACTGCGGACCCCGTTGCCGTCCCCGTGTCCCCAGGTCGCGGCGACCTGTTCGGCGAGTCGCGTGAGTTGATGCTCGGCGTCGCTCATCGCCACCTCGATCGAGCCGGCCACGTCGACGATCGCGTATGCGCCCGCGATACCCGCCGCGGCGATCTCGTCGTCGGACAATGCGACCTGCCCGGCGAACACCATCGTCGGCAGACCGGCCGTGGTGGCCGCCCCGGCGAGTGCGGCCACCACCTTGCCGCGCAGCGTCTGCGAGTCGAACCTGCCCTCTCCCGTGATCACCAGGTCGGCCGCGGCGATGTCACCGGCACGGTCGGTCGCGTCGGCGACCACCGTCGCACCCGATACCCGTTCACCGCCCAGCGCGAGCAGCGCGGCGCCGAGGCCGCCCGCGGCCCCTGCTCCGGCCCGCTCGGCGATCTCATGTCCGGCCACGTCCGCGAGCGCCCGTGCCCAATGGGTCATGCGCACCTCGAGCTGATCCACGGTCGACGCGTCCGCGCCCTTCTGCGGGCCGAAGACCTGCGCGGCACCGAGCGGCCCCAACAACGGGTTCTCCACGTCGGAGGCGGCCACGAGCTGCACCCCGGCCAGTGCCCGCACCGCCTCGGCCGGGCCACCGAGGGCGTCGATCATCCCGCGCCCGCCGTCGGTGGTGGCCGATCCGCCGAGCCCGACGACGATCCGTCCGGCCCCGGCGTCACGAGCCGCGAGGACGAGTTCACCCACCCCGGTGGTGTCGGCGGCCAGCGCCGTCCGAGCGGTGGGCCGGCCACCGAGCAGATGCAGTCCGCACGCCTGTGCACATTCGATATAGGCGACCGGGCCCTCGCCGCGGTCGTCGTAGAGCCAGGTCGCGGTCACCTCCGCACCGAGCGGACCGGCGACCGCGGTGGTGCGACGCTGTCCGAACCGCGATGCGAGGACGTCGACGAAACCCGGCCCACCATCGGACTGCGGTGCCACCCGCACCTCGTCGTCGGGTCGCGCCGCCGACCACCCACGACCGATCGCCGCGGCGGCCGCGACCGCGGACAACGTGTCCCCGAACGAGTCCGGCGCGATCAGCACACGCATGTCGGCACCACCGTCGTGATCATGGCCACGAAGTATAGGGAGGTCGCAGAACCTCGGCAGCGCGGATCGCCTACCCTCGAACACGTGAAGTTGCCATGGAAGTCAGACGACGGCGCGAGGACCGACGAGGCCGCGGACCAGGTCGCCGACGACGTCGTCGAGGATGTCACCACCAGCTCGGACGCCGATTCCAAGGGCAGCGCCTACACCCCGGGCAAGGGCCGCCCGACCCCGTCGCGGCGTGATGCACAGGGCAAGCGACGCGGCCCCGTGGCCCCGCCGCCGACGAACCGCTCGGAGGCACGGGCCCGCAAGAAGGAGCTGAAGAGCTCCCTGTCGCGTGAGGACAAGCGGCGTCTGTCCGACGAACGACGCACCCAGCGCACCGAGCAGCGCGAGAAGATGATGGCCGGTGACGAGCGCTATCTGATGCCGCGCGACAAGGGTCCGGTCAAACGTTTCGCCCGCGACCTCGTCGACTCCCGTCGCAACTTCGCCGGGCTGTTCATGCCGTTCGCGATCCTGCTGATCGTGGTGATGTTCCTGCCGCAGCTCGCGGTCTACGCGAACATCCTGCTGCTCGTGTTCGTCCTGTGCATGGCGATCGACGCCTTCATCCTCGGACGCCTCGTGAATCGCCGTGTCCGCGAACGTTTCCCCGACGTCGAGCCGTCGCAGACCGGCTTCCGTCTGGGTTGGTACTCGTTCACCCGCGCCATGCAGCTGCGGATGATGCGCGCGCCGAAGCCGCAGGTGTCGCACGGCGACGAGGTCTGACCCGGTGGCGACACGCACGCTGGTCCTGGGCGGTGTCCGGTCCGGCAAGTCCGGGCACGGCGAAGCACTGCTCGCCGACCATCCCCGGGTGCGGTATCTGGCGACCGGTCCGACGACGAGCACTGACACCGAGTGGGTGGCCCGGGTCGCCGCACACCGCGAACGTCGCGACGCCCGCTACGACACCGTGGAGACCACCGACGTCGCCGCCGCTCTACGGTCGGACCCCGGCACGCCGACTCTGCTCGACGACCTCGGCAACTGGCTCGCCGCGCAACTCGACGCCGTCGGCGGATGGACCGAGGCACCGGTCGACCTGACCCGGGTGCGGACCGAGATCTGTTCGGCGATCGACGATTTCGCCGGTGACCTGGTGATCATCAGTCCCGAGGTCGGACTGTCGCTGGTGCCACCGACACCGGCCGGGCGCCGGTTCCAGGACGAACTCGGCGCCCTGAACACGGCGGTCGGCGCCGTGTGTGACCGAGTCGTCCTCGTCGTCGCGGGCCGGGTCCTCGAGCTGCCCTCACGGACATCACCCGTGACCTCGACACAGACGACCCCTGCTGCACCGCCCCCCGCCGCGCCGACCCCGATCCCGGCCGCCGCCGCGTCATCGACGACCTCGGCACCGGTCGACCCGACCGACGCGGAGAACTTCCCGCCGCTGGCACCACCGGACGCCGCGGTCGCGATGACCGCGCGCGAACGACACCTCACGCTCACCAAGCCGCCGGGTTCGCTCGGTCGTCTCGAGGAGATCGGCATCTGGCTGTCGTCGTGCCAGGGAGCTTGTCCCCCACGACCTCTCGAGCAGCCGACGGTGGTGGTCTTCGCAGGCGACCACGGTGTCGCGCAGTCCGGGGTGTCGGCCTTCCCGCCGGAGGTCACCGGTCAGATGGTGGCCAACATCGCCGCAGGCGGAGCCGCCGTCAACGTCCTCGCCCGACGGTTCGGCGCCACGGTCCGGGTGGAGGATCTGTCCGTCGACGCCGACACGGCCCCGGAGATCTCCCGCTTCAAGGTGCGTCGCAGCAGTGGCGATCTGCGGATCGAGGATGCCCTGACGATCGCCGAGGCCCGCGAGGCGCTTGCCGCAGGCCGCGCGATCGCCGACGAACTCGTCGATTCGGGTGCCGACGTGCTGATCGCCGGCGAGATGGGCATCGGCAACACCACCCCGGCGACCGTGCTGATCGGCTCGCTGGCCCGCCGCGAGCCCGTCGAGATCGTCGGTCGCGGAACGGGTATCGACGACGCGGGGTGGATTCGCAAGACCGCCGCGATCCGCGACGGCATGCGCCGCGCCCGACGACACGTACACGATCCGCTCTCCCTGCTCGCCACCGTCGCAGGCGCCGACCTCACCGCGATGGCCGGCTTCCTGGCCCAGGCGGCGGTACGCCGCACTCCGGTGATCCTCGACGGTGTGGTCGTCACGGCGAGCGCATTGGTCGCCAACGAACTGGCACCCGGGGCGTCGCGGTGGTGGCTGGCCGGACACCGTTCGGCCGAACCGGCGCACGCCATCGCCCTCGATCACCTCGATCTGAAACCCGTCCTGGAACTGTCGATGCGGTTGGGTGAGGGCAGCGGCGCACTCAGCGCACTGCCCGTCGTCGCGTCGGCGGCCGACATCCTCACCTCGATGGCGACCTTTGCCGATGCCGGGGTCAGCGGTGCCGGAGCCGAGGACGACGCCACCGAGACCGCGACCACGAACACCGCCTCCGTCTGAGGCACCGATGCTCTCGCCTGTCCGTGCCGTCGGCGTGGCCTTCTCGTGGATGACCGTTGTCCCGCTACCCCACTCGTGGACCGCGACATCGTCGCTGGACCGACGCGTGGGTGGGGCCGTGCTGGCCGCGGTGCCCGTCGTCGGCATCGTGCTCGGAGCTGCTGCGGCGGTCCTGGCGTGGGGACTCGGATACACCGATCTGCCGACGATGCTGGTCGGGATCCTCGTCGTCGCCGCGCTCGCGTTGGCCACCCGCGGCATGCACCTCGACGGTCTGGCCGACACCGCGGACGGCCTCGGCTGCTATGGCTCACCGCAACGCATCGCCGAGGTGATGCGCAGCGGCACCGTGGGACCGTTCGGAGCGGCCACCCTGGCCGCGGTGATGATCGTGGACACGATCGGATTCTCGGCGCTCGCCGATCGCGGTCAGTGGGCGCAGATCGGGTTGGCGATCGCGGTGGGCCGCGTCGGTGCCGTCGTGGGAGCGCGACGCGGTCTGGCACCGGCGCACCCGAACGGTTTCGGCGCGCTGGTCGTGGGTACCCAGCGCACGTCGGCGGTCGTCTGGCCGGTGCTCGCCGTCGCGGCGGCCGTCATGATCGGTCGATCCGACGTCACCACCGCGGTGCAGACGGCCCTCGCGGTGGCGGTGGCCCTGCTGTTCGGCTGGGTGTTCACCCGGCACTGTGCACGCCGCATGGACGGGATCTCGGGCGACGTGCTCGGCGCGGTGATCGAGCTCGGCACCGCGATCACCGTCGTCGGCCTGGTGATCTGAGCGTCACGGACGGTACAGCTCGGTCATCCAACCGTGGGTGTCGGCGAAGGTGCCGCGCTGGATGCCGGTGAGGGTGTCGCGCAGCGCCTGGGTGACCTCACCGGTGGTGCCGTCTCCGATGGTGTAGTCGTCGGTCTCGCCGCGCACCCGGCCCACGGGTGTGATGACCGCGGCGGTGCCACAGGCGAACACCTCGGTGATGTCGCCAGAGGCCACACCCTTGCGCAGTTCCTCGGTGGTGATCTTGCGTTCCTCGACGGCGAATCCGGCGTCGGTTGCCAACTGCAACAAGGAATCCCGCGTGATGCCGGGCAGCAGCGAGCCGGACAGCTCGGGGGTCACCAAGCGGGCATCGGCACCGGAACCGAACACGAAGAACATGTTCATGCCGCCCATCTCCTCGATGTGGCGACGCTCGACGGCATCGAGCCAGACGACCTGATCGCAGCCGTTCTCGGTGGCCTGCGCCTGCGCGAGGAACGCGGCCGCGTAGTTGCCGCCGCACTTGGCGAAACCGGTTCCACCTGGGGCGGCACGCACGTACTCGGTGCACAGCCAGACGCTGACCGGCTTGATCCCTCCGGAGAAGTACGCGCCGGCGGGCGAGGCGATGACCGAGTAGATGTAGGAGTTCGACGGTGCGTTCACACCGAGCCCGGCCTGCGAGGCGAACATGAAGGGCCGCAGGTACAGCGACTCCTCACCGCCGGCCGCGGGCACCCACGCGTTGTCGGCGGCGAGCAGCACCCGCAGGGACTCGATGAAGTCCTCGACCGGCAACTGCGGCATGGCCAGACGCTCCGCGGAACGCTGGAGTCGCTGTCCGTTCGCCTCGGGACGGAAGGCCGCGATGGACCCGTCGGGCTGACGGTAGGCCTTGAGTCCCTCGAAGATCTCCTGCCCGTAGTGCAACACCATCGCCGACGGGTCGAGGGCGAACGGTCCGTACGGCAGTACCTTCGCGTCGTGCCAGCCCTGGTCCACGTGGTAGTCGATCATCACCATGTTGTCGGTGAAGTAGTTGCCGAAACCCGGGGCGGCGAGGATCTCCGCACGACGGTTCTCCGACACCGGATGGGGATGTTCGGTACGCGTGAACTGCAAGGTCATGCGCTCAATGCTACCGCCGCGGCACAAACGGATTCCGGCGCCCGGCCCGGTGCCCCGACGCGACTCAGACGTGCGACTCCACGAAGGGCAGCCCGACGACCTCGCAGGGCAGGTCACGACCCCGCACGTCGACGATGACCTCGGAGCCGATCTCGACCGCCGCGTCGGAGTCGATGAGCGCGAGCGCAATCCCCTGTTTGAGGGTCGGCGAGAACGTTCCCGACGTGCACCGCCCGATCGCGGTGCGCGCCGGCACCGCGCCGTCGGACGCCGCGAGCACCGCACAGTCGGCGCGCGGCACCCCGCGGCCGGTCGCCTTCAGCGCGTACAGACGCCTGGGCGGTCCGGCCGCCTTCTCGGCGAGAAGGGCGTCCCGACCGAAGAACTCGGGCTTGCGCCAGCCGACGGCCCATCCGGAGCGCGCCTGGACCGGGGTGATCTCCGGACCGAGTTCGTGGCCGTGCAGTGCGTAGCCCATCTCGGTGCGCAGGGTGTCGCGGGCGCCCAGACCCGCAGGTTGTCCGCCGTGCTCGGTGACCGCGGCGAGCAGGGTGTCGAAGACCGGGCCCGCATCCGCCCATCGGGGCAGGATCTCGAAGCCGCGCTCGCCGGTGTAGCCGGTCCGGCACACGCGCACCGGCCGCGGCCCGTCGGCGGTCGCGAGGTCTGCGTCGACGAAGGCCATGTAGTCCATGTCGGTCGGCAGACCGACGGCGGCGAGTGTCTCCGGGGCACGCGGACCCTGCACCGCGAACACCGCGAAGTCGCGATGCTGATCGGTCACCGTGACGCCCTCGGGCGCGGCCGCCGACAACAGGCCGACGACGGCGGCCGTGTTGGCCGCATTGGGTATCAGGAACACCTCGTCGTCGCCGACGAGGTAGGTGATCAGGTCGTCGACCACTCCCCCGGATTCGTTGCAGCACAACGTGTACTGCGCCTTGCCCGGTGTGATCTTGCCGAGATCGTTGCTCAGCGTGCGGTTCACGAGGTCGGCCGCGCCCGCTCCGGCGACCAGCGCCTTGCCGAGGTGGCTGACGTCGAAGATGCCGACGGCCTCACGGACCGCGGTGTGCTCGGCGACGGTTCCGGCGTAGGAGACCGGCATGTTCCAGCCGCCGAATTCGGCGAAGCTGGCGCCGAGGGCGACGTGACGATCGGCGATGGGGCCGGCGAGGAGATCGGTCATGCCCCACACCTTAGGGGAGCACGCGGGTGTGACCTGGCGACTCGGTGGGCCCGGTCACCGTGGGACTACAGTTGTGGCCGTGACCCGAAACGATGATGTCGACCGCGCGCGCGGCCCGGAACTCGAATTGGCAACCACCATCGGCAAGTCCGATGAGGCACTCGTGATCGGCCTGATCAAGGCCGACTCCGACGACGCGGCGGCCGAACCCACCCTGGCGATCGGCGACGGCATCCTCGACGACGCACAGGCCGAGGCGATCAGCAACGCGATCCGTCGGGTCGGCGCCTCCGGCGGGCACGGCGAGATCACCAAGATGCCCGCGCCGGACTCTCTCGATGTCGGTCTCGTGGTGGCGGTCGGACTCGGGTCCGCCGACGACCTCGACGACGCCGAACAGATCCGTCAGGCCGCCGGAATCGCCGCCCGGGAGCTCGACGGCATCGGCCAGGTCGCCACCACGTTGTCGTCGGTGCAACTCGGTGCGGCCGCCGAGGGGCATTTCCTCGGCGCCTACCGCTTCGACACCTTCCGGTCGGCGAAGACCCAGCCGAAGAAGAATCCGCCCGCCCGGATCACCCTGCTCGTCGAGGACAAGGGCAAGGCTGCGAAGGCCGAACTGGCCCATGCCGCCGCCGTGGCGGACTCCGTGGCCATCGCCCGCGATTTCGTCAACACGCCACCGAGCCACCTCTACCCCGAGGAGTTCGCCGACCGAGCCGTGCGTCTGGGCAGTGCGGTGGGCCTCAAGGTCGAGGTGCTCGACGACAAGGCGCTGGAGAAGGGCGCCTACGGCGGCATCCTCGGGGTCGGCAAGGGATCGTCGCGCCTGCCGCGGCTGGTTCGACTGACCCACACGGGCCGCAAGGACGCCAAGAAGGTGGCCCTCGTCGGCAAGGGCATCACCTTCGACACCGGCGGCATCTCCATCAAGCCCGCGGCCAACATGGACCACATGACCTCGGACATGGGCGGTGCGGCCGCGGTCATCGCGGCCACCATCCTGGCCGCCCGACTCGATCTCGACGTGTCGGTCACCGCGACGGTGCCGATGGCCGAGAACATGCCGTCGGGGACCGCGCAGCGCCCCGGTGACGTCCTGACCCAGTACGGCGGCACCACCGTCGAGGTCCTCAACACCGACGCCGAAGGCCGTCTCGTGCTGGCCGACGCGATGGTCCGCGCATGCGAGGACGACCCGGACTACCTCATCGACACGGCCACACTCACCGGTGCGCAACTGGTGGCGTTGGGCTCGCGCACCCCCGGCGTGATGGGGACCGACGAGTTCCGGGACCGGGTCGCCACCCTGTCGGCGACGGTCGGCGAGAACGCGTGGGCGATGCCGCTGCCCACCGAACTGCGCAACGATCTCAAGTCGCGGGTCGCCGATCTGGCGAACGTCACCAACAACCGCAACGCGGGCATGCTGGCCGCCGCCGTGTTCCTCAAGGAGTTCGTGGCCTCGGGCGTGCAGTGGGCGCACATCGACATCGCCGGGCCCGCGTTCAACACCGGCGGCCCTTGGGGTTACACGCCCAAGGGCGGCACCGGGGTACCCGTCCGCACGATCGCCGCGGTCCTGGAGGACATCGCGGCGCAGGGCTGACCGGCGGCCCCTACACGCTGCGGTTCCGGGTGTCGGACAGGTCGACGGAAAGTGCGGCCACACCGCATCCGAGCGACCCGAGCCGGGTAGGGTAACCCACGGACGGACGGCTCACCCGCCACAGCCCGTCCCGGGTACCGCCGGCGCACACACCGCGGCACCGCAGACCCAACGACAACACCTCGAGTTCAGGAGTCAACAACGATGGCCTTCTCCGTCCAGATGCCCGCCTTGGGTGAAAGCGTCACCGAAGGAACAGTCACCCGGTGGCTGAAGGAGGAGGGCGACACCGTCGAGGCCGACGAGCCCTTGCTGGAGGTGTCCACCGACAAGGTCGACACCGAGATCCCCGCCCCCACATCGGGTGTGCTGACGAAGATCATCGCCCAGGAGGACGACGTCATCGAGGTCGGCGGCGAACTCGCGCTGATCGGTGAGGCAGGCGAACAGGCCGCCGCGGAGCCGAGCGAACCCGCCGCGCCTGCCGAGTCCGCCCCCGAGCCGGCCGAACCCGCGGCCGAACCGGCCGCCTCCGACTCCGCACCCGCCGCCTCGGCCGGCTCCGGCGGTTCCGCCGAGGGCACCGACGTCGTGATGCCGGAACTGGGCGAGTCGGTCACCGAGGGCACCGTGACCAACTGGCTCAAGGCCGTCGGCGACGAGGTCGCCGCCGACGAACCGCTGCTCGAGGTCTCCACCGACAAGGTCGACACGGAGATCCCGTCGCCAGTCGCCGGAACCCTGCTCGAGATCGTCGCCCAGGAAGACGACGTGATCGAGGTCGGCGGCAAACTCGCCGTCATCGGTGCACCCGGCGCAGCACCGGCTCCCGCAGCCCCGGCGCCCACCCCGGCACCGGCCGCAGAGCCACCCGCGGCACCGACCCCGCCGCCGGCACCGACCCCGGAGCCCACGCCGACACCCGAGCCCGAACCCGCCCGGGCGCAACCGGCCCCGGCACCGGCAGCGAAGCCTGAACCGACCACCGTCGAATCGACTCCGTACGTCACCCCGCTGGTCCGAAAGCTGGCCGCGGAGAACAACATCGACCTGAACACGCTCAAGGGCACCGGCGTCGGCGGCCGCATCCGCAAGCAGGATGTCCTCGCCGCAGCCGAGGCCGCCAAGGCGCCCGCGCCCGCCGCGAGCCCCGCCGCCGCACCGGCTGCGCAGGCACCGGCCGCGTCCGCACCGGAGATCAAGCCGGAACTGGCGGCACTGCGCGGCACCACGCAGAAGATCAACCGCATCCGGCAGATCACCGCGAAGAAGACCCGCGAGTCGCTGCAGACCAGCGCTCAGCTCACCCAGGTCTTCGAGGTCGACATGAGCAGGATCGTGTCGCTGCGCAAGCAGGCCAAGGAGTCGTTCAAGGCGTCCGAGGGCGTCAACCTGACGTTCCTGCCGTTCATCGCGAAGGCCGTCGTCGAGGCGCTCAAGGCGCACCCGAACATCAACGCGTCGATCGACGAGGACCGCAAGGAGATCACCTATTACGACAAGGTGCATCTGGGCATCGCGGTCGACACCGAGCAGGGTCTGCTGTCGCCGGTGATCCACAACGCCGACGATCTGTCCATCGCGGGCCTCGCCCGTGCGATCGCCGACATCGCGGCCCGCGCCCGCAGCAACGGACTCAAACCCGATGAGCTGGCCGGTGGCACGTTCACCATCACCAACATCGGCAGCCAGGGTGCCCTGTTCGACACCCCGATCCTGGTCCCGCCGCAGTCGTCGATGCTGGGCACCGGCGCCATCGTCAAGCGTCCGGTCGTCATCACCGACGACGACGGTTCGGAGTCGATCGCGGTGCGCTCGATGTCCTACCTGCCGCTGACCTACGACCACCGCCTCATCGACGGCGCCGACGCCGGACGCTTCCTGACGACCATCAAGAAGCGTCTCGAATCGGGCGCCTTCGCCGCCGATCTCGGCCTGTAGGACGCGATGCGCGTAGCCGTCGCCGGCTCGCAGGGGTTGATCGGCTCCGCGGTGGTCTCCGCGTTGCGAGACGCGGGACACACCGTGGTCCGACTCGTTCGGCGCGAGGCCGACTCCGATGACGAGTTCAGCTGGGAGCCGGAGACATTCGGCGTCCCGCCGGAAAGTCTGGACGGGGTCGACGCGTTGATCGGCCTCGGCGGGGTCGGCGTCGGCAACCAACGCTGGACGGGCCGCTTCAAGCAGGAACTGCGCGACTCGCGCATCACCCCGACCGAGGTCCTCGCCGACGCGGCGAGGACGGCCGGGGTGCCGACCTTCCTCAGTGCGTCGGCGACCGGCTTCTACGGGGACACCGGCTCACGCGTCGCGACCGAGTCCGACCCGGCCGGCGACGGGTTCCTTGCCGAACTCGTCACCGACTGGGAGGCCGCGGCCACCGCGAATGCCGGTGACGACACCCGGGTCGTGCTGTTGCGCACCGCCCCCGTCCTGGCCCGCGACGGTGGATTGTTGGGACGTTTGCGCCCGATCTTTCGGGTGGGGCTCGGCGGTCCCATCGGTAATGGCCGCCAGTACTTCTCGTGGATCAGCCTGCCCGACGAGGTGCGCGCCATCGTCTTCCTGGTGGAGTCCACGATCAGCGGACCGGTCAATCTGTGCTCCCCCGGCGCGGTCGCGTTCGGCGAGTTCGCCGCCGCGCTGGGCCGGTCGCTGCACCGGCCGACCGTGTTGTCGGTGCCGGCGTTCGCGGCGAAGGCCGTGGGCGGCGAGATGGCCGAGGAAATGATTCTGTTCAGTCAGCGCGTTGCACCACGTGTGCTCATCGACAACGGCTTCGACTTCACCCATCCGACGATCGACGACGCATTGGAGTACGCGCATGCATGATCGATCCATCCGGTCGGACAACCAACCGATCGAGGTCCGTCGGCTCGGCGTCGTCGACTACCCCGACACGTACGACCTGCAGCACCGGTTGGCCGAGCAACGCGCCGACGGGTCCCTCGATCACGACGTGCTGTTACTGCTCGAACATCCGTCCACCTACACCGCGGGCAAACGGACCGAGGACTCCGACCGGCCCACGGACGGTTCGCTGGTCATCGATGTCGACAGGGGTGGCCGGATCACCTGGCACGGCCCCGGCCAGCTCGTCGGCTACCCGATCGTCAAGCTCGCCGAACCCCTCGATGTCGTCGAGTACGTGCGTCGCCTCGAGGAGGCCCTCATCGGAGTGTGCGCCGGCCACGGCGTCGTCACCGGCCGCGTCGACGGCCGATCCGGTGTGTGGGTCAGCGACAGCACCGGTGAACGCAAACTCGGCCAGATCGGCATCCGCGTCGCACGCGGCGTCGCTCTGCACGGATTCGCGCTCAACATCGACCCGGACATGAGTGCCTTCGACGCGATCGTCCCGTGCGGTATCGCCGACGCAGGTGTGACCTCACTGAGCCGGGAACTCGCACACCCGTTGTCGGTCGCCGAGCTCCTGGACCCGGTGGCCGACGCCGTGCAGCAGGCACTCGACGGGACGGGCCTGGCGAGCGAGGCCCCACACACCGCAAGCGTAGGATCGGTGCGGTGACCGCGTCCCCAGTAACCCCCGGACCCGGTGCCCCCGATTCCCCATCCCTCGAATCGGCTGCAGCACCAACGACCTCCACCCCTGCCCCACCGAACGGACGCAAACTCCTGCGTCTCGAGGTGCGTAACGCGCAGACACCCATCGAGCGCAAGCCGAGCTGGATCAAGACCCGCGCCCGCATGGGGCCGGAATACACCGAGCTCAAGGGTTTGGTGAAACGCGAAGGCCTGCACACGGTTTGCGAAGAAGCGGGCTGCCCCAACATCTACGAGTGCTGGGAAGACCGCGAGGCGACCTTCCTCATCGGCGGCGAGCAGTGCACGCGCCGTTGCGATTTCTGCCAGATCGACACCGGCAAACCCGCCGAGCTCGATCGTGACGAACCGCGCCGTGTCGCCGAGAGTGTGCAGGCGATGGGGCTGCGCTACTCGACCATCACCGGGGTCGCCCGCGACGACCTTCCCGACGAAGGTGCCTGGCTCTACGCCGAGACCGTCCGCGCCATCCACCGGTTGAATCCCGGGACCGGTGTGGAGAACCTGATCCCCGACTTCCACGCGAACCCCGATCTGCTGGCCGAGGTCTTCGAGGCACGCCCCGAGGTCCTCGCCCATAATCTGGAGACCGTGCCGCGCATCTTCAAGCGCATCCGTCCGGCGTTCCGCTACGAGCGGTCCCTGGATGTCATCACGCAGGCCCGCGACTTCGGTCTGGTGACCAAATCCAACCTGATCCTGGGTATGGGTGAGACCCCCGAGGAGGTGCAGTCGGCGATCGTGGACCTGCACGAGGCCGGGTGCGACATCCTCACCATCACCCAGTACCTGCGACCGTCGCCCCGTCACCATCCCGTCGAGCGGTGGGTGAAGCCCGAAGAGTTCGTCGACCACTCGGAGTTCGCCTCCGAGGTCGGCTTCGCCGGTGTCATGGCCGGGCCGCTGGTGCGATCGTCGTACCGCGCCGGCCGCCTCTACGCACAGGCGATGGCCCATCACGGCAGGCAGATCGCGCCTGCCCTGGCCCATCTCGCCGACGAGGGTTCGGCCAGCCAGGAGGCGTCGAGCCTGCTGAGTCGCCTCGCGCACTGACAGGTTTGGCCGCGCCGTAGACTGGTGGCCATGGCAAAGGCGCAAGACAAAGAGGCGAAGGCCGCGGCGAAGAAGGCCCGCAGACAGGCCTCCCGGGAACGGTTCAAGCAGCTGTGGCAGGCCTTCCAGATGCAGCGCAAAGAAGACAAGCGCCTCATCCCGTACATGGTCGGTCTGTTCGTACTGATCGTTGCGATCTTCGTGGTGCTCGGTCTGGCATTCGGCAGCGTCTGGTTGCTGCTGCCGCTCGGTATCGTGCTGGGCCTGCTGGCCGCGTTCATCCTCTTCGGGCGTCGCGTACAGCGCAGCGTGTACACCAAGGCCGAGGGTCAGCCCGGTGCGGCCGGGTGGGCACTGGGCAACATGCGTGGGCAGTGGCGGGTCAAGCAGGCAGTCACCGGCAACGCTCACCTCGACGCCGTGCACCGCGTGATCGGGAAGCCGGGCGTGATCCTGGTCGGCGAGGGCTCCCCCAGCCGGGTCAGGTCCCTGGTCGCGCAGGAGAAGAAGAAGGCGGCGCGCGTCGTCGGCGACACCCCGATCTACGAGATCATCGTCGGCAACGACGACGGCCAGGTCCCGTTGAGCAAGCTCGAACGTCACCTCAGCAAGTTGCCGACGAACATCGACGGCAAGCGCATCGATGCGCTCGAGGGTCGGCTCAGCGCGCTCGGTGGCCGCAACCAGCAGGGACCGGGTATGCCCAAGGGTCCGATCCCCGGCAACGCCAAGGTGCGCGGCATGCAGCGCACCGCCCGTCGCCGCAGCTGAACCACAGACACCGCAGAACAGACACAGCACAGCACCGAGAACCGACCGGCACCGGTTGCCGCCCGATCATCCACGATCCGGGCCGGCACCGCTGCCGGTCCGTTCATGTCGGGAGTCAGTTCACATCCGGGAGTCAGTTCATGTCAGGCGGCACTCAGATGTCAGGCGACACTCAGCGGGTGCGCACCATGGCGGTCCCGGTCGCCCGATCATGCAGCGCGCGCCCGTTGTAGTCGTTCATCAGCGCCGGTACCAGGAACACGATCAACACCTGCCGGGCCAGTGCGCGGACGATACCGACCGCCGCCGGGTCGGCCTTCCCACCGGCCTCCGCGGCGGCACGATCGGGACCGTGATCCACCCGCGCCACCCGAAGCCCCACGACGAACTGTCCCGGGGTGAAGCCGAACAGCGTCACGGCCACCGCGCCGATCACGAACCAGACACCGAGCACCACGGTTCCGAGGTTCGGGGAACCGAAGCGCACGAACAGCAGGGAGATGCCCGCGGCGAGCACCCAGTCGACCAGGAGACCGAGGGTGCGCGGCCAGCCACCGGCCAGAGAGCCGGGTCCGGATCCGGGCAGACCGAGGTCTTGTCCCCGGAACTCGACGTCACCACCACCGCCGGGCCCGATCTGAGGTCCCGACAACCAGGACCCGGTCGCGCGGCCCATCAGAGGGCCTCTTGCCGTGCGAATGCACCCCGGGTGCGCGATGATGTCGGTTGACGCATGTCGTCCATGGTAATGGCCGATGAGCACCCGGCGATTTCCGGCAGGTCGGGTGACGAATCCGTCATTTCCGGCGCTCTCTTGGTGCTCTGTTCGCCGACGTGGCATCGTTGCGGTTCGGAACGGTCGGTGTTGTCGAGATCTCGGGCCCGCGTAACACAGGAGAAACATGGGCTCAACGCCTGGGCAACTTCACGTCCATACGGTTCTCGCTGAGATCCGCTGCTGATTTCTCCGGTGGCGGATGAGGCGTGCCAGGTATCTGGCCCACCCGAACAAGTTAAGGAGTCACCGGACGGTGTACAGCAGCAACGAAGAACTTCTCGAGGGCATCAAGAAAGAGGGCGTCGAGTACGTCGACATCCGCTTCTGCGACCTGCCCGGTGTGATGCAGCACTTCTCGATCCCCGCCGCAGCGTTCGACGAGTCGGTGTTCGAGGACGGCCTGGCGTTCGACGGATCGTCGGTGCGTGGCTTCCAGTCGATCGACGAGTCGGACATGATGCTGCTGCCCGACCCGGCCACCGCGCGGATCGACCCGTTCCGCAAGGCCAAGACGATGAACCTGAGCTTCTTCGTCCACGACCCGTTCACCCGTGAGGCCTACAGCCGCGACCCGCGCAACGTCGCCCGCAAGGCCGAGGACTACCTGGCCTCCACCGGCATCGCCGACACCTGCTTCTTCGGCGCCGAGGCAGAGTTCTACATCTTCGACTCGGTGTCATTCGACTCGCAGATGAACGGCACCTTCTACGAGGTCGAGTCGGAGTCGGGCTGGTGGAACTCGGGTTCGCCGACCGACCCGGACGGCTCGCCGAACCTCGGCTACAAGGTCCGTCCCAAGGGTGGATACTTCCCGGTCGCCCCGTACGACCACTACGTCGATCTGCGTGACGAGATGTCGACCAACCTGACCAACGCGGGCTTCACGCTCGAGCGGGGTCACCACGAGGTCGGCACCGGCGGTCAGGCCGAGATCAACTACAAGTTCAACACGCTGCTGCACGCGGCCGACGATGTGCTGCTGTTCAAGTACATCATCAAGAACACCGCGTACCAGAACGGCAAGACAGTCACCTTCATGCCGAAGCCCCTCTTCGGCGACAACGGCTCGGGCATGCACGCCCACCAGTCGCTGTGGAAGGACGGCAAGCCGCTGTTCCACGACGAGGCCGGCTACGCGGGCCTGTCGGATCTGGCGCGCTACTACATCGGCGGCATCCTGCACCACGCACCGTCGCTGCTGGCGTTCACCAACCCGACGGTGAACTCCTACAAGCGCCTGGTCCCGGGCTACGAGGCCCCGATCAACCTGGTCTACAGCCAGCGCAACCGGTCGGCCTGCGTGCGTATCCCGATCACCGGCAACAACCCGAAGGCCAAGCGCCTCGAGTTCCGTTGCCCGGACAGCTCGGGCAACCCGTACCTGGCGTTCGCCGCAATGATGATGGCGGGCCTCGACGGCATCAAGAACAAGATCGAGCCGCACGAGCCCGTCGACAAGGACCTCTACGAGCTGCCCCCGGAGGAGGCCAAGGGCATCCCGCAGGCCCCGACCTCGCTGTCGGCGGTCATCGACAAGCTCGAAGAGGACCACGACTACCTCACCGCCGGTGGCGTGTTCACCGAGGACCTCATCGAGACCTGGATCGCGCTCAAGCGTGAGAACGAGATCGAGCCGGTCCAGATCCGTCCGCACCCGTACGAGTTCGCGCTCTACTACGACTGCTGACATCTCGGTCCAGACGCAACGACCCGCCCGGCATCGCCGGGCGGGTCGTTGCGTTTCCGGGCCTCGCGTCACCGGCCCCGACGTTGTCTCGTGATTGACGTCACGTTCAGGGGTTTGTACTCTGCCGTTTCACATCAGTTCGATTTAGGTTGTCACCATGACTCGCACCAGATTTGTCGAAGACCTCGCACCCGGCGACCGCATCAGCGTCGACGGTCTGCGCGGAGTTGTCCGCACGAGCGTCCGTAACGGCGCCGACGACTACACGGTCGAGCTGGTCAACAGCTCCGACGACCGTCGACAGATCGTCCTCTCGTCGACCGCCAAGGTCGAGATCCTCTGACGCTCGCCCACTCGGTCCGCGCAGCATCCACATCACCGCGACAGCGGTCGCGACGAGGATGCCCGCGCCGGTCCACGCGGCGGCCGACAAGCCGTCGACGAACGCGCCACGCGCGGCCTCCACGACCTCGGCGGCGTGCTCTGCGGGCAGATGCTGGGCGGCGGCCAACGCGCCCGCCAGACTGCGTGAGCCCTCGCCGCCGACCAACTCCGCCGGGAAGTCCATCCGGAACACCGCGGTGACGATGCTGCCCAGGATCGCGATGCCCAGCGCACCGCCGAGTTCGCTGGACGTCTCCAGCAACCCCGAGGTGGCGCCTGCCCGCTCGACCGGCGCCACCCCGACGACGTAGTCGGCGATCATCGAGGTGGCCGCGACGATCCCGGACGCCAGCAGGGTGGCCCCGACCAGGACGCTGATCAGCGATTCGGTCCCGGTGAAGGCCGCCAGCACCGCGAACCCCGAAGCACCCAGCAGGAGTCCACCGGCGATGACCGGCGGCCGTCCCACCCGCGACGACACGACCGCGGCCAGCGGCGCCACCGCGCCCACCACCACCGACGGCGCCACGCTCCACAGCGCCGCCTTCAACGGTGAATAGCCCAGCACCGACTGCAGGTACTGCGTGACGACGATGGAGTTGCTCAGGAGGGCGAACATGCAGATCAGATTCGTTGCGATCGACGTGCCGAAGCGACGCTGCGCGAGCAGCCCCAGGTCCACCATCGGATCGTCTATCCGCAACTGCCGCATCACGAAACCGACCGCGACCAGCACACCGACGGCAAGCGCCACCCCGGCCGACACCGACCATCCGTCGGCGGCGAGACGCTTGATGCCGTAGACCACCGGCAGCATCGCGCCGAGGGCGAGTACACCGCTGAGGACATCCACCCGCTTTCCCGCGACCGCGGTGTCTCCGGGCAGCAGCAGCGGTCCGACGATCAGCAGGAGCACCATGAACGGCACGTTGATCAAGAAGACCGATCCCCACCAGAAGTGCTCGAGCAGCAAGCCGCTGATGATGGGTCCTACCGTGACACCGCCGGCGAGGACCGCATTCCAGGCGGCCACCGCCTTCGCCCGGGCGGCCGGGTCGTCGAAGACGTGCCGGATCATCGCCAGCGTCGAGGGCATCAAGGTGGCCCCCGCTATCCCCAGCAGCGCCCGGGCGCCGATGAGCATCTCGGCAGACGACGCGAACGCCGCCACCAGCGAGGCGCCGCTGAAGGCCGCCGCCCCGATGAGCAGCAGCCGCCGATGACCGATGCGGTCGGCCATCGAACCCATCGTGAGCAACAGACCGGCCAGGACCAGCCCGTAGATGTCGAAGATCCAGAGCTGCTGCTCGGGTGTGGGCGCGAGATCCGCAGCGATGTCGGGCACCGCGAAGAACAGCACGGACACATCCATCGAGACGATCAGCATCGGCAGGCAGAGAGCGGTGAGTGCGATCCATGGAGAACGTCGAACCATGACCGGACCCCTTTCTGTGTATTACATAGACTGTTTATTTGATACGCAGATCGTAGACCCGAACTGTGTACCGCACAAGCAGTTACTACGATGGAATGCATGGACATCGCGGACGGCGTATCCGGGCCGACCATCCCCCGCTACCTCGCCCTGCTCTGGGGTCGCGACGACCCGGCCCCGCGTCGCGGGCCCCGGCCGACGATCACCATCCACGACATCGGCCGGACCGCCGTGGCCATCGCCGACGCCCACGGCGTCGAGGCCGTGTCGATGAAGGCGATCGCCGCAGACCTGGGTCTGTCGACGATGTCGCTGTACCGCTACGTCGACAGCAAGGACGACATCTACGAGCTGATGGTCGACGAGGCCTACGGCCAGGCCGACCGCACCCTGACCGCTTCGGGAGACTGGCGCGCGCGGGTACGGACATGGGCGCTGGCGATCGCCGATGGGCTACGCCAACGCCCCTGGTTGGCCACGATCCCGATGGCGCGCCCGCCGGTGGGACCGCGTGTGCTGTCGTGGACCGAGATCGGTGTGCAATGTTTCGCCGACACCTCATTGACGGGTGAGCAGAAGCTCAATGCCCTGCTACTGGTGGACGGATTCGTCCGTCAGCACGTGCGTCAGTCGACCCAGATGGGGTTGCTGGAAAGCGGTCCGGACTCGAACGGCCACACGTACGAGGAGTTACTCGTCGAACTGGTGACGCCCGCCGAGTTCCCCCATCTGGCATCCGCCGCGGCCGATCAGGACCAGACAGACGACGACTTCTTCACCGAGCAACTCGATTTCGGGCTGTCGGTGATCCTCGACGGACTCGCCGGGCTCGTCGAATCCCAGTGACGGGCAGGCCGCCGCGCCTACGATGACCTCATGATCCGCATTCTCGTCCGGGCACTCGTCTACCTGATCTCGGCCGCCGTCGGCCTTCTGGTGGCCACCTGGATTCTCGACGACATGACCGTCCACTGGGGTGGATTTCTGTTCGCGGTGGTCATTTTCGCCGCCGCACAGTTGATCCTCGGCCCCTTCATCACGAAGTTCGTCGCGAAGAATGCCGAGGCGTTCCTCGGTGGCGTCGGGCTCGTTTCGACGTTCGTCGCCCTACTGTTGGCCACCCTGCTCGGCAGCGACGGTATCGAGATCGACGGTGTCACAACATGGATCGCCGCAACCGTGGTGGTGTGGGTGGTGACGGCTCTGGCCACCCTCCTGGTTCCCTACCTGCTCGTGAAGGCCGGCATCCGCCAGGCGAGGGAGAACAAGGAAGAGTCCGCGAAGTAGTCGGGGCGCCGGATCAGGTCAGCGAGTGCCGAGTTCGGCGAACATGGCCTCGTTGTACCCGAAGGCCGCCACCGCCTCCTCGATCAGGGCTTGGTGCTCGGCGTCGTCGAGCACCAAGCCGTCGAGCGTCTCGCGATAGTCGTCCTTGTAGCGTTTGAGCTTGACGATCGCATCGAAGACGTAGAACCCGAGCTCGGCGTCGGTGAGGCCGTAGTGGAGTTTCATCCGACTCCGGATGACCTGCCCCCCACTCAGATCCCCGAGATAGCGGGTGTAGTGGTGCGCCACGAACCGGGGCGGGTCGGCGCGGGTGGCCTCGATGGCCGCCACGTAGGCGCGAACGCCCGGTAGCGGGACGACGGCCGAGATGTCCACACCGAGTGACGCGAGGTCTTCGGTCAGGCGAGGCAGGCGCCGCAGCCGCTCGTCGATCACCGGCCCGACCACCGGATCGTCGGCCAGGTCGTCGGCCACCGACTCCAGTGCGCGGTAGACGAAGAAGAGTTGTCCGGCCATCCGTCGATAACCGTCGGCGTCGAGCCGCCCGGACATCAGATCGTCGACGAAGGTCGCCCGTTCGGCACGGTCGTGGGCCACCGCGGTGGCCGCGCGGAGGCGCTCCGACAGCGGCGGGCGGGTCTGCGGAATGGTCGTCATGGTGATCTCAGTGTTACCACGTCGTGGTGATATCGCCACCGGATGCGGTGGGTATCACGCGCGACGCGCCGATCATTCGCCGAACACCGTGCGCACCACGGCCTTCGCCCGGCGGGTCACCTTCAAGTAGTTCTCCAGGAACTCGGCCGCCTGGTCCTCTGGCCACCCGGCCGCATACGCGACCGCCCGCAACTGCGTGCCGGGCGCAGGCAACTGATCCACGGGTTTGCCGCGCACCAGCACCAACGCGTTGCGTGCCGCCGTCGCGGTCAGCCATGCCTCCTTCAGCAGCGCCACATCGTTCTCGCCCAGTAGTTCGGCCGCGCCGATCGCATCCAGCGACTGCAACGTCGACGTGTTGTGCAAGGACGGGTGATTGTGCGCGTGGCGCAGCTGGATCAGCTGCACGGTCCACTCGATGTCGGCCAGACCGCCGCGACCCAGCTTGGTGTGGGTGGCCGGGTCGGCACCGCGCGGCAACCGTTCGGAATCCACCCGCGCCTTGATCCGACGGATCTCCTTGACCGCGTCGGCCGACACACCGCCCTCCGGGTAGCGGATGCGATCGGCCATGTGCAGGAAGTCGATACCGAGTGCCTCGTCTCCGGCGACCTGATGGGCCCGCAGCAACGCCTGGATCTCCCACGGCTGCGCCCACTGTTCGTAGTACGCCGCATACGCCGCGAGAGTCCGCACGATCGGTCCGTTACGACCCTCCGGACGCAGCCCGGTGTCCACCTCGAGCGGGGGATCCTCGCTGGGCGACCCGAGCATCGAGCGCACCTTCTCGGCGATGGTCTGCGCCCACCGCACCGCGGGCACCTCGTCGGTTCCCTCGTTCGGTTGACACACGAACAGCACGTCGGCATCCGAGCCGTAGCCCAGCTCCCCGCCGCCGAGCCTGCCCATGCCGATCACCGAGATACGCGCCGGTGCAGGGGCGCCCCGCTCCCGCTCCGAACCGGCGATGACCGCCTGCAGTGCGGCGTTGAGCACCGCCGCCCACACGCTCGACAGGGCGGCACACACGTGGGGCACGTCCATCATGCCGAGGATGTCCGCCGAGGCCACTCGCGCGAGCTCGAAACGTCGATGCGAACGAGCAGCCGCCACAGCACGTTTGAGGTCCGGTTGCCGGATCGTGGAGGCGATGAGCCCCTTGGCCACGTCTTCCGGCGCGACCTCGCACAGCTTGGGACCGTTGGCGCCGTCGGAGTACAGATGGATGACCTCCGGCGAGCGCATCAGCAGGTTCGCGATGAACTCCGAGGTGCCCAGGACATGCATCAGACGCTCGGCCACCACACCGTCGTCGCGGAGCAGGCGGATGAACCACTCCTCGGAGTCCATCACGTCGCACAGTCGTCGATAGTTGAGCAGACCGGCATCGGGATCGGGTGTGTTGCTGATCCATTCCAGCAGCGACGGCAGGATCAGCAACTGGATCTGCCCACGGCGCAGCGGCGCCGACGCCAATGAGCGGATATGGCTCAGCGCGCGTTCGGGTTTCGCATAGCCCAGCGCGGCGAGGCGACGCTCCGCCGACTTGTCGCTGAGGGTGAGTTCGTCCTTGTTGAAACGGGTCGCCGCCTCCAGCAGGGGACGGTAGAACAGCTTCTCGTGTAGTCGGCGAATCCGGGACCGCTGTTTCTTGAGCTCCGCCCGCAGGGTTCCGGTCGCGTCGAGATCACCTTCGGCACGGATGTGCGCGGCCCGGGCGAGCCAGCGCATGTTCTCCTCGTCGTCGAAAGCGGGCAGCACATGGGTGCGGGAGAGCCGCTGCAGTTGCAGACGATGTTCGAGCAGGCGCAGGAACTGGTAGGACGCGGTGAGGTTCGCCCCGTCGTCGCGACCCACGTATCCGCCCGCGGTGAGGGCGCCGAGCGCGTCCACGGTGGACTTGACCCGCAGATCCTCGTCGACCCGACCGTGCACCATCTGCAGGAGCTGGACCGCGAACTCCACGTCGCGCAGGCTTCCACTGCCCAGTTTGAGATTTCGTTCCCGAAGCTCTTCGGGCACAAGCGATTCGACCCTGCGGCGCATACCCTGCACCTCGGGGACGAAATCCTCGCGTTCGGCCGCGGTCCACACCATCGGGCTGACCGCGTCGATGTAGCGTCCCGCCAGTTCCATGTCGCCGGTCATGGCCCGCGCCTTGAGCAGCGCCTGGAACTCCCACGTCTTGGCCCAGCGCCGGTAGTAGGCCACATGCGACTCCAGGGTTCGGGTCAGCGCTCCGGCCTTGCCCTCGGGCCGCAGCCCCGCGTCCACGTCGAAGAACGCGAGCGAGCCGATCCGCATCATCTCACCTGCGATCCGCGCCGAGACCCCGTCCGCGGGTTCGCTGACGAACACGACGTCCACGTCACTGACGTAGTTCAGTTCCCGCGCACCGCATTTGCCCATCGCGATGACGGCGATCCGAACCGGCAGCGGATCCTCGCCGCAGACCTCGGCGACCGCCACCGCCAGCGCTGCGGTCAGCGCCGCGTCGGCGGCGTCGGCCAGGAATCCACCGACCTCCGGCAGATAGATCACCGGCTCGTCCTCGACGGTCGGTGCGACGTCGTGGCCGGCCACCTGCAACAGCACGTCACGGTAGGCACTGCGCAACGCCACCACGGCCTTCGGCCCGGTGAGTGCGGCGCGATAGATCTTGTTGCCCTTGGCGAGTTCACCGTCCTCCGGTGTCGCGCCGACAGACGCCAGCATCCGTTCGTAGACCTCGTCGACGGTGGGCAGGACCGGACTGGTCAGCATGCGCCAGCTGGCCGGCTCCGCGACCAGATGATCGCCCAGCGCGTCGGAGGCGCCCAACACGGCGAACAGTCGCCCGCGGAACCCTTTGTCGGTGCGGATGAGCTGATCGATCTCGGCCCAGTCGCCGTCGGCGACCGCGCCCTTCATCCGGATCAGTGCGCGCAGCGTGAGGTCGGCGTCCGGTGACCGCGACAGGGCCCACAGCACGTCGATCGAATCGTCGTTGTTCCACGCAAGATCCGCGAGGTGCTCCGGCGCGGAGACCTCGAGCAGGCCGAGCCGCCCCGCGCTGGGGACGCGGCCGCGCCCACGAAGTGATGTCACAGGAAAAAGGTAGCCGCCCGAGCACATCGGCGTCGCGGCAGGGCCGGGTGTGGTTCCCGGCCCATCGGGTCACAGCGGCAGGTAGTTGCGCAGCTCGAACGGTGTCACCAGGCTGCGGTAGTTGGTCCACTCCGTCCACTTGTTGCGGAGGAAGTAGTCGAAGACGTGCTCCCCGAGCGCCTCGGCGACGAGTTCGGAGTTCTCCATCTCGTGTAGCGCCTCGGCCAGGCTGCCCGGCAGCTCGCGATAACCCATCGCGCGACGCTCGGCGGGCGTGAGCGCCCAGACGTCGTCCTCGGCCTCGTCGGGCAGTTCGTAGCCCTCGCTGATGCCCTTCAATCCGGCGGCGAGCAGCACCGCGAACGTCAGATACGGGTTGCATGCCGAATCCGGGCTGCGCACCTCGACCCGCCGCGACGACGCCTTGTTCGGCGTGTACAGCGGCAACCGGATCAACGCGGAGCGATTGGCACCGCCCCACGTGGCCGCGGTGGGTGCCTCACCACCGTGGATGAGGCGCTTGTAGGAGTTGACCCACTGGTTGGTGACGGCGCTGATCTCGCTGGCGTGGTGGAGGATTCCCGCGATGAACTTCTTGCCGGTCTCCGACAGCTGCATCGGGTCGTCGGGATTGTGGAACGCATTGGTGTCGCCCTCGAAGAGGCTCATGTGCGTGTGCATCGCCGAACCGGGATGGTCGCTGAACGGCTTCGGCATGAAGGTCGCCGTGGCGCCCTCCCCGATCGCGACCTCCTTGATGACGTACCGGAACGTCATCACGTTGTCGGCCATCGACAGGGCATCCGCGTACCGCAGGTCGATCTCCTGCTGGCCGGGGGCACCCTCGTGATGGGAGAACTCCACCGAGATGCCCATGGACTCGAGCGCCTCGATGGCATGGCGACGGAAGTTCGGTGCGGCATCGTGCACGGCCTGGTCGAAGTAGCCACCCGCGTCGGCCGGGATCGGCACGCTGCCGTCGAGCGGCGCGTCCTTGAGGAGGAAGAATTCGATCTCGGGGTGCACGTAGCAGCTGAACCCCTGATCGGCGGCCTTGTTGAGCTGCCTGCGCAGCACATGCCGGGAATCCGCCCAGCTCGGGGTGCCGTCCGGCATGGCGATGTCGCAGAACATGCGCGCCGAATGGTGCCGACCGGTCGAGGTCGTCCACGGCAGGATCTGGAAGGTCGACGGGTCCGGCTTGGCGACCGTGTCGGCCTCCGAAACCCGGGAGAACCCCTCGATGGCCGAACCGTCGAAACCGATACCCTCTGCGAAGGCACCCTCGAGTTCGGCCGGTGCGATCGCCACCGACTTGAGATAGCCGAGAACGTCGGTGAACCACAGCCTCACGAATCGGATGTCGCGCTCTTCGAGTGTCCGCAGCACGAATTCCTTTTGGCGATCCATGCTCCGGACCTTAGAAGTGTGCTGTTAAATCCGTGTTACATGCACAATTCGAACTCCTCTTGCTGCGGTTTTGCAGAGTGAGTCTCAACATCTGAGATTGCGGGCAGTCGGTGTGAGATCGGTCCGCGCACATGCCCCGATGGTCGACCTGTGAGGAAAGCCATAGGTCAAGGCGTTTCTCCGGTGATGCCCCGGTGGAACAATGGATGCCGTCCAACCCAACCCGGGTACCTGCAGCCCAGGACTCGAGGCAGAAAAGAGACAACGATGTCGGATTCTTCGGTGTATGGCGCGTCCGTTCCGGCCGCCGATGACACATCCACCGCTCCCCGCCGCCGCACCACCCGCGTGCAGCACCTGGCCCAGATGAAGGCCGACGGTGACAAGTGGTCGATGCTGACCTGCTACGACTACTCGACCGCGCGGGTCTTCGACGAGGCGGGCATCCCGGTCCTGCTCGTCGGCGATTCCGCCGCCAACGTGATGCTCGGCTACGACACCACCATCCCGGTCACCGTCGACGAACTCATCCCGTTCGCCCGCGCCGTGGTGCGTGGCGCCCCGCATGCCCTGGTCGTCGTCGACCTGCCGTTCGGCAGTTACGAGGCGAGCGGTCAGCAGGCTCTCGAATCCGCGGTGAAGGTCTTCAAGGAGACCGGCGCCCACGCGATCAAGCTCGAAGGGGGCGAGCGGGTCGCCGACCAGATCGCCACGCTGACCGCCGCGGGTATCCCCGTCATGGCGCACATCGGGTTCACCCCGCAGAGCGTCAACGGACTGGGCGGCTACCGGGTCCAGGGACGTGGCGATGCGGGCGACCAGCTGGTCGCCGACGCCATCGCGGTGCAAGAGGCCGGTGCGTTCGCGGTCGTCATGGAGATGGTCCCGGCCGACCTGGCCGGACAGGTCACCCGCAAGCTCACCATCCCCACGGTGGGCATCGGCGCCGGCAACGAGACCGACGCGCAGGTCCTCGTCTGGCAGGACATGGCGGGCATGACCCACGGCAAGACCGCCAAGTTCGTGAAGCGGTTCGCCGACGTCGGTGAGCAACTGCGTTCGGCCGCAGCCGACTACGCCGACGAGGTACGTCGCGGCACCTTCCCCGCCCCGGAACACAGCTACTGACACAGCGACTGGGGCGCCGGCCGGGCGTCATCGAAGCGGTCGCCCCGCGGCGTGGCGCCTGGCCGAGCATCACGCAGGGTGCGCACATACAGTGGCCCCATGCGTGATTTCTACCCGGAGATCGAACCGTACGACTCCGGCCACCTCGACGTCGGGGACGGCCAGGAGATCTATTGGGAGACATCGGGGAACCCGTCGGGTAAGCCCGTCGTGTTCGTCCACGGCGGGCCGGGAGGTGGCACCTCACCCGATCAGCGCCGGTTCTTCGACCCCGAGCGCTATCGGATCGTCCTGTTCGACCAACGCGGCTGCGGCCGGTCACGGCCACACATCGCCGACGGTGCCGATCTCTCGGTCAACACCACGCACCACCTGATCGGCGACCTCGAACGTATCCGTGAGCATCTCGGCATCGAGCGGTGGCAGGTGTTCGGCGGATCCTGGGGCTCGACGCTCGGTCTGGCCTACGCCCAGGCCCACCCGGATCGGGTCACCGAGTTGGTCCTGCGCGGCATCTTCCTGCTGCGCCGTAGCGAGATCGACTGGTACTACAACGGCGGCGCGGCACACATCTACCCCGACCTGTGGGAGTCGTATCTGTCGCCGATCCCCGAGGCCGAGCGCGACGGTGACCTCGTCGCCGCCTACCACCGGCTGCTCACCGGGCCCGACGCCGAGGCGGCACAGCGCGCCGCGAGCGCCTGGACCGGCTGGGAGCAGGCGACCAGCCACCTGCTGCCGAAAAAGCCGGATGCCGACGAGGCCGACAACCCGCGCTTCGACCTCGCGTTCGCCTGCATCGAGAATCACTACTTCGTCCACCACGGCTTCCTCACCGATGGTCAACTGTTGGCCGACATCGACCGCATCGCGCACATCCCCGGGGTGATCGTGCAGGGTCGTTACGACGTGGTCTGTCCGATGCGCAGCGCCTGGGATCTGCACCGCGCGTGGCCATCCGCCCGCCTGCACATCGTCGACGACGCCGGGCACGCCTCCTTCGAGCCGGGCATCAAACATCATCTGATCACCGCCACCGACGAGTTCGCTGATCGCTCGGCGTAGGCGCCTTACACTGCACAGAACACGGCGCGGTGGTCCCGCGCCCGGGCGACAGGAGGACCGGTGGCCGCATCCGAACAGATCGAAGTGGAGCTGAAGTTCGACGTGGATGCCGGTCACACGGCTCCCGATCTGCGTGCCCTGCCCGGGGTGGTGAGCGCCACCGAACCGGAGACCTTCCGGCTCGACGCCACCTATTTCGACACCGAGAACCTCGACCTGGCCGGTAACAAGATCACCATGCGCCGCCGCGTCGGCGGGCACGACGAGGGGTGGCACCTCAAGCGGCCGTCGGGCACCGCCGGGGCGCGCCGGGAACTGCGGGTGGGCTTCGACGAGGCGCCGTCCGACGGCGACATCCCGGCGGCACTGCTCACCCCCGTGGTGGCATTGACCCGCACCCGCACACTGATCGGTGTCGCCGCCGTGTCGACGACACGCACCGTCACCACCTTGTTCGGTGCGGATTCCCGCCCGCTGGCGGAGTTCGCCGAGGACCTGGTCACCGCCCAATCCCTCCTGCCCGGTGGACATTTCCAGGAATGGTCGGAGTGGGAGTTCGAACTGTTGGGCACCGACGCGAATCCGCGTCTGCTCAAGGCGGCCGACAAACTGCTGCGAGCCGGTGGCGGCCGCGAGGCGTCGTCGGCGTCGAAACTGGCGCGTGCCATCGGCGCGACCCCTCGGGTCCGCGAGCCGCACACGGGCAAACGTCCGACGGCGCTCGAACTGGTCGTGACCGACATCGCGATCCACCGCAATTCGCTGATCGCCCATGACCCGCTGGTCCGCGTCGACGCCGAGGACGCGGTGCATCAGATGCGGGTCGCCTGCCGCAGGCTGCGCAGCGTGTTCTCCGGCTTCCCCACCGTCCTCGACGCCGACCGGACCGCACATCTCAGCAACGAATTGAAGCTGCTGGCACGCATTCTCGGGGAGGCACGGGATTCGGAGGTGCAGTTGGAGATCGACGAGACGCTGCTGCGTGCCGAGAACGCCTCCCCGGCGTTGCGCGCGGAGCTGGCCGGAACCGAGTCCGCCATCCACGATCGCGCGATCGCGACCGCGCACGTCGCGATGAACTCCGATCGCTACTTCGCCATGCTCGACGCCATCGACGAACTGATCGCCTCGCCGCCTCCCGGACCGGATGCCGAGCGCGACGCCGTCGACGCCGTCGACCGCGCGATCGCCAAGAGCCGCAAACACATCCGGTCCGCGCAGGACAAGCTCGCCACCCTGCGCGAGGGTTCACCCGAATGGGCCGAACAACTGCACACCATCCGCAAGCGTGCCAAACGGCTGCGCTACAGCACCGATGCCGCCGAGCCACTCGACCGCAAGCGCTACCGGAAGATCGGCAAGGTCGCCAAGGACATCCAGTCTGCCCTCGGCGACGTCAACGACACCCGGATCAATCGGGAACGGCTCGGTGCCATCGCCGCGTCCGGAAAACTGACCGGCATCGACATGTTCGTGCTCGGACGTATCGACGCGCGTCAGGAAGCCGACGGCCGGGCGGCCATCGACGCCTACCGCAAGGCGGCCAAGAACCTCTGACCGCAGCGAGATCGCAGCACCCCCCGACTCGAATCACACCAGGTCGACTCACCCCGGGTCGACTCACACCGGGTCGACTCACCCCGGGTCGACTCACACCGGGTCGACTCACACCGGGTCGACTCACCCCGGGGCCGGGGCGAACCGTACCGTCCGCGACGACGGATCGGCCTCCTCCAGCACCACCGACAACCGTCGGCCCGGTGCGGGGGCACCGTCGCAGTAGGCGATCACCGCGGGCTCGGTGAGGAACACCTGGGCGGGTCGGTGTTCGGTGGCAGGCTGCAGCACGACGCCGTCGAACGTCTCGCCGACCCGTCCGGCCAGCAGCACCGACTCGGTGAGATCGATGGCCGCCCGATCTGCCGAGGAGGCGAGCGAATCAGCCGATCGCAGCAGCTTCGGCAAGGTCGGTAGGGCTCGGGACACCCAGTCGGGCACCGGCTTTCCCGACGTCACAGCGAGACAGACCTCCGTGGCGAACCGATCCCCGAGGCGCCGCAACGGCGCGGTCACGTGGGCGTACAGGCCGCCGATGGCGGCGTGGCGCATCCGGTCCTTGGCCGGCGTCCCGTTCTGCGCGGGCAGGGCGAGATAGTCGGCACCACGCATCAGCGTCGCGCCCGCCGACATCAGCCCGAGTGTGCTCGGCTGATCGTCGGGCAGTCCGGCCAGGAACCGGCCGACGGTGGTGTCCTCGGGCCAGTCGACGCCGAGCGCACCCGCCGACGCACGCAAGGCCGCCACCCGCTCCGGATCGGCAGGCGGCAGCGTCCGCAACAGTCCCACCCCGGCATCGGCCATGATCTGTCCCGCACACATCCCGGTGAGCAGCGACAGCTGGGAGTTCCAAGCGTCGGCCGGGGTACGCGGCGCCAGCCGAAGCCGCCATCGCCCGCCGTCGCGGACGACCTCCTGATCGGGCAGCTCGAGTTCCACGGCGCCGCGCGCCAGCGCGACCTGGTGTCGCAGTTCGCCGAACTCGGGCAGCGCGGCGATCGACGGATGGAGACGATCCGCGGCGGCATCGGCCGACACCCCGGCGTAGTCGAGTTTCGCGACCGAACGCACCAGCGCACGCTGCACCGACACCTCGCCGGGTGCGCCGTCGGCGCCGACGCGAATGGTCCACAGGACCGCAGGCCGGGTCTGCTCGGGCAGCAGGGATCCGGCCCCCTCCGACAGCGACCGCGGATGCAGCGGCACCGAGCGGTCCGGGAAGTAGATCGTGGCGCCCCGACGACGACTCTCGGCATCGAGCGCCCCCTCCGGGACGACCAGCGCACCCACGTCGGCGATCGCGTAGCGGACCAGGAAACCATCGGCGTCGGCCGTGATGTGGACGGCCTGATCGAGGTCACGCGACGTGGGCGGGTCGATGGTCACCAGCGGCAGGTCCGTGTGGTCGGCACGATCGGTCGCGCAGCGGTCGACGGGATGATCGGCCTCGGACTGGGCGGCCGCACCGTAGTCCTCGTCGACGCCGAGTTCGTGACGGATCAGATCGAAGTCGAGGTCCGGGGCGGAGAGGATGCGCTGCACACTGTAGAACCTTAGGGCGAACGAGCCGGCGTGTAAGCCGGATCCTGTGCCCGGCACGCGGTTCACACCGCGGGCCGGGCGGCGACCATCCATCTGGGCACACCGTCGCCGGGTACCTCGAGCGGCCAACCCACGAGCTCGGGCGAGCAGCCCTCGAACACTCGCGCACGGGCACACGCGGATCGCTCCACGGTGCCCGCTTCGGCCTTGCTCCGGGTGGGGTTTACCGAGCCGGCGCGGTCACCCGCGTCGCTGGTGCGCTCTTACCGCACCGTTTCACCCTTACCGATCTCACGACCGGCGGTCTGTTCTCTGTGGCACTTTCCCGCGGGTCACCCCGGGTTGCCGTTGACAACCACCCTGCTCTGCGGAGTCCGGACTTTCCTCGGCGCCCGGCGAGTCCGGCAGGACCGAACCGTTCCGCGCGCCGCGGCCGCCCGGCCGACTCGTTCGCACCGTAAGGATAGCCGGACGCCGACGCCGTGACGATCTCAGTCCAGAAGATCTCAGTCCAGAAGATCTCAGTCCAGATGACCGGTGTCGTTGACGAGCTTCACCACCGACCCGCCGTCGGGGAAGAACTCGGTGATCGACAGCGAGGCCAGGTCGAGGTGCAGACGGAACAGCAACTCGGGTCCGGTGCGCAGCGCATCGCGCAGCAGGGACTTGATGGGGGTCACATGTGACACCACCAGGATCGTCTGACCCGGATGACGTTGCAGGAGAGCATCTTTCGCCGCGATCACCCGGTCGGCGACCTGCGCGAAACTCTCCCCCGACGGTGCGGACACCTCCGGATCGGTCAGCCACTGCCCGTGTAGTCGCGGATCGCGCTCGGCCGCCTCGGTGAAGGTCAGGCCCTCCCAGTCGCCGAAGTCGGTCTCGATGAACCCGTCGTCGACCTCGACGTCGATGCCGAGCCGGGTCGCGACCGCCTGTGCGGTGTCGCGGGCGCGCTGCAGCGGCGACGACACGACAGCGGTGATGTCGGTCCGGCCGCCGAGTCGCGCCGCGGCCCCATCCGCCTGCGCCAGACCGAGATCGGTGAGCGCGGGATCGCCCCGCCCGGAGTAGCGCCGCTGCGCCGACAACGCGGTCTGGCCGTGACGCAACAGGAGCAACCTGGTCGGCTCGGCACGCTGGCCCTGCCAGTTCGGCGCCTTCGACGACGCATCGACCGCGCTGCCGGTCACGGCAGGCCCGATTCGGTGGTCCGTACCAACACCGCCCCGCACTCTTCGCATCGCACCACGTCGTCGGGTTGCTTCGCGGCGATCGCAGCGATGGTGCCGCGGTCGAGTTCCATCCGGCAGGCGCCACAGCGGCGTGCCCGCAGCAGTCCCGCGCCGATCTTGCCCGCGGCGCGCTGTCGGTCGTAGACCGCGAGCAACTCCGGCACGATGTCGGCCGCCAGTTCGTCGCGACGCTCGGCGGCGACGATGCGATCGGCCTCGATCCGTTCCAACTCGGCCGCCCGGCGCTCACTGGTCGCGGTGATCTCGGCGTTCAGATGATCGACGGTGGCGGCCGCCCGCTGCTGTTCACCGGACACCGCCTCCTGCTGCTCCATGATCGCGAGCAGATCCTCTTCGAGACCCGACCGGCGCCGTGTCAGGCTGGTGAGCTCGTGCTGCAGTTCCGACAGCGCCTTCGGTGCGAGACCACCGGCGGTCAGCTGAGCCGAATCCTTGGCCTCCCGCGCGCTCATGCCGGTGACCTCACCGTCGATCCGCTGGTACTCGCGGGCCAGGTCCTCCGCGGAGATCTCGGCGCGCACCTGGTCGTCGCGTGCGACGTCGACCTTCTCGGCGAGCTCGGCGAGTTCGGCGTCCTCGGGCAGATGGGTGCTGCGATGGGCCAGGCGCGCCAGTTCGGCGTCGGCATCGGCGAGATCGAGAAGTCGTCGTTGTATCCCGGCATCGACCTTCACCGTGTCCACCTCCGCCATAGAACCGCGACGCGCACGCCACCGTTGATCATCACTGTGTTGTTCTCCCCCATCGGCCGGCGTCACCGGTCGGCCTGTCGTCCCGATCGGCCTGTCGTCCCGATCGGCCTGTCGTCCCAATCGGCCTGTCGTCACCGTCGGCGATGAGTGTCCCCACACGGTACGCGACCGGTTCGGACGTCCGCATTCACGACCGGCCGACCGTCTGGAACGGATCGGTCGGCTCGGTGTACACGGTCACCGTCACACCCAGCGCCGCGGTGAGAACGTCTGCGGCCTGTCGGCACCACGGGAACTCGGTCGCCCAGTGCCCGGCATCCACCAGGATGGGTCCGCCGCGCCGCAGACTCTCGTCGGCGGGATGATGACGCAGATCGGCGGTCAGATAGAGATCGGCACGCGCCGATGCGACGGTGTCCAACAACGAATCGCCCGAGCCTCCGCACACCGCCACCGTCTCGACGCGGGCCTCGAGGTCACCGGCAACCCGCACACCACCCGGGCTGCCCAGACGCTCGACCGCGAACTCGACGAACTCGAGCGCGCCGACCGGTGTGGGCAGCCGTCCCAGCCGGCCGAGGCCGAGATCGCTCTCGGTCTCGGCGAGTTCGAGGATGTCGAATGCCGGCTCCTCGTAGGGGTGAGCGCTGCGCAGTGCGGCCAGTACGGCCCGACGCAGGCCGCGATCGGCGACCATCTCCACCCGCTCCTCGTCGACGCGGGTGTGTTCGCCGATGATGCCGATCGTCGGATTGGCCGCGTCGAGTGGTTCGAACTGTCCGGTTCCGACGACCGACCAGCAGCAGTCGCGGTACTCGCCGATCGCTCCGGCACCGGCGGCGAACATCGCCTCGCTGACCTGTTCGGCGTTGCCTTCCGGCACCATCACGACCCATTTGTCCATCGGCGTCGCCGGGGCCGCCACGATCGGCCGGACGTCGACGACGTCCAGCAGTTCGGCCAGTGCATCGGATACGCCCGGCCGGGCGCGGTCGGCATTCGTGTGGGCGGTGAACAGTCCGATTCCCGCACGGATCAGACGATGCACCACACGGCCTTTGGCCGTGTCGGCCGCCACCGAGTCCACTCCCCGCAACAGCAGCGGATGATGCGCGACGATCATCTGCACGCCGAGACCGATGGCCTCGTCGACGACCCGGTCGGTCACGTCCACACACACGAGGATCGACCGGACCGCCTCGGCCGGGTCACCGCAGACCAGGCCGACCGAATCCCACGACTCGGCCAACCGTGGCGGGTAGGTGCGGTCCAGGACGCCGATGACGTCACCGCCGGTGATCACTGCGTTCATGCGCCGATCTCCTCTCGTACCACTTCGATGGCGTCGATCAGTGCTCGGCTCGTCGCCGGGTCACGCACCGCCAGACGGATGTACTCGTCGTCGAGCCCGACGAAGTTCGCCGCGCTGCGCACCGCGAATCCCTTGTCGCGCAATCGTTCCTTGACCTCTACGGCGCGCTGCATGCGGATCAGCACGAACGAGGCCCGCGGCGACGCACACACGTCGACGCCCGCCTTGCCGAGACCCTCGACCATCACCGCGCGATCGGCGGCGATGGCGCGCGCCGCCGCGCGTGCGTATGCCGTTCCGGCGGGCCCGACGCATTCGGCGAGGGCGGTCAGCGCCAGCGTGCCCAACGGCCACGGACGGCGCCCCACGGTCATCCGGGCGATGAGCTCCGGCGCCGCCAACAGGTAACCCGCTCGCAGTCCGGCCAGCCCGAAAGTCTTTGTCACACTTCGAATCACGATGTCGGCATCGCCGGTGGACGCCACCGACTCCGGTTCGTGCGCGTCGTCGGCGAGCCCGAGGGTGATGTCGGCGAATGCCTCGTCGACGACGACGAGCCGACCCGGTCGACGCAACGACCCGATCGTCGCCGCCGGGTGCAGCACCGAGGTCGGATTGGTGGGGTTGCCCACCACCACGAGGTCCGCGTTGTCGGGGACCACGTCCGGGGTGAGTTCCCACGGCGGCGTCAACACCACATCGGTGATCGGGACGCCTGCCGCGCGCAGGGCCAGTTCGGGTTCGGTGAACGACGGCTGCACGAGCGCCGCGAGCGTCGGCCGCAGGCGTGGCAACAGTTCGAATCCCTCGGCGGCGCCGGAGAGCAACAGCACCTCGTCGCGCGGTCGTCGGTGCGCGGCCGCGATGGCGTCGACCGCCCGGGCCTCGTCACGCGCAGACGGGTAGCCGGCGAGATCGTCGATGCGTGCGACGAGTGCGTTGCGCAGGAACTCCGGCGGTCCGCCGTGGACGTTGACCGCGAAGTCGACCAGCCCCGGCTGCGCGTCGGCGTCGCCGTGTCGATCCCGTGCGTACAGCCCCGATGTCATAGATCATCAGACTACGTGCACGATGGAAACGTGACCGATATGCCTGAGACCACCGATGTCGCTGCGTCGCTGCCCGATCCCGCCGATCCGTCGACGGTGCTTCTCGTCGATCTCGACGGGACCGTCACCGACAGCTTCGCGGGCATCGAGAACAGCTTCCGTCATGCGCTGGCGGCGGTCGGGGCGCCCGAACCTCCGGCCGACGTGGTCGCGGGTATCGCGGGCCCACCGATGATCGACACACTGCTGCGACTCGGCCTCGACCAACCGACCGCCGACGCCGCGATGCGCGCGTACCGGGAGCGTTACGTGGAGATCGGCTGGCTGGAGAACTCGGTGTTCGCCGGCATGGACGCACTGCTCGCCGATCTCGCGGCGTCCGGGCGCACCCTGGCCATCGCGACCTCGAAGAACGAGGGCACCGCGCGGGCGATCCTGGAGCACTTCGGACTCGCCCGGCACTTCCAGGTGATCGCCGGGGCCAGCGACGACGGCAGCCGTCGACACAAGTCCGACGTGATCGCCCACGCCCTCGACCAGTTGGGCATCACCACCGACGTCGTCGGCCATGTGACCCAAGCGCCGGTGGTGATGATCGGTGACCGTTCTCACGACGTGGAAGGTGCCGCATTGTTCGGGATTCCGGCAATCCTCGTGCCATGGGGTTACGCTCTGCGAGGGGAGGGTGACGCGGCCGCGTGGACGGTCGGGTCGATTGCACATCTGCGCGAGGTACTTGGTGTCTGAGCAACTGCACGTGTGTTTCGTCTGCACCGGCAACATCTGTCGGTCACCCATGGCACAGAACATCTTCCGGTTCGCCCTCGAGGAGGCGGGCCTGGCGGATCGGGTCCGTGTGGACAGCTGCGGGACCAGCGGCTGGCACGTCGGCGAACCGGCCGACAATCGTGCCCGCACCGAACTACTGGCTCACGGTTATCCGGACTCGCACGTCGCCGCGCAACTGAATCCGACGCACTTCGACGCCGACCTGCTCGTGGCCATGGACAGCGGGCACGTCCGCGATCTCGAACGCAAACGGCTGGGCGACCGGGTACGACTCCTCCGCAGCTTCGATCCGGGGTCGGCACCCGACGACCTCGATCTCAACGATCCCTACTACGGCACCGACGAGGATTTCACGGTCACCCGGGTGCAGATCGAGGCGTCCGTGCCGGGCCTGCTCACCTGGGTCAAGGAGCGTCTCGACGACGCCGGGCCCACCTCAGGTCACTGAGGTCCTGCGACCGACAACCGACAGGCGTGCGTCACGTCGCGGGCAGCACCAGGTTGTGCACGAATCGCATCTTCTCCAGTACCGGTCCGGGCAGCACGAACGGGTACAGGTCCGGGTGCCCCATCGACCGGTTGATCTGGTTGAGCGCCCAGGACAGCGGGAGCCACCAGTCGATGAGTTGGTCGAACCCGACATCGCCCGGCAGTGACGCCTCGAGGGTCGATCCGGCCGGCGCCATCGCGAATGCGGCGGCGGTGTCCAGGGTGTCCTTGATGTGCAGGTAGTGGGCGAAGGTCTCCGCGAAGTCCTCGGCCGGATGCATGGTGGCATACGACGACACGAACGTCTTCTGCCATCCGTCGGGGGCGCCCTGCGCATAGTGGCGATCCAACGCGGCCTGGTAGTCGGCATCGGGATCGCCGAACAGTTCGACGTAGCGGGGTCGCGCGGCGTCGTCGACGAGGACCATCTGGTAGTAGTGCCCGATCTCGTGACGGAAGTGCCCGAGGAGCGTCCGATAGGGCTCGTCGAGTTCCACCCGCACCCGCTCCCTGTGGAGGTCGTCGCCTTCGGCGAGGTCCAGGGTGATGATGCCGCTGGCGTGTCCGGTCACCACCGACTGCTGTGAGCTCGACAACAGGTCGAATGCGAGGCCCGTGTGCGGATCCTCGTCGCGCCCACGCCGCTCGAGGCCCAGTTCGTCGAGTTCCAGGATCAGTCGCCGCTTGGCGGTCTCGGCCCGCCCGAACTCGGCCATGGCGTTGCCGTCGGTGTCGGCCGGACGGGTGCGTGTGAGCACACACGACTCACACAGACCGGGCACCCCGGTCCAGGGGGTCAGCCAGTTACATTGCGCCACTGCACTGTTCATGCAGCGCTCGACGAGCTGGCCGTCGATCTCGGTGCGTCCGGTGTCGTCGAGACAGTAGATCGTGCGGGTGGCCAGCCAGAATCCGAGGGAACTGCCGCAGTGCAGGCACAGACTGTTCTCGAACGAGAGCCGCTGACCGCATGTCCGACAGAGGAAGTCTCGCATCACGCCGAGGGTACCCGGGTGCACGCCCGGTCACGCCGGTACGACGCAGCCGTGTTGACCGGCCTCGGTACGGTTGAGGGGTGAAGTTGCTGCGGACGTTCCTCCGCCCCGGGTGGATCGCCCTGGGCGTGGTGGTGATCGCGTTCGCCGCGTTGTGCTTCAGCATCCTGGCGCCGTGGCAGCTGGGCAAGAACAGCTCCACCGAACAGCGCAACGACCTGATCAAGTCCGCGATGTCGACGGCCGCGGTCCCGCTCGGGCAGATCGCACCACCGGGGGCACCGTTCGTGCAGGACACCGAGTGGCGCGAGATCACCCTGACCGGCCGATACCTGGCCGACCGGGAGGTGATGGTGCGGCTGCGGTCGGCGGGTGAGCGGCCCGCCGTCGAGATCCTCACCCCGTTCGCGGTGGCCGACGGTTCCCGCGTGGTCTTGGTCGATCGCGGCTACGTGCGCCCCGAACAGGGCACGCTGCCGACGATCCCACCGGCCCCCACCGACGAGACCACGATCGCCGCGCGTATCCGCAAGAGCGAGGGAACCAGTCCCGATCGCGGCGCGCACACCGAATCGGGTGCCCTCGCCGTCTACACGATCGACCCGGCCGAGGTCGGCCGCGCCATCGACACCACGCTGGATCCGTTCTATCTGCAACTGTCCCCCGACCAACCCGGTTCGCTGGGCGAGATCGCCCTGCCGCAGCTGGATTCCGGCCCGTACCTCTCGTACGGCCTGCAATGGTTGGCGTTCGGGATCATGGCGCCCCTGGGTGCCGGATACTTCCTGTACTCGGAGATCCGCCAACGCCGTCGGAGCAAGGCACAGGCCACCGCGCCCGACGCCGAAACCACCGGGACGTCAACCGGTTCCGACGTACCGCAGACCGAACCCGCCACGCAGCGCTCGCGCCGTGACCGCGTGCGCGCCGACCTGCGCGAGGCGGGAACCGCCTCGGGCGCCCGACAACGCGGTCAGATCGGCAGCGGCCCCGACGCCGAGGCCACGTCGGAGGCGGTGCGCACCAAACTCAGCGAACGCTACGGCGGCTGAGCGCCCACGCCGTGGCCGCCGCACCGAGCGCGGTCACCGCCTGTACGCGCCGGGACAACCGCGCCGCGGCACGCAACTGCGCGGTGGCTGGCACCGGACCGTCGCCGAGACGCGGACGCTCCTCCACACCGTGCGGATACTCGGTGCGTCCGCCCAGGGTGACCCCCAGGGCGCCGGCGAATGACGCCTCCACGACACCGGCGTTGGGGCTCGGATGACCACCGGCGTCCCGACGCCATACGCGCACCGTACGTCCGGGAGCCCCACCGATGACGGCGACGACGATCCCGGTGAGCCGTGCGGGGGCGAGGTTGGCGAGGTCGTCGAGACGCGCGCTGGCCCACCCGAAGCGGCGATAGCGCGTGTTGCGGTAGCCGACCATGGCATCGAGGGTGTTGACGGTCCGATAGGCGATCAGCCCGGGAATGCCGGCGACGGCACCCCAGAACAACGGGCCGACGGTGGCGTCCGCGGTGTTCTCAGCGATCGACTCGAGCGCCGCGCGAGCCATCCCGGCGCCGTCGAGAGCCTCCGGGTCACGCCCGCACAGGCTCGGCAGGAGCTGACGAGCGGTGGCGATGTCGTCCGCGTCGAGCGTGTCGGCCATCTCCTCCCCGACCCGCGCCAGCGTGGTGCCACCGAGGACCGACCAGGTGACGACGGCGGTCGCGAGCATCGGGGCGATCCGCCCGGGCAGACTCCGCAGCGCCACCCCGCCACCCCACGCGGCACCCAGGCACATCGTCGTGAACACCGCCCCGGCGACACGCGAATCGCGGTAGGTCAGCCGTTCGGCCGCCGCCGCGGCCCTGCCTAGCCCGGCAACCGGGTGGCAGCGCGCCGGGTCCCCGAGGACACGATCGGCGACGAACCCCACGAGCATCCCGACCGCAACACCATGACCGCCCAGACCATGACCACCAGCATCAGACACCCGGCGATGGTAGCGACCCGACCGCATAGACTTCACCGATCATGGCCCGCAGTCGTCCCGAGCCCGTTGTCGGCCGTCACCGGATCGACACCGGCATCGCCGAGTTGACCCGCGACGACATCGCCGGCGGCTGGCTGCTGACCATCAACGGGGCGCAGAGTTCGCACATCCACCCGGACCCGTCGATCCTCGATTTCGAGTACATGCGGCAGATGGTGGCACTCATCGAGGCCACCCACCGCGACGACGCACCATGGCGGATCCTGCATCTCGGTGCGGCCGCGTGCGCCCTGCCGCGACATCTCGCCGATCGACACCCCGAGGCTCGGCAGATCGCCGTCGAGATCGACGGTGCACTCGCACGATTGGCGCGCGAATGGTTCGACCTGCCGCGCGCTCCCCTGCTCCGCATCCGGGTGGGTGATGCCCGCGAGGTGATCACCGGGCTCACCGAGCACACCCGTGACGTGATCGTCCGCGACGCCTTCGTCGGCGCCCGGGCACCACGACATCTCACCACCCAGGAGTTCCTCGCGCAGGTGCGCCGGGTCCTCGCACCCGGCGGCCTCTACCTCGCCAACTGCGGCGACACCCGCGACCTCGCGCTGGCCCGTTCCGAGGTCGCCACGGCCGCATCGGTTTTCGCGCACGTCGCGGTGGTCGCCGACGCCGCCATGTTGAAGGGTCGTCGCACCGGCAACGTCGTGCTCGCGGCCAGTGACAGCCCCATCGATGCGACCTCGGACCTGGTGCGGACACTGCTGAGCGATCCTGCACCCGCGAAGATCCTGACCGGGCGCCAGGCCCGCGAGTTCGGGTCCGGCACCGTGGTGCACGACCCCGATCACGACCACGACCACGACCACGACGAACCGGACCCGCCGCGACCCTGACGACCTGCGGGTTCACCGGGCTGTTCATCCGAACGGACGACACGGTATTCGCCGTGGTGAACCGGCCCGTACACAGCGGCGAACCCTGATCGAAAACATGTTCGACAATCGGTGGGCGCAGGCCAGATCAGATCACGTAGTCGAGGTTGGCGACGATCGCCGATCCGATCGCGAGATCGCCCGCGATGCCGACCCGTTCGGGATCCGCGGTCCGTCGGCCACCGGCGAGGCGCGCCAGATCCACCCCGTCGAGGACCAGCGTGACATCGGCGGCAGCGTCGCCGCCGGGCAGCTCGTCGACCTCGGCCGCCCGGTCGCCGACGACGATGCGGGTGGTCCGCGGCGCGGGCCCGCCGATCTGGAACACCACCGTGGTGCCCTGGGGGGTGCGTGCACGTTTGCCGACGACGAACGGCAGCGACGCCGCGATCTCGGCGAGCGCCCACTCGGCGGGTTCGGGATCGGTCGGCAGCGAACCGTCGGTGCTGTCGCGGATGTCGAGCTCGTGCATCCAGCAGTCGAAGATTCGGATGCGCATGAACCGTCCGTAGCTGTCGGCGCCCGCCGGCGTCATCGCGTCGGCGTCGAACTCGTCCTGGGTGATCCGCGACAGCGCGTCGGTGCGGGTGGCGACGATCTCCCGATAGGCGGCCATCACCTCGGCTCGCGACGCGCCACGGTAGTGGTCGAGCCATCGCTCGTTGAGCTCACCGATCGGATTGCGCACGTGCTCGAGGGCACCGACGTCACGCTGGGCGGCCACATCGCGTCCGGCCAGGGTGCTCTCGGTGCCGATGATGTGCGCGATGACGTCGGCGATCGACCAGCCGGGCAGGATCGACGGTGCCGCCCACTGCTCGTCGGTGAGACTCGTGGCGAGGGCGTCGAGCGCCGCCCACTGGGCGCTCAGCGCGGCCACGACCGGACGGACGGGTAACAGGGTCTTCGCCACCTGGGCTCCTTCTTCGAGGTCGAGTTCGGTACGGCTGCGGTGTCACCGCACGGGCTGGGTGCAACTCGCCGGTGCCGCCACCAGTGAACAGAACTCCGCGGGGCGCGTGGGCCGGTAGGTCGCGCCCACGCCGTTGTGAGCCGTGATGTCGCGGAACGCCGCGACCGCATCCGTGGGCCTGCGCGTCAAGCTCGGATCCGTCTTCACGTTCACCGTGTACAGCCCGAATCTGGGTGTGTACGAGCCCCATTCGTAATTGTCGGTGAGACTCCAGTAGTTGTACCCGATGACGTCGATGCCGTCGCCGCGGGCCCGCTGTAGCCAATACACCAGATCTCGCAGGTGATCACCGCGCCGGTAGCCGTCCGGTCGCGGCGCGCCGTCGCGCGTGGGCATCCCGGACTCCACGACGTAGACCGGCTTGCCGGGAAAGCGCCTGCCGTAGTCACGCAACGCGTAATAGAGACCATCGGCGGCCACCGGCGCCCGCCACGTGTCCTCGGTGGCCGCGTGCCAGGTGTCGGTGTTACGCAGCGAGACCGAGTAGTAGTAATCGAACCCGACGAAGTCGAGTTTGTCGGCGATCCGGTCGAGGAAGGCGGCGTCGATCAGCGGTTCGACCGTCGGGATGTAGGCCGAGTTCGACGAAACCATCGCCGACGGATCGCGCCGGTGGATGTGGTCGTAGATCTCCCGGTGGACCGCTTCGAGTCGGTTCAGCATCGTCGGCGCCTGCGTGGGCGCCAGGCTGCCCATCCGGATCTGCTGCACCACGTAGTAGGCCGGCTCGTTGATGGTGATCCACAACGGGTGGAAACGGCTGTAGCGGTCGACGATCCGGCGTGCGTTGCGTAGCCAGAGCGATGGGGTCGACGGGTTGGCCCAACCGCCGCGGTCCTCCACCCAGCCGGGGTACACCCAGTGATCGAGCGTGATCATCGGCCGCATCCCGGCCGCCACGATCGCCGCGATCACCGAGTCGTAATACGCGAGTTCGGTTCGGTCGATCACGCCTGGGCGCGGCTCGACGCGCGCCCACTCGACACCGACACGGTAGACCTTCACGCCGAGCCGTTGAGCGAGAGCGATGTCGTCGCGGTAGCGGTGCCGGAAGTCGACCGAACTGCCGATCCGATCGTCGGTCTTGCCTTGCTCGATGTACCGACGCCAGTTGCTGTCGGGCGAGGAACCCTCACTCTGGAAGCCTGACGAACTCACTCCCCACAGGAAGCCGTCCGGCAGGGTCGCGGGTGCGGCGTGGGCGGTCGGGGTGTTGCCGATGATCGCCACCGCGACGGCGATCACGGAGACCAGGACGAGGGCGCGGCGGCGGGCGGTGGTCACCGGGTCAGCATCTCAGACGGCGAGCGCGGTGGACGTGAGAAACCCCGTTCTGTGCGGAGCGGGCACCGGGCGGGGTTCGGCCAACTATCGTGGGCCGGGTGTCGAAGGGGCCTCGATCCGTGTCCGTACGCTGGGCGGCCCTGTGGTGCGCGCTCGTGGTGTCGACGTCGATCTGCGCAGCCGGGATCGGATGGTCGGTGAATGCACCACGTGCAGCGGCGGTCCCGGGCGCCGGTTCGGCGGGCGCCTGTGGCCGCTGGGCGGCCAAGCCGGGCGGCACGATCACACGGTCGGTGACGGTGGGCGGGGTGGTCCGCACCTACCGAGTCCACTTCCCGTCCACCTACACGGGCCTGACCCGTATCCCGCTCGTCATCGCCTTCCACGGCCATGCGGAGAAGGGCCCCGTGTTCGAGCGCTACACCGGACTGTCCGGATTGCCCGCCGTGGTCGTCTACCCGAATGCGCTGCGCGGCACCGACAACACGACCGCATGGCAGAGCGCACCGTACGCGTCACGCAAGGCCGACGACGTCGCGTTCACACGGGCCATCCTCCGGTCGGTGTGGGCCGGAGCGTGCGTGGACGCGACCCGCACGTTCGCGATCGGTCGTTCCAACGGCGGCGGTCTGGTCGCCCTGCTGGCCTGCCGGATGCCGACTCGATTCGCCGCGTTCGCGACCATCAGCGCGGCGGTCTACGTCGGCGCCGTCGCCGGATGTCGCAACGGTCCGCCCGTCTCGTTGGTCGACTTCCACGGCACCTCCGACCGTGTCATCGGCTACAACGGCGGCCGCAGGTTCGGCACGCGCTACCTCTCGTCGTCGGCATGGTTGCAGCGCTGGGTGCAGCGGGCAGGCTGCGCTCCGGCCCCGCTCGTCCTTCCGGTGAACCCCGTCGTCGAGCGCTTCTCCTGGTCGTTCTGCGCCACCGGGCATTCGGTGATCCACTACCGGATCAACGGCGGCACCCACCGATGGCCCGGATCCTCGGGCAACGCGGTCGCCGGCAACATCAGTGACACCATCGACGCGACCAGGCTGATCTGGCTGTTCTTCATGACCCACCCGTTCCGGGGGTCGTCGTAGCGCATCGGGAGTCGCGGTCGGATGTCTAGCCTGGAGCCATGAGCACCGATCTCCCCACCATCGAACTCTCGACCGGAGCACTCATCCCCCAGCTCGGGCTCGGAGTGTGGCAGGCCGACGAGGCCGACACCGAACACGCCGTCCGCTACGCGATCGGCACGGCCGGGTATCGGCACATCGACACCGCCGCGGCCTACGGCAACGAGGCCGCGGTGGGACGCGGTGTCGCCGCGTCGGGGGTGGCGAGATCCGACGTCTTCGTGACCACCAAACTGTGGAACGCCGATCACGGTCACGCACGTGCCCTGGGGGCCGTCGATGCCAGCCTCGAGCGGCTGGGCCTCGACCATGTCGACCTCTACCTGATCCATTGGCCCCTGCAGAACACCGAGCGTCTCGTCGAGACGTGGCAGGCGCTCATCGAGATCCAGCAAGCGGGCAAGGCCACCTCGATCGGGGTGTCGAACTTCCAACCACACCACCTGACCACGATCATCGAGGCCACCGGCCAGGCCCCGGCGGTGAACCAGGTCGAGCTACATCCGCGACTGGCACAACATGAACTCCGGACGTTCTGTGCCGATGCGGGAATCGCGGTGGAGGCGTGGAGCCCGCTCGGCGGCAGCGGCGCGGGCTGGGGAGCCGATTCCAAGCCGAACACGCTGCTCACCGATCCGGCCATCACCCGCGTCGCTCAGCGCCACGGACGGTCGCCCGCGCAGGTCATCATCCGCTGGCACCTGCAGAACGGCATCATCGTCATCCCGAAGTCGGTGCACGACGAGCGCATCGCCCAGAACATCGACGTCCTCGACTTCGATCTCGACGCCGACGACCTCGCCGCGATCGACGCCCTCGACACCGGTGAACGCGTCGGTGCACATCCCGACGACCTCAACCTCGCCGCACCCGACTGAGCCGGTCGCAATTAGGGCCCACCGCGGGATTCCGGACAACAATCGTCCGCGATCCACGGCACCATAGACCCATGCTGGAAACGTCCGCGCGCCTGCTCGCACTGCTCACGTTGCTGCAGGCGCGCCGCGAATGGTCGGGCGCCGAGCTCGCCGAGCGGCTCTCGATCACCACCCGCACCGTTCGCCGTGATGTCGACAAACTCCGCGAGCTCGGCTATCCCGTGGACGCCACCGTCGGGGTCGGCGGCGGCTACCGGCTCGGCGCCGGCGCCGAGATGCCACCCCTGCTGCTCGACGACCAGGAGGTGCTCGCGGTCGCGTTGGGCCTCAACGAGATCACCACCGGGTCGGTCGCCGACATGGCCGAGGCGTCCGCCGGTGCACTCACCAAGCTGCGCCAGGTGATGCCGTCGCGGCTGCGACACCGACTCGACGCCCTCACCATGGAGGCGGTCCCCCGCGAGCACCGCAACCCGGTGTCCGGCGACGTGCTGTCGGAGATCGCCACCGCCTGCCACCGCACCGAACGCCTACGTTTCGACTACCGGCGCGGCGACGGCACCGAGAGTCGGCGGGAGGTCGAACCGTATCGGCTGGTACGCAGCGGTCTGCGGTGGTATCTGGTCGGGTGGGATCTCGCCCGCGAGGACTGGCGATCGTTCCGCGTCGACCGGATGCAACCCAAGACACCCACCGGCCCACGCTTCACGCCACGCCCGCTACCCGACGGCGGCGCAACCGGCTATCTGGAACGCAGTCTGGGCGCGGTGTTCCGCAAGGCCTCGGCGCGCATCCGCGTGCACGCTCCCCTCGACGTCGTGGCGCCCATGGTCGACGATGCGTGGGGCACGATCGAGGCCGGCGACGACGAGAACTGCGAACTGACCATGTTCAGCTCGTCGTTGGCGAGCCTCGCCCGGTGGCTGCACGCCTTCGACGCCGAGTTCACCGTGATCGGGCCCGCCGAACTGGTCGACGAGTGCCGTGCCGTGGCGAGCCATCACGACGACATGGCGGCGCGCTACCGCCGCGCCATCGGCGAGCCCCGATGATCGCGAGCCCCCGACTCGTCGCCCACACCGTGAGCGTCCTGCGTGACGCCGGCTGCGTCTTCGCCGAAGACGAGGCCGACCTGCTCATCGCCCACGCCGCCGACGACACCGCCCTCGAAGCTCTCGTGGCGCGCCGCACCGACGGCGTCCCCCTCGAGGTGATCCTCGGGTGGACCTCGTTCTGCGGGCTGCGCATCGAGATCGACCCCGGCGTCTTCGTGCCGCGACAACGGACGGCTTTCCTTGTCGAGCAAGGTGTTTCACGAACACGGCACGGCGCGACCGTCGTCGACCTCTGTTGCGGTTCCGGGGCCGTGGGACGGGCTCTCGCTGAGCAGGTGCCCGGCGTCGTCCTGCACGCAGCCGACCTCGATCCGGTCGCGGTCGCCTGCGCCACCCGCAATCTCGGCCCGGTCGGGGGCCGGGCGGTGTGCGGTGACCTGTTCGCCGCGCTGCCGCCGGAGCTGCGCGGCACGGTGGACGTCGTCGTCGTCAACGCGCCGTACGTCCCGACCGACGAGATCGCCCTGATGCCGCCCGAGGCCCGCGACCACGAACCCCGCGCCGCCCTCGACGGTGGTGCCGACGGCGTCGAGATACATCGACGCGTGGCCGTCGAGGTCGGTGACTGGTTACGTCCCGGCGGGTACGTCCTGATCGAGACCAGCCCCGGTCAGGCCGACCTGACGACGACGGCACTCGCCGATGCCGGACTCGCGACGGACCTCGCCTCCTCGGACGAGTTCTTCGCAACGGTCGCCATCGGGAGACGGGTGTGATGCCGGATGCGGGGATGCCGGTGCTGTGGTGCTGTGGTGCGCGCAAAGGGATTCGAACCCCTGACCGCTGGTGTGTAAGACCAGAGCTCTACCGCTGAGCTATACGCGCCGACGATGTCCCCGGTACCCGAGCACCGGCCGACACCAAGAAATGAATGTAACGGCTATCCTGCCAGACCCCAAACCGCCCGACCGCGGCCCGGCCGACCGCTCCCGAGGACCGTCCAGGCAAAGCTGGGTGAAGCATCACACAGCTTTGCCTGCTGGACCCGCGTGAACGTCGGGCGCACCGATACCGACCGAGCCCGCCCGCTGCCGACACGGACCTAGTGGGCCGTGTCGAGGACCTTCTCCCACAGCTGAGGGCCCCGCGATTCGCCGGGTCCCACCGCGTCGGAGAACCGGATGATCCCGTCGCGGTCGACGAGGAACGTGCCGCGGTTGGAGTATCCGGCCTCATCGTTGAACACGCCGTAACCACGGGCGACGTCACCGTGCGGCCAGAAATCCGACAGGATCGGGAACAGGAAACCCTGCGCCGACGACCACACCTTGTGCGTGGGCGGCGGACCGACCGAGATCGCCACCGTACGCAGACCGTCGCGGATGAACTCCGGCTGATGATCGCGGATGTACCCCAGCTCGCCCTGGCAGGTCCCGGTGAACGCCAGCGGGAAGAACACCAGAAGCACCTGATCGTCGGCACGCAGCGCCGACAACGAGACGCGCTGCATGTTCTGGTCGCGCAACTCGAACTCGGGCGCGACATCCCCGACGGCCAGTGGCGAATGTGATGGTGCGACGGCCCCGTCGGTCATGCGCGCTTGCGGGATTTCGGCTGTACCAGCCGTGATCCCGACCAATTACCGAGAGTGACCACGCTGGTCTGCGTCAGACCCGCGGTCGGCGCCGACTGGGCGATCTCACTGGGGTCGACATGACCATCGGTTCCGGTCTTCGGTGAGAAGACCCAGACATACCCGTCGTCGGCAAGGGGCCCGATCGCGTCCATCAGCGCATCGACGAGATCTCCGTCGTCGTCACGCCACCAGAGGACGACCACGTCGATGACATCGTCGGCGTCCTCGTCGAGCATCTCCTCGCCGATGACATCCTCGATGTCGGCCCGCAGTTCGTCGTCGGTGTCCTCGTCCCAACCGAGTTCCTGCACCACCATGCCGGACGTGAATCCGAGCTTGTGGGCGCTACTGCCCCCAGCGCTGCTGGACTCTGTGGCGGCTACCACCGCGTGCGACCTCCTGCCCCTACTTCATTCGACGCTCTAGTGAATTCGACTGTCAGCTTAGGGAACAGCCTAATTGGTGGAAGCGCAACCCGAACAGAGGGCAGACACAAGACGTGTCCGTCAATCGACTAAGGCGTGGCCGGGACGGGCCCCGACGATGTCGACGGCTGGACTGCCGATGCCCCCGCGGTGGGCGGTAACGGCAGGTAGGGAGCGCATCGGTTCAGGACAGCCTGCTTGTCCCGCGTCCATTCGGCGGCAATCGCATTCAGCCCCGCCAGCTGCTGTTTTCCGATGGCGGCACTGAGCCGTCCGGTGGAATCGAGGAACTGGTTGGTGGGTTCGGCGGTGTCCCCGGACACCGTCGAGGTCAATTTCTTGCGGATCAGATCGGCACCCGCGATGAGACTGGCGCGGGCCTTTTCGTCGAGGTCGCCCACCCGGTCGTAGCTGTCCACATCGTTGAGTCTGCGGATGAAGGCGTTGTAGCCACGCACCATGACGACCATCGACGACATCGCCTCGCGACACAGCTCGGCTCCCGCGACACGTGCGTCGGCCGCACGCGACACCATGAGATCCGACCGGTAGGCATCGACGTCCCCGGGTACCGGGCCGCCCTGCCCGTCGACGGTCATCGCACAGCCCGACAGGCCGATGACCAGGGCAGACAGCACGGCTGCGACACGCGTCGACGACGCCACCCCCGCACGCATCCCGATGCGCCCGGTGGCACGTGTTCGCCTCGCGTACCCCATAACCCTCCTGACCCTGCAGTAACAAGCAGTGAAACGCTACCGCAGGTCGGGGCACCTGAGGGCAACGTCGACCACCTCATGCCATCGGAAGTGACATGGGGCACGATGAAGGGAGGGATGCCGCGGTCCCGACATCATGGGAGCGGCCACCCGTGTCATCGCACGCCGGACACCACCGTGCACCCGGCCGATCGAGGGAGTAGGCATAACAGTGACCGAACAGGCAGAGCAGACGACCACCACACAGCTCAACGGCGCCGGACCCGCAGACGCCGCCGGCGGTGATCGTAAACGCGTCCGTGTCATCCGCGAGGGCGTCGCGTCGTACCTGCCGGACATCGACCCCGACGAGACCGACGAATGGCTCGAGTCGTTCGACGATCTGCTCGCCCACGCAGGCCCGCAGCGCGCCCGCTACCTGATGCTCCGCCTGCTCGAACGTGCCGGCGAGAAGCGCGTCTCCATCCCGGCACTGACCTCGACCGACTACGTCAACACCATTCCCACCGAGAACGAGCCGTGGTTCCCCGGCGACGAGGAGATCGAACGCCGGTTCCGGCAGTTCATCCGATGGAATGCCGCCATCATGGTCCACCGCGCGCAGCGCCCGGGAGTCGGCGTGGGCGGCCACATCTCCACCTACGCGTCGTCGGCGTCGCTCTACGAGGTCGGCTTCAACCACTTCTTCCGCGGTCCGGACCATCCCGGTGGTGGCGACCAGGTGTTCATCCAGGGGCACGCGTCGCCGGGCATCTACGCCCGCGCATTCCTCGAAGGCCGCCTCGGCACCGACCGCATGGACGGATTCCGGCAGGAACACAGCCACGCCGGGGAGGGCGGCGGACTGCCCTCCTACCCGCATCCGCGGCTGATGCCCGAGTTCTGGCAGTTCCCGACGGTGTCCATGGGACTGGGCCCGATGAACGCGATCTACCAGGCCCGGTTCAACCACTACCTGCACGACCGCGGCATCAAGGACACCTCCGATCAACACGTGTGGGCGTTCCTCGGTGACGGCGAGATGGACGAGACCGAGTCGCGTGGATTCGCCAGCTTCGCGGCGACCGAGGGACTCGACAACCTGACCTTCGTCATCAACTGCAACCTGCAGCGCCTCGACGGCCCGGTCCGCGGCAACGGCAAGATCATCCAGGAGCTCGAATCGTTCTTCCGCGGCGCGGGATGGAACGTGATCAAGGTCGTGTGGGGTCGCGAGTGGGACTCCCTGCTGCACGCCGACAAGGACGGCGCGCTGGTGAACCTGATGAACAGCACCAACGACGGCGACTACCAGACCTACAAGGCCAACGACGGCGCGTTCGTCCGCGAGTACTTCTTCAACCGCGACCCGCGCACCAAGGAACTCGTCCGGAACATGACCGACGAGCAGATCTGGAATCTCAAGCGAGGTGGCCACGACTATCGCAAGATCTACGCGGCCTACGCATCGGCGCTGGCACACAAGGGGCAGCCGACGGTCATCCTGGCCAAGACCATCAAGGGTTACACGCTCGGCAAGCACTTCGAAGGCCGTAACGCGACCCACCAGATGAAGAAGCTGACGCTCGACGACCTCAAGAGCTTCCGCGACAGCACGCGCATCCCGATCTCGGATGCGCAGCTCGAGGAGAATCCGTATCTCCCGCCCTACTACCACCCGGGCATGGACTCACCGGAGATCGAGTACATGCTCGACCGTCGCAAGCAGCTCGGCGGTTTCGTGCCGTCGCGACGCAGCGAGGCCAAGGCGCTCAAGCCCGATCTCGCCCCGGCGTTGAAGACCGCGGCCAAGGGTTCGGGTCGCCAGCAGGTGGCCACCACCATGGCGCTCGTGCGCATTTTCAAGGATCTGCTGCGCGACAAGGAGATCGGCAAGCGCATCGTGCCGATCATCCCGGACGAGGCCCGCACCTTCGGCATGGATTCGTGGTTCCCGACCCTGAAGATCTACAACCGCAACGGCCAGCTCTACACATCGGTCGACGCCGAGCTGATGCTCGCCTACAAGGAGAGCGCGGAGGGGCAGATCCTGCACGAGGGCATCAACGAGGCCGGATCGGCTGCCTCGTTCACCGCCGTCGGCACGTCGTACTCGACGCATGGCGAGCCGATGATCCCGCTGTACATCTTCTATTCGATGTTCGGGTTCCAGCGCACCGGTGACAGCTTCTGGGCGGCAGGTGACCAGATGGCACGCGGGTTCGTCATCGGCGCCACCGCAGGACGCACCACACTCACCGGTGAGGGTCTCCAGCACGCCGACGGTCACTCGCCGCTGCTGGCCGCCACCAATCCCGCGGTCGTCGCCTACGACCCGGCCTTCGCCTACGAACTCGGGCACATCATCGCCGCGGGCCTCGAGCGGATGTACGGCGAGAACCCGGAGAACATCTACTACTACCTGACGGTCTACAACGAGCCGATCAGTCAGCCGGCGCAGCCGGAGAACCTCGACGTCGCGGGCGTGCTCAAAGGCATCTACCGCTATCAGGCGGCACCGGAGGGCAAGCAATTGCGCGCCAACATCCTGGTGTCCGGGGTGACGATGCCCGATGCCCTGCGGGCGGCGCAGATCCTCGTCGACGAGTGGGACGTGGCAGCCGACGTGTACTCGGTGACGTCGTGGAGTGAACTCGCACGCGACGGGATCGAGTCCGATCGGCTCGCCGTCCGCGAGCCCGGTGCGACCCATCCGCGTCCGTACCTGACCGATGTCCTCGGCGAGACGTCGGGACCGTCGATCGCGGTGAGCGATTTCACCCGCGGCGTACAGGAACAGATCCGTGCCTACGTACCGGGCACGTATCTGACCCTGGGCACCGACGGTTTCGGGTTCTCCGACACGCGTCCGGCCGCGCGCCGGTTCTTCAACGTCGACGCCGAGTCGATCGTGGTGGCCGTCCTGGTCGGACTCGCCCGCGACGGCAGCATCCCGTTCACGACCGCGGCGCAGGCCGCCGAGCGGTACCAGATCACCGACGTCGCGGCCGCACCCGAGCAGACGAGCGATCCCGGCGTGGCCTGACCGTCGTGAGTTGCCGCGTCTGCGCTATCGCAGGCGCGGCAACTCGCCGCTCCCCGAGGACGAATCCGATCGGACTACATTGAAACCGTGTCCGACCCCCACCTGAGCCCCGAGCCACCGATGGCCGACGTGTTCGGTGAGCGCGGGGCGCACGTTCCCGCGCCCGCGACGGTGCACGACGCGTTGCCCGACACCCTGCTGCGGCGGGTCAAGCAGTACAGCGGTCGACTCGCCACCGAGGCCGTGCACTCGATGGCCGATCAGCTGCCCTACTTCGACGACCTCGACGCGGCCCAACGCGCCAGCGTCCAACTCGTGGTGCAGACCGCGGTGGTGAACTTTGTCGAATGGATCCAGGATCCGGAGGGCAACGTCAAGTTCACCGTGCAGGCCTTCCAGGTGGTCCCGCAGGACCTCGCTCGACGCATCACGCTGCTGCAGACCGTCGAGATGGTCCGTGTGGCCATGGAGTTCTTCGAGAAGTGGCTGCCGCTGCTGGCCCGCAACGACGCCCAACTGCGCGCCCTGACCGAATCCGTCCTGCGCTACGGCCGGGAGATCGGATTCGCCGCGGCATCGATCTACGCGTCGGCGGCGGAGTCCCGGGGTGCCTGGGACTCCCGGATGGAGGCGCTGGTCGTCGACGCCGTGGTCCGCGGCGACACCGGGCCACAGCTGCTGTCCCGCGCGGCCGCCCTGAACTGGGACTCCGATGCGCCGGCCACCGTCATCGTCGGGACTCCCCCGCCGGAACAGAACGTCTCGGTGCCGTTGGCCATCCACAACACGGCCAAGCAGTACGACAGGTCGGCCTTGTCGGTGGTTCAGGGCACGTTCCTCGTCGCGATCGTCAGCGGACAGGTTCGCGCCACCGAACGTTTCGTCACCGATCTGCTGACCCACTTCGCCGACGGCCCGGTGGTGATCGGACCCACCATGCCGAACCTCGGGACCGCACATGCCAGCGCCACCGAGGCGATGTCGGCGATCTCCGCGGTGATCGGGTGGCCGAACGCGCCGCGACCGGTCCACAGCCTCGAATTGTTGCCCGAGCGCGCCCTCAACGGGGACACCGCGGCGATCACCGCGCTCAACGACGGATTGGTCACCCCGTTGGCCAAGGGCGGCAGCACGTTGAACGCCACTCTCGAGGCATACCTCGACTCGGGCGGCTCTGTAGAAAGTTGCGCCCGCGTACTGTATATCCATCCAAATACGGTTCGTTACAGGCTGAAGAAGATTGCAGAAATCACAGGACGTGATCCAACTAACCCTCGTGATGCTTACGTTCTACGAATCGCAGCGACTGTAGGTCGTTTGACACACTTCCAAAACGAATTGCGATCACGCGCCACACAGGAAACATGAGTAACAGGCGGAGAATCCCGTTTTCGCAGATGGGACTTGCCAGGCCACGATTTTGTAACGCATCTCGGAGTGATGACGAACCAGGTACGCTCTAGATCAAGTTTGTGGGAACCCTACAAATCCCCACGCTAAGGTTCATGGGCCTCAACACCCACAAAACGGGTCTTGACGGTGTTCTCTGGTCACGTGCTTTCGATGCTTGCGCCCGGACAGGGCTCTCAGACGGCCGGCATGCTCACCCCGTGGTTGGAGCTGGCCGGCGCACGCGACCAACTCGCCACGTGGTCGAAGCTCACCGGACTCGATCTGGAACGGCTCGGCACCACGGCGACGGCCGAGGAGATCACCGACACCGCGGTGACCCAGCCGCTCGTGGTGGCCTCCGCGCTGCTCGCCTACGCGGAGCTGTCCACACGATCGGAGATCCCCGCAGACACCGTTGTGGCCGGCCACTCGGTGGGTGAACTCGCCGCCGCCGCCATCACCGGGGTGATCACGCCCGACGAGGCCGTGACGCTCGCAGCGATTCGCGGCGCCGAGATGGCCAAGGCCTGCGCACTGGAACCGACCACGATGGCCGCGGTCCTCGGTGGCGACGAGACAGCCGTGCTGGCCCGTCTCGACGAACTGGACCTGGTGCCCGCGAACCGCAATGCGGCGGGCCAGATCGTGGCCGCCGGATCGGTGGAGGCCATCGAGGCGCTGATCGCCAACCCACCGGAGAAGGCCCGAACCCGTAAACTGGCCGTGGCGGGTGCGTTCCACACGCAGTACATGGCTCCGGCCCAGGATGCCGTCGCCACTGCCGCGGGAAACATCACCCCCGCCGACCCGAACCGGACGCTGTTGTCCAACTCCGACGGCCAGCCTGTAACGAATGGCGCCGAAGCACTGACAAAACTAGTGGCCCAGGTGACGAAACCGGTGCGCTGGGATCTCTGCTCCGCCTATCTACGCGAGCACTCCGCCACCGCCGTCGTCGAACTGCCTCCCGCCGGCACGCTGGTGGGTATCGCGAAACGAGAGTTGAAGGGAACGCCGACGCTGGCGCTGAAGACACCCGACGACCTCGACAACATCACCGAGCTTGGATAGCGGTCACGGCGCGTGCCGTGACCCCCGGAAACCGGATCACCCGGTTGTCCAAGCATTCACGGGCGGGGAGTCCGTGAGTGCTCCGGAGATCAACACAGAGCAAGAAGCTCACCAGAGCTAGAAGAAGGGAACCACACAGTGGCCGCCACCCAGGAACAACTCATTGCCGGCATTGCCGAGATCATCGAGGAAGTCACCGGCATCGAGCCGTCCGAGGTGACCTTGGAGAAGTCCTTCGTCGACGACCTCGACATCGACTCGCTGTCGATGGTGGAGATCGCCGTCCAGACCGAGGACAAGTACGGCGTCAAGATCCCGGACGAGGATCTGGCCGGCCTGCGCACCGTCGGTGACGCAGTCGCCTACATCCAGAAGCTCGAGGCCGAGAACCCCGAGGCCGCCGCAGCCATCGCCGCCCAGGTCGAGGCAGACAAGAACTCGTGAGCTCCCCTTCCCTCCGCGAATACTCCACGCTGGGCGGGAACTTTCCGAGTGTGGTGGTCACCTCCATGGTGGCCACCACCTCGCTCGGCGAGGATCTCGACACGACGTGGAAGAAACTGGTGGCGGGTGAGTCGGGCATCCGCGAGTTGACCGACGAGTTCGTGACGAAGTACGGCGAACTGCCGTGCCGCGTCGGCGGACGCCTGGTCAAGGATCCTTCGGAAGAGGTGTCTCGCGTCGAGGCACGCCGGATGGCCTACGTCGAGCGCATCGCTCATGTCATGAGCAAACGACTGTGGGCGCAAGCCGGCGAGCCCGAGGTCGATCCGGACCGTCTGGCCGTCGTGCTGGGCACCGGGCAAGGTGGCGGCGACGCCATGGTCGATGCCGTCAAGGCGATCGAACAGTCCGGCAACTACCGCAAGGTCTCCCCGCTGGCCGTCTCGATGGCGATGCCCAACGGTCCGGCCGCGGTCACGGGTCTCAACATCGGCGCGCGCGCCGGTGTGATCACCCCGGTGTCCGCATGTTCGTCGGGCGCCGAGGCCATCGCGCACGCGTGGCGTCACATCGTCATGGGTGACGCGGACATGGTCGTCACCGGCGGCGTCGAGGGACACATCGACGCGATTCCGATCGCGGCGTTCTCGATGATGCGGGCGATGAGCACGCGTAACGACGACCCTGCGGGTGCGTCGCGACCGTTCGACAAGGACCGCGACGGCTTCGTGTTCGGCGAAGGTGCCGCGATGCTGATCCTCGAGCGTGAGGAGCACGCCAGGGCTCGCGGTGCGCACATCCACGCACGCCTGCTCGGTGCGGGCATCACGTCGGACGGGTTCCACCTGGTCGCACCGGATCCGAGTGGTCAGGGCAACGCACGTGCCATGACCCGCGCGATCCAGACCGCGGGACTGACCAAGGCCGACATCACCCACATCAACGCGCACGCGACGTCGACCCCCATCGGCGACACGGCCGAGGCTGCGGGTATCAATGCGGCGATCGGCCAGCACGCGGCGGTCTATGCACCCAAGTCGGCACTGGGACACTCCATCGGCGCAGTCGGGGCGCTGGAGTCCGTTCTCACCATCAAGAGCGTCGAAGAGGGAATCATCCCGCCCACGCTCAACCTCGAGAACCAGGACCCGGAGTGTGACATCGAGGTCGTCGCGGGCGAAGCCCGTTACGGCCAGATCGATTACGCACTGAACAACTCGTTCGGATTCGGTGGGCACAACGTAGCGCTCGCCTTCGGTCGCTACTGACACCCTTTACCCCGACACCAGGAGGCAGCGATGACCACATTGGCTCCCATCACCGGCCGTGAGGAAGCCGCGGATCCCCGCGATCCGCTGCTCCGACTGACCAACTTCTTCGATGAAGGCACGATGTCGCTGCTGCACGCACGCGACAAGTCAGGCGTGCAGGCCGCCAGCGGCCTGGTCAACGGCGTTCGCACCGTCTCCTATTGCACCGATGGCACCGTGATGGGCGGTGCCATGGGTGTGGTCGGGTGTGCTCACATCGTCAACGCGATCGACACCGCGATCACCGAACAGGCCCCCGTCGTGGGCATCTGGCACTCGGGCGGGGCACGTCTCGCCGAAGGCGTGGAAGCTCTCCACGCGGTCGGCGGCGTGTTCGAGGCCATGGTGCGGGCCTCGGGGTATGTCCCCCAGATCTCCGTCGTCGTCGGCTTCGCGGCCGGCGGCGCCGCTTACGGTCCGGCACTGACCGACGTCGTCATCATGGCGCCGGAAGGTCGCGTGTTCGTCACCGGCCCGGACGTGGTCAAGAGCGTGACCGGAGAATCCGTCGACATGGAGTCCCTCGGTGGACCGCTCACCCACGGCAAGAAATCCGGCGTGTGCCACATCATGGCCGGCTCCGAACCGGACGCCTACTGGCGTGCACGCCGCCTCGTGTCGACGTTCAGTCGACAGGGCCGGTTCAACCGCGAGCAGGCCGAGGCCGGCGACACCGACCTCAAGGCCCTGCTCCCGGAATCGAACCGCCGCGCCTACGACGTCCACCCGGTCGTCGAGCAGCTGCTCGACACCCAGCTCGCCGCCGACAACGAGACAGAGATCTCGAGTTTCGAAGAGCTGCAGGCGAAATGGGCGCCGAACATCGTCGTCGGCTTCGGCAGGCTGTCCGGCCGCAGCGTCGGCGTCATCGCCAACAACCCGTTGCGCATGGGCGGTTGCCTGAACTCGGAGAGCGCCGAGAAGGCGTCTCGATTCGTGCGGCTGTGCGACGCCTTCGGCATCCCCCTGATCGTCATCACCGACGTCCCGGGCTACCTGCCGGGTGTCGGACAGGAGTGGAACGGTGTGGTGCGTCGCGGCGCCAAGCTGCTGCATGCCTTCGCCGAATGCACCGTCCCGCGCGTCACCCTCGTGACCCGCAAGATCTACGGCGGCGCATACATCGCCATGAACTCGCGGGCGCTCGGCGCCACCGCCGTGTTCGCGTGGCCCGGTTCGGAGGTCGCCGTGATGGGCGCCAAGGCGGCCGTCGGCATCTTGCACAAGAAGGCATTGGCCGCGGCACCCGAGGACGAGCGCGAGGCACTGCACGACCGTCTCGCCGCCGAGCACGAGGCGATCGCCGGCGGTGTCGGCCGAGCACAGTCGATCGGTGTCGTCGACGACGTCATCGATCCGGCCACCACTCGCAGCCGTATCGCCGAGGCACTGGCCGCGGCTCCGGCCCGACGTGGACGGCACAAGAACATCCCGCTGTGACGCCCCCGCCGGTCGAGTAGCGACGAGCAAGCGCAGCGACCCGACGCGGATCGAGACCAGCACCGACAATCCGACCCCGGTAGTTCGCTACCGGGGTCGGATCTCGTTTCGGCGGTTCGTGTTGTCACCGCCGGAAGGTTTTCGTATGGCGGGCGGCTACCCCACCCGCTGCTGCAGCCAGGTGACCTCGGCGCCCGCCCCGCCCATGCGGTAGGGCTCGAGCGCGTCATCCCAGGCGGTCCCGAGCGCGGCCTCGATCTCGCCTGCCAGCCCGATGCTGTCGGGTTGGGACTCGAGCAGCGCACGCAGCTGCATCTCGCCGATGGTCACGTCGCCGTTCGCGCTCGTCGCCCCTCGCCACAGACCCAGGCCGGGTACGTAACTGAAGCGTTCGCCGTCGACGCCGTCGCTGGCGTTCTCGGTCACCTCGAAGCGCAACGACGACCACTCGCGCAGCGCCGTCACCAGGCGTGCGGCCGTGCCGACAGGGCCGGCCCAGTCAACGGTGGCACGTTGCATCCCGGGGTCGGCGTCCTGCGCGGACCACTTCAGGTTGGCCCGCGCATTCAGGGTCGACGACAAAGCCCACTCGACATGCGGGCACAGCGCCACCGGCGCCGAGTGGATGTACACCACTCCAGTCGTCATGTCCGCAAACTGGTTCAGATTGCGCACCTTTTCACCTCCGGTTTCGACGAGGAACGTCTTCCCCAACGCCTCTTCGCAACCGGATATCACACAGTTGTGACTAATTGTGCCTCATGTTGCGCGTGTTGCGCCAGTTCCCGGAGTGTTTTCTCAGGAACGTTGTCGAGGCATTCATCGTCGGTCCATCGGCGATCCGTCGTCCGTCCATGGCCGACCGCGTTTCACAGCCCCGCCACGACGCGGTCGTTGAACTCGCTCCACAAAGGTTTGGCCCAGGCCCCGAACGCCCGGTCGGTGAGTACGACGCAGGCGGCCCCCACCTCCGGATCGACCCATAGGAAGGTCCCCGACTGCCCGAAGTGGCCGAAGGTCCGCGGCGAGTTGTGCGCGCCGGTCCAGTGCGGCGACTTCTCGGCCCGGATCTCGAACCCCAGTCCCCAATCGTTCGGGCGGTGCTTGCCGTAGCCCGGCACGAAACCGTCGAGTCCGGGGAACTGCACCGTCGACGCCCGGGCCGCCGACTCCGCCGACAGCAGGCGCGGCGCGAGGAGCTCACCGGCGAACGCAGAGAGGTCGGCCACCGACGAGCGGGCGCCGTGCCCCGCCGGTCCGGCGAGCACCGTCGACTCGAGCCCCAGCGGCTCGCAGACGGCCTCGTGCAGATACTCCCCGAACGCGATACCGGTTGCCGTCTCGACCGTCTGGGCGACGACCTCGAAGCCCGCACTCGAATAGATGCGTGCGGTACCCACCGGCGCGGCGATCTCATTCGCGTCGAACGCCAGGCCGGACGCGTGGGCCAGGAGATGCGCGATGGTCGCCCCCGGTGGACCGGCCGCATCGTCGAGGTCGACCGCTCCTTCTTCGACGGCAACCAGGACCGCTTCGGCGACAAGCAGTTTGGTGACCGAGGCCAATTCGAACACACGAGTGGGGTCGCCGAACACGTCGGCGACCCCACTCGTGGTCACGATTGCGGCCGACACATGGTCGACCGGCCAGTCCGCTAACGCATCAAGAGCCGACACAGCACCCGACACTACCGTCCGGTGCGTTAGGCGATCAGCGGCGCTGCACGATCTCGGACCTCTGCGATCCCGGCCGATCAGTGATCGGCGTCGGTGTAGCGGATCACGCCGCGGATGTTCTTGCCGTCGAGCATGTCCTGGTAGCCCTCGTTGATCTGGTCGAGACGGTACTGACGGGTGATCATGTCTTCGATGTTCAACTTGCCCAGGCGGTACATCGACAGCAGCTGCGGGATGTCGAGCTTGGGGTTGGCGCCACCGAAGATGGTGCCCTGCAGGTTCTTCTGCAGCAGGGTGAGCATCGACAGGTTCAGGGTCACATCCGACTCGAGCATGTTGCCCATGCCCGTGAGCACGCAGGTGCCCGCCTTCGCGGTGATCCCCATCCAGGTGTCGACATCCTTGCCGTGCACCTCGCCGACGGTGACGATGACCTTGTGGCACATGTGGCCGTGGGTCAGTTCCGCGATGCTCATCGCGGCTTCCTCGACCGACGCGAAGGTGTGCGTGGCGCCGAACTTCATCGCCTGCTCACGCTTCCACTCGACCGGGTCGATCGCGATGACGTGGCGGGCACCGGAGATGACCGCGCCCTGCAGGGCCGCCGTGCCGACGCCACCGACACCCACGATGGCGACGTCCTCGCCCGGCCGGACATCGCCACTACGGGTCGACGAGCCGTAGCCGGTCGGGATGCCGCATCCGCACAGGGCCGCGACCTCGAACGGGATGTCCTTGTCGATCTTCACCGCGGACGCCTCGTGCACCACCATGTACGGCGAGAAGGTCCCGAGCAGCGTCATCGGGTAGACGTTCTCGCCCTTCTCGGTGTGGATGCGGAAGGTGTTGTCCGACACCGCCTCACCCTGCAGGAGCATCGCACCCATGTCGCACAGGTTGGCCAGGCCTGCCTTACACGAGGGGCACTTGCCACACGACGGGATGAAGGAGAGCACCACGTGGTCGCCGACCTCGAAGTCGGTCACGCCCTCGCCGACCTCCTCGACGACACCCGCCCCCTCGTGTCCGCCCAGGATCGGGAATCCGGCCATCGGGATGCCACCGGTCATCAGGTGATGATCGGAGTGGCACATGCCGGCGGCTTCCATCCGGATCTTGATCTCGTGCGCCTTGGGATCGCCGATCTCGATCTCTTCGATCTCCCACGGCTTGTTCAGCTCTCGCAGGAGCGCACCTTTGGTCTTCACTTTGCTCATCCTCCACTCGATAGACACGCGCGTCGTCCGACGGATCGACCCCCCGACAGACGCACACAACCTACTGAGACCCTAGTCACTTCGCGCCAAAAATGAAACGTGTTCTAGTTGCTGATTTGGGACGTGTCGTGGCCCGATGAACACAGCGACGGACCGCGGGCACGCCGGTGGCGTGTCCGCGGTCCGTCGCTGACGATTCAGGGCGTCATGACCGAACCCTCTGCGATCTAGTCGGCCAGGCCGGCGTCCTTGCTGCCGTAGGTCGAGCGCAGTGACGGCTTGACCACCTTGCCGCCGGCGTTGCGCGGCAGCTCGTCGACGATGACCAGATCCTTCGG